>CAZRAW010000027.1:16614-23657 GCA_964598065.1 uncultured Lentimicrobiaceae bacterium
ATAAAACCATCAACAGATATCGCCCTTATCATGGCATGGATTCATGTTCTTATTTATGAAGATATTTATAACAAAGATTTTGTTAAAAAATATACCTTTGGTTTTGATCAGGTAAAACAGCATGTTAAAGATATGACGCCGGAATGGGCTTATGGAATTACTACCATTGAACCTGATTTGATTCGAAAAACCGCACGTGAAATGGCTGGGTTTGCACCTGCTGTTGTAATACATCCAGGTCGCCACGTTGTCTGGTATGGAGATGATACCCAGCGTGAAAGGGCGCTTGGAATTCTGACTGCCCTGTTAGGCGCCTGGGGTAAAAGAGGGAGTTTGTATCTTCCCGAAGCAAAAGCTGTTCCGCATTTTCCACAGCCGCCTTATCCGGAACCTAAATGGAACTGGAAAGACCTGCTTGATGGGCGTTTTCCATTGGCTTCCATGGGAATTACCACAGAAATTATGAAAGCTTCCATCCCGCGTTACAAATATAAACACCAGGTCAGGGCATGGTTGACAGGAGGTACCAACCTGCCTCTTTCCATGCCGGACAAACCATTGTTAAAAGAAGCTGTAGAGGCTGTTGAATTTATTGCCGTTATAGATACCATGCCCATGGAAGTTACAGGGTACGCCGATGTGGTCTTGCCTGAAGCAACTTATTTGGAAAGATATGATTTTATCAGGGCGGCCCAAAACCGTGTTCCTAATGTCGCTCTTCGTATGCCAGCCGTAAAGCCCAAATACAATTCCAAACCGGCATGGTGGATTGTCAAACAAATTGGGGAACGTTTGGGATTGCATGCCTACTTCAATTATGATGATTATTCGGAGGTTTTAGATTGGCAATTCAAACAAATCGGTACTTCTCTCAAGGAAATGAAAAAAATCGGAGTGAAAAAATTCCCGCGTGTAAACGGCCCCCTTTATATCGGAGATAACGAAGATTATCAATTTAACACGAATACCGGAAAAGTAGAGTTATATTCCACAGAATTTGAGGAAGCAGGTTTTGACCCTATGCCTGTTTATAAACCGCATCCTGAGCCACCGCCAAACTTTTATCGGCTGATTTACGGCAGGGCTCCGATGCACACTTTTTCCCGGACCATTAATAATCACAATTTATGGGATTTGATGAAAGAAAACAGTGTTTGGGTGAATCCGGTCGTAGCTGATTTGTGGAGCCTGAAAAATGATGAAAAAGTTTGGTTGAAAAATCAGGATGGCGCAATTACGGATTTCCCTGTGAAAGTCAGGGTTACCGAGCGGGTTCGTTGGGATTCCGTTTTTATGGTACATGGTTTCGGCCATACTGACAAAAAATTAACCCGCGCTTACGGCAGAGGCGCCAGTGATGAAAAAATGATTACCCGTTATGCTCAGGATCCTATTATGGGTGGTACGGGCATGAGGGTCAATTTCATCACATTTTTAAAAGAAGATCCCCATAAAAATGGAAAGGAGAGTAAGGCATGAGATATGCAATGGCGATAGATACGATTTTATGTGTGGGCTGTGCCGATTGTGTAGTAGCCTGCCAAACGGAAAACAATGTCCCTCACGGTTTTTGTCGTGATTGGATTGTGGAAAATGTAGAAGGAACTTACCCGAGTTTGGATTTGAAATTCCAGTCAGAACGTTGTAACCAGTGCAATAATGCTCCTTGTGTGCGCTGCTGCCCTACCGGCGCAAGTCATATTGTAGAAGGAGGTATTGTTCTGGTAACCCACGACGATTGTATCGGCTGCGGTGCCTGTATTGAGGCATGTCCGTATGATGCCCGGTACATTCATCCGGATGGATATGTGGATAAATGTACTTTCTGTATCCAGCGGGTGGATAAAGGACAAGATCCTGCTTGTGTGGATGTGTGTCCTACTTACAGTCTCCATTTTGGAGATTTGGATGATCCAAATAGTGCGGTCTCTAAAGCAATGAAGGGCAGAACGTGGTATGTGCTGGCGCCTGAAGCAGGAACCGAACCCCAACTTTATTTTTTAACTTAAAAAGTTAATAATTATGAAAGAAGAATTAGTTGTTAGTGGAAAGAATATCCCTGAAATTTTTCCGGTATTACATCTTTGGCATTGGGAAATTGCACTTTACCTCTTTCTTGGAGGGCTGGCAGCCGGGATTCTCTTTTTTGCCGCTTATTTTGTGGTTCGTGGCAAAGAAAAAGAAATGCCGGCAACGGTTAAGTGGGCTACGATTATTGCTCCAATAGTATTGGTGATTGGTCTCATGGCTTTGTTTTCGGATTTATACCACAAACTATATTTCTGGCGTTTATACACAACCATCCGCTTTACATCGCCAATGTCGTGGGGAGCCTGGACCTTGATGCTGATTACCCCTTTGTCTCTGGTTTGGGTAGCGAGTTATATGAAAGAGATGTTCCCGGGATGGGATTGGAAATTCGGTTTCTTAAACAGTTTTGAAAAGCGGGTGATTAAAAATCGTGTCTCCTTAGCCTGGGTTATGATGATTCTCTCCATTATTTTGGGTGTTTATACGGGCATCCTTCTCTCCGCATTTAATGCCCGACCGTTATGGAACACCTCCATCTTAGGACCTCTCTTCTTAGTTTCCGGTTTCTCCACCGGACTGGCGGCTATTATGTGGGTGAGTAATAATGAACACGAACGAAGAGTCTTAAGTAAAATTGATCTGATTTTTATTGCCATTGAATTGTTTCTGATTATCCATCTGTTTATGGGGTTTATGGCCGGTACGGCAGTAAAACTGGAAGCTTTTAAATTGTTTCTTGGTGGCTCTTTTACCGTTAGTTTTTGGGTTTTTGTTGTTTTGCTTGGTCTTATATTCCCCGGAGTTCTTGAAATTCTGGAACTGTCCGGCTACCACGTTCCGAGATGGATTCCGGCTTTCCTGATTCTGTTCGGGGGATTAATGTTTCGTTTTGTAATGGTTGAAGCCGGACAAATAACTAAATTTTTGTTTTAACTACATAATAATTAGTAAAAATGGAAACACAAATAAATCGCAAAAACAAAACTCATTATATTAACCCGTACCTTGGTGGGGTATTACTTGGAATATTGATGATTATAACTGTTTATATTTCCGGGCGTGAACCGGGTATTAGCGGTGCGGTAAAAGATACTGTGGTTGAAGCTGCTCATATTATCAGTCCTGCTGCAGCAAAAGCACATCCGTATTATGGCAGATTTTTAAAGGGTGGTCATTCTCCTATGAACAGTTGGTTAGTATATGAAGTGTTGGGCGTCTTTTTGGGAGGACTATTGTCAGGTATAATCTTCGGAAGGGTAAAAAAACCATTTGTGGAACATGGCCCGCGTATTACTTCAAAAAAAAGGCTTATTTATGCTTTGATTGGGGGAATAGTGTGGGGGTTTGGTACCCGTTTGGGCCGTGGCTGCACCAGTGGCGCTGCTCTGAGTGGAAGCTCTACATTTTCTTTCGGAGGTGTGATGGTGATGCTGCTCATTTTTGCCTCCGCATACCTCGTGGCCTATTTGTTTAGAAGATTATGGACTTAATAAATATTATTAACTAAAAATATAAAAAAATGGGACCTTTATTTCCTAATGGCATTATTTCCGGTGATTGGAATCTTGTCATTGCCGTTTTTATTGGAATAAGCTTCGGATTTTTATTGGAAGCTTCCGGATTTTCCTCTTCGAGAAATCTTGCAGGTGTTTTTTATGGATACAATTTTATGGTATTGCGTGTGTTTTTTACCGCAGTTATTGTGGCAATGGTTGGCCTGCTTTATTTTAGCTATTTCGGATGGCTCAATCTTGCCCAAATCTTCATTTTACCTACGTATCTTCCTTCTATGATTCTCGGAGGGATTGTTATGGGTATTGGTTTTGTCATCGGAGGCTTTTGTCCGGGCACAAGTTTCGTTGCTATCACAATTGGTAAACTTGATGCGTTAGTCTTTGGCGTTGGTCTTTTTATCGGAATTTTCATTTTTGCAGAAGTTTTTCCCTTCATGCAGGGCTTTTATCTGAGTGGATATTTGGGCCATGTTACCTTAACGGATGTAACCGGTATTAGCGCTTCCTGGTGGGCATTTGGTTTTACCGTCGTTGCATTGGCAGCTTTTTGGGTTTCTATGCTAATTGAGAAAAAAGTGAGAAAAAAAATAACGGAATATAAATTCTAAGATCATGCATAGAAATTATTTTATTCTGACGGCTATAATGCTTGCTTTGGCTTTTGGTACCTTGTTTTTTCAAAAACATAACAAGTCTCAACAAGTTCCCCCCGATAAACTTTTGTGGGATATTATTCAGCCTGCACGTTATGTTTCTACTGATAATGTGGCAAAATGGATTATTGAAAAGGATCCTTCTATAGAATTGATTGATGTCAGAGGTGCAGGCGAATACAAAGCTTTTTCTCTGCCCAATGCCATTAATGTACCTTTAGACAGTCTGATAACTCCCTCCGGTAGTGAGTATTTTGGTATTCCGGGCGTCCGGGTCGTGTTGTTTGCCAATGATGATATTCTTTCGGACCAGGCCTGGGTTTTGTTGAGGAGATTGGGCTTTAAAGGTAATTACGTTATGAAAGGCGGACTGAATCGTTGGATTGAAACGATAATAAAACCTCAGAAGCCCCCCGAATCGGATCCCAAAACTGCATTTGAATTATATGAATTCAGGAAAGGAGCCCGTCTCTATTTTACCGGTGCCAAAGTAAGTGCTTCTTCTAAAGTAAGTAAAGCCAAAGTGGTTTTTAAAAGAAGGAGAAAAGTTACTGTTGCTTCCGGAGGATGTTAACGGGTTTTATTATTTAAGATTAAAAAAAACAAAAAAATGCACGTACATGAACTAAATCCAAAAAAGACCCTTGTTGTATTGTTAATATTTGTAGCAGTTATTATAACAGGGTTTCTGACCATGAGAAAACCGCTTCTTACCTACCATAAAGACATGAAACAAAGTCTCCAAACGCTGAAAGATAAGAAGGCTTTTTTTTACCCCTATCAGCTTGCCGATGTTATCAACAATAAAAATAAGGATGTGGTGCTGATTGACATCAGAAATAAGTTTGCTTTTAGCCGGGGCCATATTCCGGGAGCCAAAAGTATCTCCGCTTTCGGCTTAACAAATAAAAAAAACGTAGAAAGGCTGAAAGAGTATAAAAAAAACGGGATTACCGTGGTTTTATACGGAAAGAATCAGTTGCAGGCCAATGGGCCCTGGATGCTTTTCAGGGAAACGGGTTTTAATAATGTGAGAATCTTATTGGGCGGATACGATTATTATCTTGCACACAAAAATAACTTGGCTGAAACCAAGTCTGATAATTCATATATAAAGGGTATTCCCCGTTATGATTTTGCCAAGGTGGCAAAAGCCTCTGTCGCGGTATCTGAAAAGGAACAAAAATCGAATGTTAAAAAGCCGCTTGTCATTCGCCGTAGAAAGAAAGCGGTGGTGGCTTCGGGCGGGTGCTAAACTGAAAAGATTCTGTCAAAAGAAATAATCGATATCGCTTTTGTTGTTTTTTCTCAAAGCTTCATAAGGTTCGGAGAGCCTCTGCAACCGGCGTTTAATAAAGAACCTGAGGAGCATGGTTGCTCCTTTTTGCAAAGGGGATACGGATTGTTTTAATCGGACAAAGTAGTCCTCAATGGAATCCTGACGGAAATGCAGTATCTTTTCCAGATCGTCGCCATCGGCATAATATCCGCAATGAAAATTTTTTTCGGCAAAAGTTCCGGGCTTAAAATCGGGTTTTCCCAGCCCTGAGATCTTAAAGGAACGCTGAATAAACTCGCTATAACCAATACGGCAACTTGCACCTCCACTCAGATTAAAAATCTGCTTTTCAAGCTCTTGCCGATGATGAAGCGCATAAACGAAAGCCCGTGCGGTGTCGGAAGGAGTGCATATTTCCATCTTCGTGTCCGGGGGCATGTGAAACATGAGAGGAGAGGCCCTGTGGTTATCCACCCCCATGATAGCTGTCAGACGAAAGATAGTCCAATGTTTTACCTCCTCCCGAATAAGTTTCTCCGCTTTTAGTTTTGTCTTGGCATAATAATCTCTTTCACACGGCTCAAGCGGATCATCCGTTTTTATCAGGGGGTTTTGCAAACGGTCGCCATAAACGGAGATGGAAGAGCTGTAAAGGAAAAATGCTCCAGACGAATGTTTTTGTAAGCCCTGTATCAGATTGCGGGTTCCCTTGACATTTACCTTTTCGGCCAACACGTGATCTTCATCTGCGAGGGGCGGAATTATGGCAGCGAGATGAATAACGGCATCTTTGTCTTTGCATGCCTGCGCTACCGTTTGCTCGTTCCCGATATCACCATAATGTACGCTGATGTTACTTTTAAACCGGCGGAAAAATTTTTCCGACTCTTTTGTTTTTAAATCGAAAACCGAGACAACGTATTTGTCTTTATCCTGCGTCAGTTGGGATACAACTTCTTTACCAACGGTGCCGGAAGCACCGGTAACGAGTACGCGTAATTTTTCTTTTGGTGTTGTCATTTCAGAAGCCGTTTTTATAACTGATTTATCCTGTTGTTTATACCTTGTTAAAATTAAACAAAAAAGAAGCTAATTTGTTTTTGCCGAATAAGGATTTATTATTTTTGTGGCAGATTTGGTGATGAGGTTCACCATAACTGTCCGGTTACGGGCTAATGACCTCTGTGTGGTACTTTCAAGTGCCAAACACGATGAGGGGTTTTAGCTTAAAAAATTTTAATTCCCTCTGTTTCTTGTTCCTAAGTGTATTCGCTGCAAAGCGTTATGACTTGCGTGCACTTGCAGGAAACGATAATGTTTCAGGAAGTGGAGATAACATTTATTCATAAAAAAGTTTCTTGTTATGATCTATACATTGGCAAACGATGCTTTATCAGGAAGCTGTTGTTGAATTCCTGTTGTGAAAAAACAACATAAAAAACTAACTTTGCCCGAAAGCTTTTTGCATGGAACTCTTCTTCAGAAAATTCGGTAACGAAGGTGACCAGCCCCTCATTATTTTGCACGGTTTGTTCGGATTATCTGACAACTGGGTAACTTTTGCCC
>CAZRAW010000028.1:0-22541 GCA_964598065.1 uncultured Lentimicrobiaceae bacterium
GCTGGGATGACCCCGATTTGAATATCGACTGGCAGGTAGAAAATCCGATTTTGTCAGGGAAAGACAAAAATGCTCCTCTTTTCAGAGATTTTGACAGCCCGTTTTGAGAAGTACCGGTAAAAACAAGATGATAATATGAACAGAAACGTCTCTTACTTTCTTCTTTTATTGCTGGTGGTTGCCTTGCTTCTTGGCAGTGTTGTATATCAGCAACAGCAAAAGGATGTGAGTACACCGGGTACGAACAGACAGTATTACAAAATTGTTTCACTGACCATTCCCGACACACTTAGTTTTGCCGGAGAGCCTGTACCACTGGACATTTTTTATGTACGTGAAGCCCTTGACCGTGAGCTTTCGGTAAACGCCTACTGGCACGCCTCTACTTTGCAACTCATAAAACGTGCCCACCGTTGGTTGCCGATGATTGATGCCATTTTGGTCAATCAGGGTATTCCGTTGGACTTTCGCTACATGCCATTGGTAGAGAGTGGTTTGCAAAATGTAACCTCGCCGGCACATGCCGTCGGTTTCTGGCAATTGTTAAAATCTACGGCGAGAGAGTACGGTTTGGAAGTCAACAAAGAGGTGGATGAGCGATATGACGTGGAGAAGTCAACACGGGCTGCAAGTCGTTATCTGAAAAAATCTTACGAAAGATTCGGAAGCTGGACGTTGGTGGTGGCGAGTTATAATGCAGGACAAAAGCGTATCGCCCGTTTTATGAAACAGCAAAAGGCAAAGTCGTTTTACGATTTGTTGGTAACCGACGAAACTTCGCGGTATATTTATCGCATGCTGGCGTTAAAAATGATTTTTGAAAATCCGGAACATTACGGTTTTTATATCGAACCATCACAGGAATATCCGGTTATCCCCACACATACAGTGGTAGTAAAAGGTGCTGTGAAAGACTGGGCTGACTTCGCCCATGCTCACGGAATTTCCTATAAACTACTGAAATATTTTAATCCGTGGTTACGTAAAGGCTATCTGAAAAATCCCCGTCATAAAACCTACCAAATCAAAATCCCTGACGCTCCTTACAATATGACCAATGAAAAATTGAAGGAATAGCCGTAATTTTGCCGCAAATTTGAAAAGAGCTTACCGGGCATCGTTACATGGAAAAAAATACGAGAAAAAAAATTCCTGAAAACAACCTGTTGGAAATTAAGGGCGCACGGGTTCATAATCTGAGAAATATTGATGTGAGCATTCCGCGTGACAAGCTGGTGGTGATTACCGGACTGAGTGGAAGCGGCAAGTCTTCGCTGGCTTTTGACACCATTTATGCCGAAGGACAGCGTCGCTACATGGAGACCTTTTCGGCTTATGCAAGGCAGTTTATCGGTCATATGGAACGACCTGATGTAGATCAAATCAACGGTCTGAGTCCTGTAATTTCCATTGAACAAAAATCGGTGAACCGGAATCCACGTTCTACGGTGGGGACTATCACAGAGATTTACGATTTCCTGCGTCTGCTTTTTGCCCGTGCATCCGAGGCTTTTTCGTACAACACCGGCGAAAAAATGGTACAATACACCGAAGCACAGATTGTTGCACTTATTGAAGAGAAATACCAAGGCAGGGACATTGCCGTGTTGGCGCCGCTGGTGCGGAGCCGCAAAGGGCATTACCGCGAGTTGTTCGAACGTATTCGCCAGCAAGGCTATTTGCGGGTACGTGTGGATGGTAAAATCATGGATCTAACGTTCGGCATGCAGCTCGACCGTTACAAGGTGCATGATATTGAAGTGGTTGTGGACCGGTTGCCGGTAAAAAAAAATGCGGGAACTCGTTTGAAAAAGACTATCGAAACGGCCATGAAGCAGGGCAAAGGCGTAATTATGTTGCTGGATGAGAAAACCGGTGAGGCACGGCATTACAGCAGGAAAATGATGTGCCCGACTACAGGCATTGCTTACGACGACCCGGAGCCGAATCTTTTTTCCTTCAACTCGCCCGGCGGGGCCTGCCCACGTTGCAACGGCCTCGGAGAAATTGATGAGATTGATTTTGATAAGGTTTTCCCCGATAAAAATTTATCTATTAAAAAAGGTGGCATCGCACCGTTGGGCGAATATAAAAACACCTGGGTTTTCAACCAGATTGAGACCATCGGACTGAAATACGGCTTTACGCTCAACACGCCGGTTAAGGATATTCCATCCAAAGCCATCGATGTTATTTTGCACGGCTCCAACGAAACGGTAGAGATAAAAAAGGAATATCTCGGCATTACCTCTTCTTATTCGCTCACCTACGAAGGACTTTTAAGCTACATTGCCAGCTCGCATGCCGAAGGCGCCTCGCAGATGTCCAAAAAATGGTCAGGGCGTTTCATGAACAAACATATTTGTCCTGAATGTCATGGTGCACGGCTGAAAAAAGAGTCGCTTTATTTCAAAATAGACGGAAAAAATATTTCGGAACTGTCCGGCATGGATTTGAATGAGCTGAAAGAATGGCTTACCGGGCTGGAAGACAGACTTAACGAAAAGCAACAACGTATAGCCCGTGAAATTCTGCGTGAAATTCGTGTACGTCTAAACTTTCTGTTGGAGGTGGGAATAGGCTATGTGAGTCTGAACCGGCCGGCCAGAACCTTGTCGGGTGGTGAGTCGCAACGCATCAGGCTGGCTACACAAATCGGTTCACGGCTCACCGGCGTAATGTACATTCTCGACGAGCCCAGCATCGGTTTGCATCAGCGAGACAATCACAAACTTATTGATTCGTTAAAAGAGTTGCGGGATATTGGAAATACCATCATCGTTGTGGAACACGACAAAGATACCATCCTGGCTGCCGACTACGTGTTGGAAATCGGTCCCGGAGCAGGAAGGCTGGGCGGTGAAATAGTGGCTCAGGGAAGCCCTGCGGAAATATTGAAATCAAACACCCTGACGAGCCAGTATCTGAACGGAAAGAAGTTTATCCCCATGTTGAAAAACCGGCGGCAGGGCAATAATAAATTTATCACGGTCAAAGGCGCCAACGGTAATAACCTGAAAAATATCGATGTGCATTTCCCACTTGGGAAATTTATTTGTGTAACCGGCGTTTCCGGTAGCGGAAAATCCACACTTGTCAACGATACACTTTATCCCATTCTTAACAGTTATTTCTTTCATGCCCTGAAAGAGCCGTTGCCCTATGGTTCTATTGAGGGATTGGAAAATATTGACAAAGTCATTCAAATTGATCAGTCGCCCATCGGGCGGACACCGCGTTCCAATCCGGCTACATACACCAAAGTTTTTGATGAAATCAGGAAACTTTACGGACAGTTGCCCGAAGCAAAAATCAGGGGTTACAAACCCGGCCGGTTCTCTTTCAATGTGAAAGGAGGCCGTTGCGAGACTTGCAAAGGAGCCGGGGTCCGCGTTATTGAAATGAACTTTCTGCCCGATGTGTATGTTCTGTGTGAAGCCTGCCAGGGAAAACGCTACAACCGCGAAACACTCGAGGTGCGGTACAAAGGAAAATCCATCAACGATGTGTTGAACATGACCATCCGGCTGGCGGTAGATTTCTTTGCCAATGTGCCTTCGATAATTCATAAATTACAAACGCTGAAGGATGTAGGCCTTGGATATCTAACGCTGGGACAATCTTCTACGACCATTTCAGGCGGTGAAGCGCAAAGGGTGAAACTGGCGACGGAATTATCGAAAAAAGATACGGGCAAAACGCTGTATATTTTGGATGAACCTACCACCGGACTTCATTTTGAAGATGTGAAAGTGCTACTCGATGTGCTTAACAAGCTTGTGGACAAGGAGAATACCGTGATTGTGATTGAGCATAACATGGAAGTGATTAAAGTGGCGGATCATATTATTGATTTGGGGCCGGAAGGCGGTTCACACGGTGGCGAGGTGGTTTGTGAGGGCACGCCTGAAGAAATTATCCATGTAAAAGAAAGTTTGACAGCGAAATATCTGAAAAAAGAATTGAAAAACCGGTAATCTTTTATAACGGGTTTAGGCATGGACGCTTAAACCGGAGTTTTGTGCAAATGAAATTCGATTAGTCCGTCCATTGGCTGTTGCAGGATAATTCCGGTATGCAGGTTTTCTTCCCGCATGACTTCCCGTAAAATATCTTTGAAATACCAGGCAACGGAACCCACAAAGGAGATTTCCTTTTCACGCCAGGCAGTATATTTTTTGATTTGTGCCGAAAGAAAATCCCGGAAATTTTGTATTACAAGGTCGCAGATTTCCTGATTTTCAATGTTGGCCGAAGCAAAACGGGATAAGTCTGCAATCCAGCTATTAGCATTATTGCCTTTATAGATTTTGTGCAAAGTTCCCTCAAAATCAAGGCCGGTATAATGGTAAAAAGCAGTTGTGCTTTCGGCAGACATTTCTCCGCTAAGGAAAGCTTTCAGGAGAATCTTTCCCAAATGTGTGGCGCTGCCCTCATCGCCAATGAGCCAGCCCAGCGAAGGTACGCCTTCCACGATTTCATGGCCGTTCCACAAACAAGAGTTGGAGCCGGTACCGAGAATAGCGGCAATGCCTTCGCGGTTTTTCAGCAATGCCACGGCAGCACCATACAAATCGTGATGCGTTTCGATATATGCCCCTTCAAAAAATTCATTTAGAATGGTTTTCATCAGAGAGCAATTTTCAGCTGTTGAACAGCCTGTTCCGTAAAAATAAATTGCCTTTACTTTTTTGTTTTGCATGTTTTCGGGAAGCCCGGTGGCAATGCTTTGCCGGATGGTTTCGGCAGGCGTGTAATACGGGTTAAACCCTGATGTTACAAAATTTTCCGTTACGTGTTTACCCTCTAACAGAACCCAATGGGTTTTGGTTGTACCGCTGTCAATAATCAATTTCATAAAATGGTCATAATTTTCGGCACAAAGATAAGAAGTCCGATGAGAGCAGCGGCCATGGCTGTTAGTAAAACCGCTGCTGCCGCAAGGTCTTTCACCCTTCCGGCCCGGGGATGAAAATCGGGGCTGGCGAGGTCGGTGAGTTGCTCAATAGCCGAGTTAAAAGTCTCTGCCGAAAGTACAAGCCCAATGGCAAAGATGACCAAAGCCCATTCGGTGAGACTGATACAAAATAGAAAACCGGCAATAATCACCAAAACTACTACCACAAGGTGAATCCAAAAGTTGTGTTGTGTTTTGACCATAAAAAGGATGCCCCGGAAGGCATAGCGAAAGCTACGCAATCTTTGGCGAAAGGAAAAGGAATTGTTTGACAGGTTGTTTTCCACTTTTTTGATTTATCTGGATGAAATATTAGTGTTTTAAATATAAAACTTTAGTTATTAAAATTTTTCCCACGTAGCAGAAAATATTTGTTTTCTACCCGGGCATTTGTCGTGTTCGACAGAAAAGTGCAGGTTTTCATTATTGATAACGAACGAATAAGTTCCCGGGTTTTCACCGCATTTATCTTTGGAATCGGAGTAAACAAAAGTTGCTGTATTTCCTTTAATATGGATTTCCCCTTTGATAATTTGATGAGTGGATACCGAAGGCAGTTCCATCGTGAACGAAATGCCGTGGATGTCAAGCATGCGTCCGTCCGACATACTTACCCATGTTCCATCCAGCGGATTTTTTGTCAGGACATGCTGATTCTTAGGAGACGTTTTTTTGATACCGACTGAAGGTTTTACCGATGTTTCATTCTTTTTTCCACCGATATCAAAGAAAAAGTATGCTACTGCAGCTGCAAGAATGGCGATGATGACAAAAGCCAAAATAATGCTCAACAGAGAGCCCTTTGATTTTTGTGTTTTCATTTTTCGTGTCTTCGCACACATGATAATTTTTTTTGCTAAGTTAAAAAAATAACTTATTTCTGTGTGCCCTTATTTTCCAGGTTAAAATCCTCTTCCCGTGATTTATGGATGACATATTGATCATTTCCACGGCTTCCTACTCCTGGATATGCAGTTTCTTAAAGACAGCATCATTCTGCATAACATCCAACGCTTTACGAATGACATGATCCATAGGTGCCATCACCTCGAAATAGGCATTTTGATTGAACAAATCGCGGGCAATGAGTGCTTTCATTTGTAATTTTATAAAAGTAGTCTTATGTTTCAAAGCCGCAGAATCTATTTTCACCTTAGCTTTTTTGGCATCTGCGAGGAAAGTATTCCACATACCATGTGTAATGGTAAATTTGCCGATAAAGCTTTTAAGGTTGGGATACTTTTTGTGCAACTTTTTCCGGATACCATTTAGATAATCGTTAACAAAAGTGTTAAACGCCCCCTTTCGAACCAGTTCCGAGTAAAACATGTCATAACGGGCAGAATCCCATGGGACAAAAATATCCGGCATGATACCGCCGCCGCCATAAACCGTACGTCCGGAAGCCGTATGAAATTTCAGCGAGTCGGGGAAGTGGATGCTGTCGGGATGAATTAGTTCGCCATGTTTCATGCGCTCTTCGAGATCACGGTAATATGCGGCAACACCGTGATTATAAGGTCTTTGTATCCAGCGTCCCGAAGGAGTATAATAGCGGGCCACCGTTAACCGTACGACCGAACCATCCGGAAGTCGGAAAGGTCGCTGTACCAGTCCTTTGCCAAACGAACGGCGGCCAATAAGTAAGGCACGATCCCAATCTTGCAACGCACCCGAAACAATTTCGCTGGCCGAAGCAGTACCATCGTTTATAAGAACGATGAGCTTGCCTTTTTCAAAATTGCCGGCACGTGAGGAATACAGATTTTGCCGCGGGCTGTGAACACCTTTGGTATAAACAATCAGCTTTTTTGGTCCGAGAAATTCATTCGCAATTGCCTGTGCCGTACTCAGGTAACCGCCCGAATCTCCCCGGAGGTCAAAAATCAAATTTTTCATTCCCCGGTGCTTCAGTTTTACTATAGCTTCATCAAATTCCTGTTTTGATTTGCGGGCAAACCGGCTGAGTTTCATATAACCGGTGGTACTATTCAGCATAAAGGCTGCATTTAGACTTTTCAGCGGAATCACATTACGCACGATAGTAAAATCGAGCAGACCTTTCACCCCTTTTCTGTAAATGCTTACCACCACTTTGCTGCCTTTTTTACCCCGCAAATGCTTCATAACCCAGCTGTTGGTAATGTGCGGACCAAAGGCTTTTTTTCCGTCCACTTTAATAATCTTGTCCCCGGCCAAAATACCCACTTTATCCGATGGGCCTCCGGGTACCGGCGCAATGACCAGAATAGTATCTTTAAAAAGCTGGAAGGTAATGCCAATACCCTCAAAACTTCCCACGAGTGGTTCGTTTACCTGTTCCAAATCCTTTTTTGAAATATAGGTAGAGTGCGGATCAAGGTCTTTCAAGGTGGCAATAATGGCCTTTTCCGTCAACTGCGGCATGTTCACCGTATCCATATAAAAATTGTTGATGAGAAAAAGCAGTGTGGAAAATTTCTTGGTTGTGGTGTTGGAGTTCATCGGTTCCCATTTCTGCTGTGCCTGAGCAAAACCGGAAAATAGGAAAAGCAGGACAAGGGCTGTAGCCTGAAACAATCTTTTCATAAAAATCTGATTTAAAATTATGTCAAATGTACAAATTTAAAGCAACCCGATTTTCCAGGTGCAGGATTATATCTCTTACCGGATACATTATGAGACCTATTGTCCGGCTGGATTTTCCCATTTGGCAAAGTAACCGGTAACCGATGATAATTTACAGGCAACATTCATTGGATAACGATAATTATTGCTAAGTTTACAGCCTTAAAAAAGGAGATAATTATGAAGAAAGTTTTTTTTATTGCTTTCGCACTGCTACTGGGGGCTGTGGGAACCCGGGCAATGGTTCCGTTCGGTAAAAAGAAAGGTATCCGCGAGATTATTCTAATAAAATTCAAGAGCAACACTACGCCTGCACAAAAAACGGAGTTAAACAAACTGATAAAAGATTTGGAATCGAATACCAAAACCCTTAAAAATGTGGAATGGGGAAAACGGATTGATTTCACCGACGCCTCCAAAGAGTACGACCAGTGCCTGATGCTGGAATTTAAAAATTACAACAACTTTGAGATTTTTCAGACAAATCCCGTACGGCTGAGACTCATGGGAAAACTTATTCCCATTACGACCAAAATTTTGAAATTTACCTATAAAATCGAGTAGATAATTCATTGTCATCAAACATTTCGTTACATATTATCCACGGAAACTGAAAAACATGCCGGGCGTGTTTCTGCTCTTTTTAATACTTCTTCTTGCAGGAGAATGCCAGGCACAATCGCCTGCATTTCGAACGTACGTCCCGCTTTACGACAGTTGCAGCAAAGCGCTGAGTTTCAGGTTTGAGAGCAGTTCGTTTTTCAAAAATAACGAATATTTTAATAATTTTGCTTACGGCTATACCGGCCTGGGATTTTATCTTGAGCCCACGCTGGAGTACTATTTTACACCAAAATTGAGAGTCAATGCAGGAGTTTACCTGTTGAAATATTCCGGCCGGGACAAGTTTACTCAGGTTATTCCCATTTTCAGAGTCCAGTACCAGTTAGCCAAACCGCTGGAGTTGGTCATGGGGAATATTTACGGAACGGCAAATCACCAAATGGCCGAGCCGCTTTTCCGCTACGACCGTTATTTCCAGCATCATGTTGAGTATGGCTTTCAGTTTTTGCTGAATACTGCAACAATCCATTCGGATTTGTGGCTGAGCTGGGAGCATTATATCATGGTGGGTGATACGGCACAGGAACACCTTGTGGTGGGAAACAGCACTATTTTCCGCATCCTCCGGCGCCCAAAAGGTCTCAGCATGAGTATCCCCTTGCAGTTTCTTGTGGCACACAAAGGAGGGCAGCTTGCTCCGCCACCGCATAAGCCAATGTCAACCATATTTAACGGACTCACCGGTATAAGGCTGACTTACCGGTTCAGTGCAAAAAGCAGTCTGGAGTTTGCACCCCAATTTTTACTTTACGAAGGATTGCATCTTCCTGATCCCGGAGAACCCAATGCACAACCTTTCAAAAACGGATGGGGCAGCTATACCAAACTGACTTATCATCACAATCAGCTGCATGTCATGGTAGGCTACTGGTATGCCAAGCGGTTTATTTCGCCGCATGGCGAGTACTTGTTTCAGTCTGTTTCCGAAATACATCCCACCTATTCGCAGGAAAAAAGACAGCTGCTGACCACTAAAATATGGTTGGACAAAACTATCTACCACAACATTAAATTAGAAACCCGTTTTGAAAGTTATTATGACCTTATGACGCATCATCTGGATTATTCCTACGGCCTGTATATCGTTATAAATGAAAGCTTTTTCCTGGCAAAATACAAACGGTAAGAGAGAATGAAAGCATCATAAACTTACGTTTTTGGGCTTAATTTCGTAACTAATCTTACTTTTTTCAGCTTAAAAACGTAACTAAACTTGCTTTTTTAGGCTTAATTTCATAAGCTTATTATCAAAAAAGAAGACTCCAACCGGGTCGGAATTTACAATCCTGGTACAATAAGCATGGTGATTTCAAATCGCTTTTTTCTGAACGTTAGATTAAAAATTCAAACGAGCAAAAGAATTATACCCCCGCTTTTTCCTGATACATCCGACTAAGGAGATAGCGGATTTTTTTGCCGTAGCGTTTGTCGGCAGCCCATTTCCCTGCGAGGGCATCCACGTTTTTTATGCTGCCGCGCTTTACAAACCGGAACCGCGGATCCACGAGTTTGTGATGCAGTTTGCCGAACGAGGCATATGCTTTCAAATGCTGAATATGGGCGCGAATGCCCAGCCGGATATCACGGAAAGAAAATCCTTTGGTTTTTTTGTTTAGCACGCCGAGGCCGCAAAAGTTATTCTGTCCGGGCAAAACCGTACCACTATAACGCAGAAATCCTGTTTCGAGACACATTTGCGAAAAAGCAATGTCGGAATTGACACCTTCGGCTTTGGATTCTTCAATGTATATGTTTGCAATTTTATTGGCTTCCATAATTGAAATCCGGTTATTGTTCTGATGTAAAAATGCTGCCAGCACCCGGGCTTTTAATTTCCCCTGTCCCATGATGGAAAGTAGAACTTTTTGTTTGGAAAGAGGTGTTTTGATTTTCGTTTTGCGCAAAGCGACGTAATCAACCGGGCTAAAAACAACAAAATCCTTCTGCTGCAAACGAACTATCAGCGGCTGACGACCCATAAAACCTATGGGAAGTGAAGGATCGTGTCCGGTGTTTTCTTCTGAGAAGATACCACCTCCACCCAACACAAACATAAGTAGAACAAGCCAATAACGCTTCTTAAGCATTATCCTGAACAGGCTGGACATAGTAGATCTTATCATGATTTAAAGTTGAAATCTTTTTTTTAATGATTCTAGGTCATCGCATTTAATTTTACACATATTATTGTTAATATTGTAATCGAAACAAATTAATTAATCCTATCGTTATGAAACAGTTCTTTAAATTTATGTTTGCCTCCTTTGCAGGTACTTTACTCACCGTAATTTTAATTTTGCTCCTCTTTGCCGGGATGGTTGCTTCCATTACGAGCATGGCGCAAAAACAAATTGTAAAAACCAAGCCGCATACCGTTTTGTACATTGCGTGGAAAGCGACCATCCGCGACCGGACACCGCAAAACCCTTTTGAAAATTTCGATTTTAATACGATGAAACCCAACAGAGCTCTGGGGCTGAATGATATTTTAAAAGATATTGGCAAAGCGGCCAAAGACCCGAATGTGGACGGTATTTTTCTCAATATGGGTTCCATCCCTGCCGGAATTGCCACCACGGAAGAGATTTACAATAAACTGAAAGACTTTAAGAAATCCGGTAAGTTTATTGTCAGCTATGCCAATAATTACGACCAAAAGGCTTATTACCTTGCCAGCCTTTCCAACAGAATTTATCTGAACCCGGAAGGCGTGGTGTTTTTCAAAGGGCTAAGCGCACAGGTTATGTTTTTGAAAAACCTGTTAGATAAATTAGACATTAAAGCCCAGGTCATCCGCGGCCCGAACAACAAGTACAAGAGCGCTGTGGAACCGCTGCTTTACGACAAAATGAGTGCCGCCAACCGCCAGCAGACCAAAGCGCTGCTACAAAGCATTTGGGGAAATATGCTTGACGCACTGTCTGCAAACCGCCATGTTTCTATTGCCGAAATGAACAAATTGGCTGACAACCTGACGCTTTCAGATGCAGAACAGGCTTTAAAATACCATTTTATCGATGGTATTGCTTACCGCGATATGGTTTTGGATTCCATCAGAAAACGAGTCGGGGTCAAACCTAATTACATGGCATTTGCCAAATACAACAACGTTCAACTGAAAAAGAAAAAAGAAAAGATAAGTCGCAACAGCATTGCCGTCATCTATGCGCTGGGCGATATCAGCAAGGGCGAGAGCAAAAACAACAACATCGGCTCGGCCACACTGGCAGAAGCTATCCGTCAGGCACGCACCAACAAAAACGTGAAAGCCATTGTGATGCGTGTGAATTCTCCCGGTGGTGATGCGCAGGCTTCCGATATTATCCGCCGCGAGGTGGCACTGGCCAGTAAAGCCAAACCTTTCATTGTCTCCATGGGCAACGTAGCTGCTTCGGGCGGCTACTGGATTTCCACCAACGCCGATTACATTTTTGCGCAGCCCACTACCATTACAGGCTCTATTGGCGTGTTTGGCATTATTCCCGATTTTCAGGGATTTATGAACAAAAAGCTGGGCATTACTTTCGACAAGGTTATGACTAACAAAAACGCCGACTTTGTAGATGTAATGGTGCCCATGAACGCGTTGCAAAAGCAGAGACTAAACGCCGGCATTGACAGGATTTATAAGAATTTCGTAGCTCTCGTCGCACGCACGCGACACCTGCGTAAAAGTTTTGTGGACAGCATTGCCCGCGGCCATGTTTGGTCAGGCAGCGAGGGACTGAAACTGGGTTTGGTGGACAGTCTCGGTGGATTGCAAGATGCTATTGCCTATGCTGCAAAAAAAGCCAGGTTGGGCAAAAATTACCGTATCACCAATTATCCCAAACGCAAAGAGTTCCTGCAGGAATTACTGGAAGAGTTCAGCGGCAACGTACAAAACAGAATTCTGGACAACAAACTACAAATGTTTGAGCCTTACCTTTCAGGAATACAGACCTTCAGCGAGATGAAAGGCATCCAGGCACGTTTGCCGTTTGTGATGAAGATTGAGTAAAAATTACTTTATCGGGTTTGAATTTTTTTGTTTGAGCGACGAATATAAATCTTCAGGCGTGGATGTCTGAAGCGGTAGGGACTGATTTTTCAGCACCTTGCCTATAAAGCCTGTATTATTTTTACTCAAATTTCGCAGGTATAAATAGCTGATATTCAACAAAATAAGTTCAAAAAAGCAACATGTCATTTTTTCATCGGTAAAACAAAAGGGTACATCCTTTTTGTTGCTCAGACGGATATTGATATGCATTATATTTATAGACCGGAAAAGTGTTCATGGTTTTACCGGCAGTTATTGGAACCGGTTTACAGGATTCGGTAAAAGATCAACCCAAAAATATATAACTCTTTTCAGTAATTATGTAATACTCATTGGTTTCAGATAGATTAATTTTGAACAACATTAATTCGCCAAATGATACCTGGCAAATATTAAAAAATATGAAACAAAAAAACAACAAACATATACATGACTCCGGCATGGCAGATATGCATCATCACGATAAAGATCAGGATTACCGTGCAGTCAGGATGAAACGGAAACAAAACAGACAACATTTTAATCTTATTTCTGCTCCATAAAATGTGAATTGGAAAGGGCAATCATTAAAAAGTATCAACGGGAAATCATCATGAAATGATAAAAAAGCTCTTGAAGTTAAAAATTAACGATCATGGAAAGAAAATTAAATATAAAAAGGCTTGGTTTGGCTTTAGGGTTGACCGGCGTATTGTTATATATCGGCTGCGTGTTGATTATGCTGATAGCAGGACGTGAAGGAAGCATATTTGTATTTAACAGCTTCATGCACGGGCTCAACACCGAAACCATTATAAGGATGGACGTACCCTGGCTGGAGACTTTAATCGGCCTGGTGGCCACGTTTATCCTTGGCTGGCTAAGTGGTGCGTCCATTGCATTCTTTTATAATATAAGTACACGAAATAAAACACAGTAATTAACTATAAATTAAAAGATCATGGAAACAAAAAATCAAGATTCGGGACAAAAAGAAATGAGTACCGTTTATCAATGCACTATGAAGTGTGAAGGTGATAAAGTTTACGACCATCCGGGAAATTGCCCGGTGTGCAATATGAAACTGGTGCCGTGCGATGACAAAAGCTCACACGGACATCATCATCACAATTGCTAAAAAAGAAATCTTACCTTATTATACATCACACGGGATAAATCAGGATAGTTTCATTTTTAAAAAATTGAAATTTCAATGTCAATAGATTCTTTAGTCGCTCCTTGGCACTCTCATAAAGTGTTAATAATCAACATAAATTTGTTGATAAACTGTTGGTTTTTTCAGGTGTGAAATTGCAAGGAGCAACTATTTAAAAGTCCGGGGAAAATTTCAAAAAACATTGCGATAAATTTATTCTACCGATGCAGGCTTCTTTTTTCTGTCTGTAATTTTAATGATCGTAACGTAAAACAAAGGAATAAAGAAAACAGCCAAGAGTGTTGCCGTCAACATCCCCCCGAACACCGTATAGCCAATGCTTATACGCGCATTAGCTCCTGCCCCTGTGGCTATCATTAAAGGGACAACCCCTAAGTCAAATGCCAGAGAAGTCATCAAAATCGGGCGGATACGCAGCTTGGCGGCTTCCACAGCGGCTTGCACTAATGGAGTGCCGCTGTCATATTTCATCTTACAATATTCCACAATCAAAATAGCGTTCTTAGCAGCCAAACCGATTAGTGTTATTATACCTATTTGGGCATACAAACTACTTGACAGTCCGCCGATCTTTAGCGATAAATACGCTCCGAATATTCCGATAGGAACGGCAAGTAAAATAGCAAACGGCACCGCAAAGCTTTCGTAGAGAGCAGAGAGGAACAAAAAGACAAAAAGTATTGCTAAGATGAATATAATAGTACTCGTTTTGCCTCCCTCAATTTCCTGTAGGGAAATACCTGAAAACTCATAAGTATAGCCCTGAGGCAGTACCTGATTGGCAGTTTCCCTGAGCGCTTTAATTGCATCACCAGAGCTGTAGCCAGGTGCGGCCATGCCGTTTATGCTTACTGACCTGTCCGTATTATAATGTGAAATTACAGGCGCCGCAGTTGTTCGTTTTACTTTAACAAGTGTACTCAAAGGAATCATCTTACCATTTCTATTCCTTACAAAAAATTGAGAAAGCATTCCAATGTTAGTGCGAAATTTGGCAGCAGCCTGGGCAAAGACCCTGAATACCCTGTGGTACAAGGTAAAATCGTTGATATAATATCCACCGAGAAATGTTTGAATAGAGTTGGTAATATCCGATATGGGAACACCCATCTTCTTTGCCTTAACGCGGTCGATGGAAAGACTAATATCAGGATAATTGAAAGTAGCCGTGGAATACGCCATCCGTATTTCAGGTCTTTTTCTCAGCGCTGACAGAAAAATGTTTTGTGCATTTTGAAGTTCTGCAACAGTACCGCGGCTTTGTTTAATTACAAAAGAGAAACCATTACTTAATCCTAAGCCACGAATAGGCGGAGGCGAAAGTATCAGAACCCTTGCCCCTTTAATTCCGGAAGCTTCCGCCATTAAATGCCGGGCGATAGCAGGAGCTGACGCTTGTTTACCCCTACGATATTTCCAATCTTTTAGCCCGATAAAAGATGCCCCGAAATTAGAAAGCCTTGAAAAGTTTAACAGGTTTAAATTCGGGATAAGGAAATAATTCTTAATATATTTATTCTTTTTAAGGATAGCGCCAAATTCGTTCATTACCCTTGCCGTTCTTTGTACTGAAGCGCCTGGGGGAAGCTCCACAGATGCCATTAGCATTCCCTGGTCCTCGTTCGGTAAAAATGTCGTAGGAGTATATTTTGAAAACAAACCTGTTCCTATATAAATCATGGCGAGCAGAATAAACATTAAAGGAGCCTGTTTAATAGTTTTTCTGACGCTTTCACCGTATGATTCAATTACCTTTCCGAACCAAAGGTTGAATTTGTAAAATTGTTTATTTAAACCTCTGCTATCCTTATTAACAGGGTTGGGTCTGAGCATTAGTGCACATAATGCCGGGGTAAGGGTTAACGCGACAAAAGCAGATAGTAATACCGATACTGCAATAGTTACTGCAAACTGTTTGTAAAGCATTCCGGTTATACCGGGCATAAAAGCTACCGGAACAAATACGGCCGTAAGTGTAAGGGCAATTACCATTACCGGAGTCCCTACTTCGCTCATTGCGCGTATAGCAGCTTCTTTTGGTGAAAGCCCGTAAACATCAATATTATGCTGTGCCGCTTCCACCACCACAATAGCATCGTCAACAACAATACCAATGGCAAGTACCATCGCAAAAAGCGTCAACGTATTTATTGAAAAGCCTATCAAAGAGAAAAAAGCAAACGTACCAATGATTGAAACCGGGATCGCAAGTAAAGCAATCAGGGTTGGTCTCCATGTTTGCAGGAAAAAGAACACTACGATGAGTACGAGAAGCAGTACTTCAAAAAGGGTCTTAACAACTTCATCGATAGAAATTTTAATGAAATGTGTAGAATCTACCATAGTTGTCCAGGCTATATCAGGGGGAAAGCTTTTCGCCAGTTGTGTCATCTTTGCTTTTACAAGATTGCCGGTTTCCAGCGCATTGCTTCCGGGAGTTTGATAGACAGCGAGGCCGCTGGCGATTTTACCGTTCATAAGTGCCCGTCCGCTGTAAGATGCGGAACCAAGTTCAACACGTGCAATATCCTTTAACCTTGTTATCGATCCGTCTTTAGGGTTTGTAGCAACAACTATATTACCGAACTCTTTCGGTGTAACCAATCTCCCTTTAATTCTAACACTTATTTGAAAAGTCTGGCCTTTCGGCGAAGGAGGCGCACCCACAGCTCCGGCAGGCGTTAGATGGTTCTGCTCCCTAACTGCATTTATAACATCAGCAGTAGTAAGATGCAGGTTGGCCATCTTCAGCGGGTTCAACCAAACACGCATTGCAAAATTTTTTCCGAATGAATTTACGGCACCAACACCCGGCACGTTAGCGATAGCTTTCTCTATATACATATTTGCATAATTATCCAAAAACTTCTCGTCGTGCGTTCCTTTTGGCGAATAAATGGCCACCAGTTCCAGCATGCTGCTGGATCTCTTTTTTACCGAAAGGCCTGTGCGTTTAATTTCTTCGGGCAAAAATGGCCGAGCTAATGAAACACGGTTTTGAACATTCACTGCATCAATGTCCGGGTTGCTGCCCAACTTAAATGTTACGTTTAACGAATAGCTTCCGTCGTTAGCACTTGTGGATGTCATATAAAGCATGTTATCCACGCCGTTAACCTTGTTTTCAATAGGAGTTGCAACGGCATCTTCAACAGCCGAAGCATTTGCACCGGTGTAAAAACCTGAAACACTGACAACGGGTGGGGTTACTTCGGGCAGGTTTGATACCGGCAATACAAAAGCAGAAATAGTTCCGACTATAATTATAAATAACGATAGTACAATTGCTGTAATAGGCCTTTCGATAAATATTTTTGAAAACATATTGTCAGATTTTAATCTCTATGATTTTTGTTAACTTACTTTATTGGCCTGTACGCCAACAAAAGGAACTGTTTTTACTTTTTCGCCCGGCCTTACTTTTTCCAACCCTTCAACAATGACCTTTTCCCCCTGTTTTAAACCCCTCTTAATAACCTGCATGTTATGGGAAACCGGGCCTAACATAACTTTTGTCTGCTCAACAACGCCATTTTTGTTCACAACATAAACAAAATATTCATCTAATAATTGTTGAATAGCCTGTTCAGGTATTACAATAAATTTTTTACCGGAATTATTTTGTGTTGACCGTATCACGCAATTCATCCCCGATTTAAGGATATTATCGGGGTTTGGAAATTTTAAGCGAACCATAAGAGTACCCGTAGTCGGGTCCACTGTATTATCTACAAAATACAATTTGCCTTTGTGGGGATACAGCGCCCCGTCGGGAAGGATGAGACGAAACCGGGATAATTTATCTTTGATGCTTTTGTCACTCGCTCCCAGCTTCACATAATCGCCCTCCGTAATAAAGAAATCGGCATACATATTACTGTTATCCACAATCGTAACCAAAGGCGTTTGGGATGCAACCACAACGTCGCCGAGACGCACATCGGAAATATCCGTAGAACCTGAAAAGGGGGCCGTAACGGTAGCGTAATCCAGATTGGTCTTTGCCCGTGCTACATCTGCCTTTGTGGAAACTACGGTGGCTTTTGCCACATCTACCTGTGCTAACGCATGAGCCAGTTGAATTTCATCTACGGCATTATGATTCCACAAATTTTGATAACGCCGTGCATCGGTCGTGTCGGTAACCAAATTAGTTTGGGCAATATTTAATTGAGCCTCAGCCTGGTCATAGGTTGCCTGATAAATGCTTTTATCTATGGTGTATAGCGGCTGTCCTTTTTTAACATTACCACCTTCTTTGAACAAAATGTTTTCTATCCTTCCGCCTACATCAGCCCGAAGTGTAATCTGCCTGTTGGCAATCAGAGTGGAAGCATATTCATGTTGTGTCGGGGCTAAAGTATCTTTAACTGTGGCCACAACTACGGTTGACATTCTTGCTACCCGGCTGCGCTTATTTTTCCTCCCACATGCCATTAGCAATAACGAAAGAATTATTACAGCTGAAAAAATAATTGGGATTCTTTTTTGAATCTTTTTCATAACCGATTATATTAAAATAAATTGCTTAATCTTTATTTTTAATGATATTTCGCTTTAGTCGGAAGGTCGAAGGCCGAAGTAAAACCACTTGAATTTATTTGCTCTCCAAACTTCATTAATTTTTGCCAGATTATTAGCTTTTCAAGCTTAAATTCCATGATCTTTTACTTGCATTTTATAGTTTATTCCATCTTCCGACTTCCGACTTCCGACTTCCATCTTCCATCTTCCATCTTCCGACTTCTAATATCTAATTTGGCCCAGACTCTTATCCAGGTCAACTTTATTTATCAGCGTCAGATACAGCGCACTGATATAATTATCTTGTGCTTGCAGTAGAGTTGTTTCTGCGTTTAACACTCCTATTAGCGGCTGTACCCCATTATCATATTGATATTTAAGATTATCATAATTCAGTTTTGCCAATTTGATATTTTCTTTCTGCGTTTTAAGATTATCCATATCATTTTGATATTGCCTGAAATATTTGTTGTATTCAAGCTCAATGCTGTTTTTCAAATTACGAAGATTATTCTTTGATATTTCAATGTTCATCCTGGCTGTCTGGTATTGATAATGTTTTTTCAATCCCGAAAAAACCGGAATCGCTAACTGAAGCCCCACGTAAGATGCGGGATGAAATGGAATATCGAACATTTTGTTGAAGGTATTCCCATAAAACGGGGCCTCGTAGGTGTAGAAAGCCGACAAAGTAGGAAAATAACTTCTGGTTATATTAGTCTTCATTAACTGGCTTTCTTCAAGTCCGGTTTTCGCTTGTAAATATTCGATCCGGTTTTTATAAAACTGAGCGTTGGTTTCCGGTAAAACCTCTGTTAATAAAGAATCTGAAATGGTCCCGGTGACTTCAAGCGAATCTGCAACCGACATGCCCATATAATATTTAAGGGACTGCATCATTGTATTGAGATTTCGTAGTGCATTTGCCTTTTCGGTAACGGCGTTATTAACAAGCACTTGTATCCTGTCCACATCCACCTTTTGTGCCAGGCCGTTTTGAAATTTATATTTGGTATCCTCCAAAGATTTTCGGGTACGGGTGATGGTTGTGTCGAGCAAACTTAATTGTTCACGAGAAACGAGGACACCGTAATATGCTTTCATAATCCCGGCAACCAAGTCAATTTTTGACAATTGCATGTTCTCTTTTGATAAATTTTCCTGCAGTCGTGCTCCTGATGAACTGCCGAGCAATGCCGGGTCAAATAAGGTCTGGTTAATATTGACGAATCCTTGCAGATTTTGCAGTTTTCCAATAAAAATGCTATTGTTGTCAATTACCATAACCTGCCTGTTTATGGTGTATTGGTACTTGGCGCCGGCACTAATTTGCGGGAACCACCGGCTGTTCACTTCCTTTGCATTTTCATGGCTGATGGATTCGGAAATTATTTTGTTTTGAACCGTTGCCTGGTTTTGCAAAGCATATCGGATACAGTCTTGAAGACCGAACCGATGCACTGCCGCCGTTTCCTGCGCAAAAGATATGCTTACAAAACCGGGGAATAAAAAAAACAAACCAAGCATAATTCCGAAGAATTTTTTCTTTCCTGACTTTTTAAAATGTGCCACTGATTTTATTTTATTGTTCGTCCTGATATAGGTTTCATGATGTAACTATTTTACCACACAACTAAAATGTAAAATAAAATAAAATTAGTTTACCCCGCAACTATTTTTAAACAAATTAAGTGTTTTTAACGTTATTGGGCACCGTCTAAAAAAATTTACACTAAATTCAAGATAAAATTAGCAAAACCGGAGTAAAAAATCCGAACCGTAAACTGTTAATAAACCTGCCATGGCGAAACACCGCTTTTGGTGGGGACTATGGCAGGTAGCCCGGCAACTGTTTTCATACAAATTATTCGTTGCGTAAATTTTTTTACTTTTGCACCCTTGATAAAATGACATGCAAATAGATGGAAATTCCCAGCAAATATAATCCGGCAACTACTGAGGATAAATGGTATGCGTATTGGTTAGAAAAGAAATATTTTCACTCTGATCCGGACGGGCGCGAGCCTTATACGGTGGTGATTCCGCCACCGAACGTAACGGGAGTGCTGCACATGGGACACATGTTGAACAATACGCTGCAGGATGTGCTGGTGCGCCGGGCACGGATGCAGGGGAAAAATGCGTGCTGGGTGCCGGGAACCGACCATGCTTCCATCGCCACCGAAGCCAAAGTGGTGAATAAACTAAAACAGGAGGGCATCGACAAAGACGACCTGACACGCGAGGAGTTTCTGGCCCATGCGTGGGAATGGAAAGAAAAACACGGCGGCATTATCCTCGAACAACTGAAAAAACTCGGGGCCTCATGCGACTGGGAGCGGACACGGTTTACCATGGACGAAGCACTCTATGAGTCGGTGATTGACACGTTTATTGATTTGTATGATAAGGGGCTGATTTACCGTGGTATACGCATGGTGAACTGGGACCCGCAGGCGCAAACCGCCGTTTCAGACGAGGAAGTCATCCATAAAGAAATACAATCAAAACTCTATTATCTCCGCTATACGGTGGAAGGCGAACCGGAAAATTATCTGACCATTGCCACCACCCGACCGGAGACTATTTTGGGCGATACGGCAGTTTGTGTACATCCCGAAGACGAACGCTTTCGGTCGTTTGTGGGAAAAAAGGTAATTGTGCCGCTGGTGAACCGGCCGGTGCCGGTGATTACCGACGAATACGTTGACCGTGAGTTTGGAACAGGCGCTTTGAAAATCACCCCTGCCCACGATATTCACGATTACGAAATCGGGATAAAACACCATCTGGAAAGTATTGACATTTTTAATGATGACGGCACGCTGAACGAGGCTGCACAACTTTATACGGGCAAAGACCGGTTTGAAGTGCGGGAGGAGATAATGAAAGACCTCAAAAAAGCCGGCAGTCTGGTAAAAATTGAAGATTACGTAAACAGTGTGGGCTTTTCGGAGCGTACCGATGCGGTGATTGAGCCGAAACTCTCTATGCAGTGGTTTTTGAAAATGTCGGAACTGGCAAAACCGGCACTCGAAGTGGTGGAAAAAAATGAAATTAAGTTTCACCCGGCCAAATTCAAAAATACCTACCGCCACTGGATGGAAAATGTGCGTGACTGGAACATCTCGCGGCAGCTCTGGTGGGGACAGCGTATTCCGGTTTATTATTTACCAAACGGCGAAATTGTAGTAGCCAAATCGGCTGAGGAAGCACTGGAAAAAGCCCATAGCCTGTTTTCTCTGCCCGATTTGAAACTATCTGATTTAAAGCAGGATGAGGATGTAATGGACACCTGGTTTTCGTCGTGGCTATGGCCTGTTTCGGTGTTTGATGGCATCCGGTTTCCGGACAATGAAGAAATAAACTACTACTACCCTACCAACGATCTGGTAACCGGCCCGGATATTATCTTTTTCTGGGTGGCGCGTATGATTATGGCCGGGCTGGAATACCGCAAAGAAATTCCGTTTAAAAATGTCTATTTTACCGGGATTGTGCGCGATAAGCTGGGGCGTAAGATGTCGAAAACGCTGGGTAACTCACCCGACCCGCTGGAACTCATCAAAAAATACGGCGCCGATGGTGTGCGTGTGGGCATGCTGCTGACGGCACCCGCCGGCAACGACCTGCCTTTTGACGAAGCTCTGTGCGAACAGGGACGGAATTTCAGCAACAAAATATGGAATGCCCTGCGGCTGGTAAAAAGCTGGACACCGGATGCTTCGCTTGAAACACCTGAACACAGCCGATTGGCCACGGCCTGGTTTGAAGACAAACTCAACGAAACACTGGCCGCCATTGAAAAATCCTTTAAAGATTACCGGATTTCCGAGGCTTTGATGGCCACTTACAAACTGATATGGGATGAATTCTGCAGCTGGTATCTCGAAATGGTGAAACCAGTTTATCAGCAACCTATTGATGCTGTTACTTACGAAAAAACCATTGCGCTGTTTGAATCGCTCATAAAAATGCTACATCCGTTTATGCCATTTATCACGGAAGAAATCTGGCACCTGCTGCGCGAGCGCAAAGAAGGCGACGACATTATTGTGGCCTCAATGCCGGGATCGCAACCTTTTGATACCGAAAACCTGAAAGCGTTTGAGCGGGCCGAACAAATCATTATCGCCATTCGCAACCTGCGCAAAGAGAAAAACATAGCCAACAAAGAGGCGCTGGAGCTAAAAGTGCGTGAAGGCGAAGGTACCGGCTGCCGCTATTATCCGGTGGTTGCCAAACTCGGAAATCTGTCGTCCATCGAAACCGTACAGGAAAAACCTGATGGCGTGATGGTGTTTACCGTGGGTTCGCAGGAGTATTACGTGCCGTTGAGCGAAAGTGTGGATGTGGAAGCCGAGCGAAAAAAGATTGAAGAAGAGCTGAATTACACCCGCGGATTCCTGAGATCCGTCCTGAAAAAACTCTCCAACGAACGCTTTGTAAACAACGCCCCCGCTGCCGTAGTGGAAAAAGAGCGCCAAAAACAGGCTGATGCGGAGGCACGGATAAAGGTGCTGGAAGTGCAGTTGAAGAGGTTGGAATAAACCTTTCCGGTCGATGCAGGCTTGTGGGTTAGCGACCTGAAAGGTTGAATCAGCGAAAAACCGGACAAATGAAAAGCTGTG
>CAZRAW010000029.1:0-22289 GCA_964598065.1 uncultured Lentimicrobiaceae bacterium
CAACCCGACCATGCAGAACTTGAAGCATCACGTAAAGTATATGAGCAACAACTACTTACAACACTTTTTGATTTTGAATCATTGAAACGACAACTTTTTTATGCTGTTAAATTATCTCACGAACATGCTGCCGGTATCGAGGGAAATCCGGCGGATGTATTTCACGGAATCACCCGGCAGGCTAAAGCCGAAATTACGGAAGTTGCCGAAAAATTCCAAAAGCAACTTTCGCGTTTGCTTGCAGATAGTGGAGATGTGGAAAAGAATATGGCTTTACAGGAACGCATTAAAAAGGCAAGCATCTATTTTTCCGAAAAAATGAAGTTACTTATAATAAGCAAGCTACAGGAAATAAGTATAGAAACGGACAACAAAGCAATCCGTAAGAAATTTAAAAATGCTCTGAACAACCTAAACAGAGAAGCGGCATTCAAAGCAGCCTGCCTCGAAGCCTGCTGCAACGGCTTTGTGGTAAAAAATTATCTTGATGCACAGGCAAAAGCGTCGGTGGAAAGTCCTGCAAAGTCTGCCCGGCAGAAAAAGACGGAAGAACTTGTTCCGGAATTGGACCATCCTGAAATATATCGCCGGTTGAAAGCCTGGCGTGATGCCAAAGCTGTTGAAACGGGATGGCAAGTCTACAGGGTTTTGTCATTACGAACCATGAGAGAATTGAGTGATAAGCTGCCGATAACCCCTATGGCTCTGAAAGCGATAAAAGGTGTTGGGCAAAAGAAACTGGACATGTTTGGAAATGAATTGCTCCAGGTTATCATCGATTTTTGTGAAGAAAAAAATTTTGCCGGTCTGGTACTCGATGAGCAGGAGCCGGAAGAAAAGAAGCCGAAAAAGAACACCAAAGAAATCACTTTTGAGCTGTGGAAGGTCGGAAAAAGTATTGAGGAAATTGCCAAAGAACGTCATTTTGCTGAAACCACCATCGAAGGACACTTAGCACATTTTGCGGGCACAGGCGAAATAGCTATTGAAAAACTGGTTAGCGCCGAAAAAGTCAAACGTATTTCTGAATTTTTTATCCGCGAGAAAACGCAACTGCTCAACGAGGCAAAAACCGCCCTCGGTGAGGATATCAGTTACAGCGAGTTGCGTTTTGTTTTGAATTATTTGCGGCTTACCGGCGAAGTTGAACGATGGGAGGAAAAGCATTAGATGTTGTCGTCGCTAATTCTTCCTCCTCCTGCCGACATGCCATCAGGAGGTTCTGTGAAAAGAGATTTCAGACTCCCAAGACTATCCTTTCTGCCATTGCTGCAACAAAATTCCGCCCGCAATAAAAGTTAGTCCCACGAGGGTGTAAACGTGAATAATCTCACCAACGGTGCGGCTAATCCAAAACAATCCGAGAAAAGGTGAAAGATAAATCAGATTACTCACTTTGGCGGTGTCGGCAGAGTAGTTCAACGCCTTGAGCCAAATAACGAATGTCAGGCTCATTTCAAAAGTGCCGATATAAAGACTACCGAGAAGTCCGGCTGTGGAAGGGACGACAGGCCAGCGCTCCTGCACACCGAAATAAATCAGCAGATAAAAAAGCCCGAAAATCATATTCAGTAGAATTTTGCCACTCTCTTCCCGTGGATCTTTCATGTTCAGAATCCAATAAACAGCCCAGAGAAATGCACTGCCCACCGCCAACATTACACCCAGCGGATTAGAAAATTTCAGCAAAAAAGGATGTCCGCCGGTGCTGATAATTAATATCCCAAAAAAACTAATGAAAATTGCTACGACGGCACGTATCTTTATCTTCTGCCCGAGAAAAGGAATGGAAAGCATCACCAGTACAATAGGCCAAATATAATTCAGCGTACCCGCTACCTGTGCTTCCAGCAACTGATAAGCTTTGATGAGGACAAGGTAGTAGAGAAACGGATTGAAAAATCCCATGAGTGCCGACGAGAGCCATGCTTTTCGCGAGGGTAAACGAAAACGAAGCGGACTTTTGCCCAACTGATTCAGAACACTCAAAACAAAAATTCCGCTCAGCACCGACCAAAACAACAGATTGTCAAAATTAAGATAGCGGAGCGTTATTTTAAAAGCCGAGCTAATGGTTGACCAAAAAAGCACTGCAAGTAAAGCCAAAAAATATGCTTTACGCTGATTTTGGGAATTTTGCATATTTCAAAAATAAAAAATATCGGCAGCTATAAGGCAGATAGCTTTTTGGTTATTCTTCAGCTACTACCTTTTTATGACTAAACAGCTGGAAAACAATTAGAAACAGTGTTGCTACTAAAATTGAGGCAATACTTAATTCCGGCATAAGGTTACCCGAAGCAAGCAAAATACTTACGTAAGCAACTCCTGAAATAAAGCTGGCAAGGGCGGCCATATTTGAGATTTTAAAATGAAACGAAGCAAAGGCAGCCGGAATAATAGTAAATCCCACACCGGTAATAAACAGGATGACATTTATAATACTACGGAAATAAAAAGCGAGAACAAATCCGAAAAATGAAAAAAGGATAATAAATACTTTGGTTTGCATTTTCAGGTTGTGCTGGGTAACCTCTTTTTTGGAAAAATGCGAAATGTAATCTTTGGCCACACTGGAGGCCAAAACAAAGATGATAGTGTCGGCAGAACTCATAATAGCAGCGAAAAGTAACACCAGTCCGACTCCGATAAACTTTTCAGGTACAAGAATCTTCAATCCTTCGGCAAAGGCATTCCGGGGAGCAATTCCCGGAACCTGGTAATGTGCCGAAAGCCCGACAATGGTAATGGCAAAACCGGTGATGAGCACCAGAATCGCCGAGGCTATGAATCCGTTTTTTACCACCTTATCGCTTTTAGCGGCATAAACCCGCTGCCAGTATTCAGCTGACTGAAAGATTATAAGAATACCGAAAAAGATGAAGGCAATGGTCATAGAAACATTCATATCGGAGAAATCTGTCATCTCTTTGGAAAAATGATGATTGCCTTTAACCAAAATATAAGCCAGCAGGATAAACAAAATGAACATGATAATATATTGAAAAATATCTGTTTTCACTACCGATTTAAATCCTCCTGCAAAAAGATAAATAGTGATAACTGCGGCGGAAATCATAAGTGCGGTTTCGTAACTCCAGCCACTGATATTCGACAGGATACTGCTTCCGGCGATAAACTGGTTCAGCAGCATGCCGAAATAAACTACAAACAAAATCAGGGCGGAAGCCACACCGGTTTTCTTATCGTATTTAAAATAAAACCAGTCGGAGAGTGTCAGGAATTGTTTTTTAGTACTGTATTTACGCAATTTAAGCGCATAAGGAATAAAAAACAGGAAGCCTGCCGCGGTTCCCACAAAAACGGCAATAGCAGAAATCCCAAACTTGTAAACGTAAGCAGAGTAAGCCACAATGGCGGCACCTCCGATGTAGCTTGCCACTACTGTTGAGACAAATCCGAAAAGTCTGATTTTTCTTCCGGCAATCAGGTAGTCATCATCTCTGTTTCCGCGTGTACTCCACAGCCCGATGGCAATACATACCAGTGCATAGCCAATCAGCATCATTAAAGTCCAAAAAGAAAGTTTCATAAGTTTATTCTCTAAACTTTTGGAGCAAAGATATTAAAAAAATTCCGCCGGTACTTGCGTACGGAAACGCTGAACTACTGATCATATCCTACAATCTTAAGCGTTTTTCTCCCGGCACCTCAAAATAATATTTAGTCAATTTTTACCAAACTCTTGTCAATTCAAAAAATCTTTTTACCTTTGCACGCTATTTTAGCAGTAAAAACAGTTAAAGTTACTGAAATAGACATAGTTAAGGGAACCTGAAAAGGTAAAACGTTATAGGTTCGACGACGATAAAAGCCATATTTTATCGGCGTTGTTTTGAATAGCCAGCCTTTTCGATATTCCTTCAACATATTTTAATCAAAAGTATTTTAGTAAGAAAAATATTTTATACTTTTGCGCCTCCAAAAAAGGAGGATAAAAGAATTAATAAATTTGATATGCCTACAATACAACAGTTAGTAAGAAAAGGACGCAACAAGCTGGTTGAAAAAAGTAAATCGCCTGCATTGGATTCCTGTCCGCAACGTCGTGGTGTTTGTGTAAGGGTTTATACCACTACACCTAAAAAACCAAACTCTGCCATGCGTAAGGTTGCAAGGGTCCGTTTGACCAACGGAAAAGAGGTAAACGCCTATATTCCAGGTGAAGGACACAACCTGCAGGAGCACTCCATTGTTATGATTCGTGGCGGTCGTGTAAAAGATCTCCCCGGCGTTCGTTATCATATCATTCGTGGCGCTTTGGATACCTCCGGTGTTGAGGGTCGTACACAGCGGCGTTCAAAATACGGAACAAAACGTCCCAAGAAAAAATAATCAAAGTTTGAAAAGTATTTAAGCTCAAGATATAATGAGAAAAGCAAAACCAAAAAAACGAATTATTCTGCCCGACCCGCGATTCAGTGACGTGTTGGTAACAAAATTTGTCAACAACATTATGCTTCAGGGTAAGAAAAGCATTGCTTTTAAAATTTTCTACGATGCCATGGATATTGTCGCTTCAAAGATTGGCGAAGAAGAAAAGGCCCTCGATGTCTGGAAAAAAGCACTCGCGAATGTTACACCTGCCGTTGAGGTAAGGAGTCGCCGTATTGGAGGCGCTACTTTTCAGATTCCTTCCGAAATTCGTTCCGGACGGAAACAATCTATTGGCATGAAAAATCTGATTGGCTTTGCCCGTAAACGACACGAGAAAACTATGGGTCAGAAACTGGCCGGTGAAATTCTTGCTGCTTACAAAGAAGAAGGTGCAGCTTTTAAGAAAAAGGAAGATACGCACCGTATGGCTGAAGCTAATAAAGCATTCTCACATTTCAGGTTCTAATATTGACTCAGTACACAGGATTATAGATGGCAGCTCTCGAAAGAAATAACAGCAAATTAAGGTTCACCCGAAACATCGGAATAATGGCCCATATCGATGCCGGTAAGACTACGGTTACTGAGCGTATTCTTTTCTATACCGGGAAGAATTACAAAATCGGTGAGGTACATGAAGGCGCTGCTACCATGGATTGGATGGTTCAGGAACAGGAGAGGGGTATTACCATTACTTCTGCTGCTACCACCGTTTTTTGGGAACTGAATGACAAAAAACATAAGATTAACATTATCGATACTCCCGGACACGTTGATTTTACTGTTGAGGTAGAACGTTCGTTGCGGGTGCTCGATGGTGCTGTCGGCTTGTTTTGTGCGGTTGGTGGTGTTGAGCCACAGTCGGAGACCGTCTGGAGGCAGGCTAACAAATACAATATCCCACGTATCAGCTTTGTGAATAAAATGGACCGGTCAGGAGCCGATTTCTTTGGGGTTGTAGATCAGATAAAAGAACGTCTTGGAGCCAATCCGGTTCCTATTCAGGTACCCATTGGCGTTGAAGACGATTTTCTCGGCGTTGTTGACCTTGTAAGAAATAAAGCCTTTGTATGGGACGATTCCACCAAAGGTGTTAAGATTGTTGAGATTCCCATTCCTGATGACCTTGTCGATACGGCTTACGAATACCGTATGAAACTTATTGAAGGTGTTGCAGAGGAAAGCGATGAACTCCTTGAGAAATTTCTTGATAACCCTGATTCTATTACTGAGCAGGAGATGATTGATGCCATCAGGAAAGCTACCCTTGAAATGCGAATTACTCCGGTAATGTGCGGCTCTGCCCTTAAGAATAAAGGAATTCAGATGTTGCTAAACGCCATTATTGAATTTCTGCCCAGCCCACTGGATATTGATTCGGTAAAAGGTATCAATCCTAAAACCGAAAAAGAAGAAATCAGGACACCGGACCCGAACGACAGCTTTGCTGCATTGGCTTTTAAGATTGCAACAGACCCTTATATGGGACGTCTTTGTTTTTTCCGGGTTTATTCCGGTACGTTAAAGTCAGGTTCTTACATTTTGAATGTTTCTACCGGTAAAAAAGAGCGTATCAGTCGTATTATGCAGATGAATGCCAACAAACAAAATCCGCTTGATCAAATTGAAGCCGGCGACATTGGCGCTGCCGTCGGGTTTAAAACCATTCATACCGGTGATACGCTTACCGATGAAAAACATCCGATCATTCTCGAATCGATAACTTTCCCGGATCCTGTTATTAGCGTAGCCATTGAGCCGAAGACACAGGGTGATATGGAAAAAATGGGGGCTGCATTGGCAAAATTGGTCGAAGAGGATCCCACTTTTAAAGTACGTTCGGATGAAAATTCCGGTCAAACCATTATTTCCGGTATGGGCGAACTTCATTTGGATATTCTTACCGACCGTTTGAAACGCGAGTTCAAAGTAGAATGCCAGGTGGGTAACCCGCAGGTTGCGTACAAAGAAGCCATCACTTCTTCGGTTACTCACCGTGAGATTTACAAAAAACAAACCGGCGGTCGCGGTAAATTTGCCGATATTCAGTTTGAACTTTCCCCTGCTGTGGGCGATGAGGCCGGTTTGGAATTTATTGATGAGGTAAAAGGGGGTAATATTCCGAAAGAATTTATTCCTTCGGTGAAAAAAGGTTTCGAAATGGCTATGCAAAATGGTGTTTTGGCCGGTTATCAGCTTGAGAATATGCGCGTTCGCTTATTCGACGGGAGCTTTCATCCGGTTGATTCCGATCAGCTTTCTTTTGAGATGGCTGCTAAACGGGGTTTTAAATCTGCTGCACGCAAAGCCAAGTCCGTATTGCTCGAACCCATAATGAAATTAGAAGTGGTTACACCTGATGAATATGTGGGCGATGTAACCGGCGATTTAAATAAACGTCGTGCCATTTTGGATGATATAACCGCTAAAATTGGTTTCCAGGTAGTGAAGGCCAAAGTTCCCTTGTCGGAAATGTTTGGTTACGTTACTTCGCTTAGAACACTCACATCCGGCCGGGCTTCTTCTACCATGGAGTTCCATAGTTATAAAGTAACTCCGGCTTCTATTGCAGAAGATATTATAAATAAGATAAAAGGTATTGTTAGTTAAATCCATATAAAGTGAACCAAAGAATCAGAATAAAACTAAAATCTTACGATCATAACCTCGTTGACAAATCAGCCGAGAAGATCGTCAAAACGGTAAAATCAACAGGCGCCGTAGTGAGTGGCCCTATCCCTTTACCAACACATAAGAAAATATACACCGTAAACCGTTCCACTTTTGTGAACAAAAAGTCACGTGAACAGTTTCAGCTTGATACTTACAAAAGGTTGATGGATGTGTATAATTCTTCTTCAAAGACCATTGATGCGCTGATGAAACTTGAGCTGCCCAGCGGTGTTGAAGTAGAAATCAAAGTTTGATAAAAAATTAAAGGCTTAAAGAAAAAAAGCGATGTCAGGAATAATTGGAAAAAAAATAGGTATGACCAGCATCTATGACGAAAAGGGGAAAAATATTCCCTGCACTGTCATTGAAGCCGGCCCGTGTGTGGTAACGCAGGTGCGTACCATAGAAAACGACGGGTATTCGGCAATACAGCTGGCTTATGGAGAAAAAAGAGAGAAACATACCACGAAAGCTATGATGGGTCATTTTGCTGCTGCTAAAACTACACCTAAAAAAGTGGTTGCCGAGTTTACTCGTTTTCATGAGAAGAAAACACGAGGTGAAATTGTTACGGTTGAGGTCTTCACCGAAGGCGAATTTGTTGACGTGGTAGGTACTTCCAAAGGGAAGGGTTTCCAAGGCGTTGTGAAACGTTATAATTTTAAAGGCGTAAATGACGCTACTCACGGTCAGCATAACCGTCTCAGAGCGCCTGGTTCGCTGGGTGCGTCGTCTTCTCCATCCCGTGTTTTTAAGGGTATGCGCATGGCCGGCCGTATGGGTGGCAACCGTGTGAAAATGATTAACCTGCTGGTTATGAAAATTGTTCCTGAAAAAAATTTATTAGTTGTTAAAGGTGCCGTTCCCGGACCTAATAATTCATATGTAATTATAGAAAGATGGAATTAGCAGTTGTTAAAATTAACGGAGAAGATACCGGTCGTAAAGTGGCATTGGCAGATTCCATTTTTGGAATTGAACCAAACGATCACGCTATTTACCTCGATGTAAAGCAAATCATGGCCAACAGGCGCCAGGGTACGTCCGATTCCAGGGAGCGTAGTGACGTTCGGGGCAGTACACGAAAGATTAAAAGACAAAAAGGTACAGGTACTGCACGAGCCGGTGATATCAAGAACCCTATTTTTCGTGGCGGTGGTCGTGTCTTTGGCCCTCATCCCCGCGATTATTATTCAAAACTGAATAAAAAGGTGAAAAGACTGGCCAGAAAATCTGCGCTTACTTATAAAGCAAAAGATAATGAGATTGTGGTGGTGGAAGATTTTAAAATGGAAGCTGCCAAAACCAAAGAGTACCTGAACATACTCTCAAACCTTAAACTGAATGATCAGAAAACTTTACTAATTGTCAACGATACGGATGAAAATCTTTATCTTGCTGCCCATAACCTTCCAAAAGCTAAAGTACTCCGCACCTCTTCATTGAATACTTATGATATTCTGAATGGCGGAAAGCTTATTTTTACGGAAGCTGCAGTAAAGGCAACTGAAGAATTGTTTTAAAAAATATAAATCCGAATAAGATGGGTGTAATATTTAAACCAGTAATAACAGAAAAGATGACCGCCAAAGGCGAAAGTCTTAATCAATTTGGCTTTATTGTTGACAAACGTGCCAACAAACTGCAGATTAAAAGTGAAATTGAAGACTTATACAATGTGGAAGTTCTTTCTGTAAATACTATGAACTATTCCGGCAAAAGTAAGTCAAGGAATACTAAGTCAGGAATGATTTCAGGCAGAACCAACGCTTATAAGAAGGCGGTTGTAACTCTTGCCGAAGGAGAAACAATTGATTTTTTTAGCAACATCTAGACTACAGACATGGCTCTAAAGAAATATAAACCGACAACACCAGGTCAGCGCTTTAAGGTTATCAGCGCTTTCGATGATATTACAGCCAATAAACCCGAAAAGAGTTTACTGGCTAAGAAAAAAAGTTCTGGTGGACGTAACAACGAAGGAAGAATGACTGTTCGTAATATTGGCGGGGGTCATAAACAAAAATACAGAATCATCGACTTCAAACGGGATAAAGAAGGGGTTCCAGGTACTGTTAAGACCATTGAATATGATCCGAACCGTACTGCACGTATCGCCCTGGTTTATTATGCCGATGGTGAGAAACGTTACATCATTGCTCCGCAGGGTTTGAAAGTGGGACAGCAGGTTAAATCCGGTAAAGGCGTTACTCCTGAAGTTGGAAACACTATGTATTTGAGTGAAGTCCCGTTTGGTACTGTCATTCATAACATTGAACTGCGTCCCGGCCAGGGTGCCAAAATGGCCCGTAGCGCCGGATCGTATGCACAGCTCATGTCTCGCGATGGTAAATTTGCTATTATTAAGATGCCCTCCGGCGAAACACGTATGATTCTTCAAACATGTAAAGCTACAGTGGGCATGGTTTCCAACAGCGACCATCAGCTTGAGAAATCGGGTAAAGCCGGTCGTAACCGTTGGCTGGGACGCCGTCCCCGTGTACGTGGTGTGGCAATGAACCCGGTTGATCACCCCATGGGTGGTGGCGAAGGTCGCGCTTCGGGCGGACAACCCCGTTCGAGAAAAGGTTTGCCGGCAAAAGGTTATAAAACCCGTGCCAGGAAAAAAGCTTCGAGCAGGTATATTATTGAAAAAAGAAAGTAATCTTAGCTGAATTAAACAGATACTAATATGAGCCGTTCATTAAAAAAAGGACCATACATTCATTATAAACTTGAGAAGAAGGTTATGGCAAATGTAGAATCCGGGAAGAAAACGATCATTAAAACATGGTCGCGTGCTTCAATGATTTCTCCGGATTTTGTAGGCCAGACAATTGCCGTACACAATGGGAATAAGTTTATCCCTGTTTATATTACAGAGAATATGGTTGGGCATAAACTTGGAGAATTTGCTCCTACGCGGATTTTCAGGGGTCATGCCGGTAGAAAAGATAAAGGTAGAAAATAAAGCACAATAACAATGGGATCTAGAAAACATAACAGTGCTGAAAAGCGTAAAGAAGAGCGTAAAACTCAATATATTGCGCGTTTGCGTAATGTGCCTACCTCGCCTCGTAAGATGCGTCTGGTAGTTGACCTGGTGAGAGGAATGGATGCGGAACAGGCTTTGCATGTATTGGAACATACTCAGAAAGAGGCCGCCGGTCGTGTTTATAAATTGCTTCGTTCGGCAATTGCCAACTGGGAAGTGAAAAACGAAGGCGCCCGTATTGAGGACAACCAGTTATATATTAAACAAATTATGGTTGATAGTGGTCGGGCGCTGAAGCGTATTCAACCCGCACCACAGGGACGTGCTCATCGAATCCTTAAAAGGTCGAACCACGTTACACTGATTTTGGGCAACCGTGTGGAAGAAATGAAAGTATCCGGGGAAGTGGCTGATGAAACAACTAAAAATGATTAAATTAACATCTTTAACAAAATATATTAATGGGACAAAAAACTAATCCAATAGGACTCAGATTAGGAATCATCAAAGGATGGGACTCATACTGGTTTGGAGGAAAAGATTTCTCTAAGAAACTCGTTGAAGATATTGAAATCCGTAAATATCTGAATGCGCGCCTTGCCAAAGCCGGCATTTCCAAAATAATGATTCAGCGCACACTGAAAATGGTAACTGTAACTATTTTTACTGCACGTCCGGGTATTATTATTGGAAAAGGCGGTTCTGAAGTGGACAAATTAAAAGAAGAGTTGAAAAAACTCACCAAAAAAGAGGTTCAGATTAATATTTCTGAAATCAGACGGCCTGAATTGGATGCCAAACTCGTTGCCAACAACATTGCCCGGCAGATTGAAGGAAGGGTTTCTTTTCGTCGTGCTATCAAAACCGCCATTGCCTCCAGCATGCGTCTGGGCGCAGGCGGAATTAAAGTTATTATTTCCGGTCGTGTGGGTGGTGCCGAAATGGCTCGTAGTGAGATGTACAAAGAGGGACGTATTCCGTTGCATACTTTACGTGCCGATATTGATTATGCTCTTGTTGAAGCCCATACTACTCACGGACGTATTGGCATTAAGGTTTGGATATTTAAAGGCGAAATCTACGGACGTCCCGATCTGGTTTCTGTTGTTGAAAAGAATGCCGGTCGCCCGAGAGGTCCCATACGCGGCGGTGGAAGACCCCGCAGAAGAAGATAACAGCATTGATAATATTTTAAAGGGAACAAAGAAATGTTACAACCGAAAAAAACTAAATACAGGAAACAGCAAAAAGGCCGCATGAAAGGCAACGCCCAGCGCGGCGCCCAACTGGCTTTTGGTTCCTATGGCATTAAAACCATGGAACAGGCTTGGATTACAGGCCGCCAGATTGAAGCTGCCCGTCAGGCTGTTACCCGTTATATGAAACGTCAGGGTCAGATATGGATTCGTATTTTTCCTGACAAGCCTGTTACAAAAAAACCTGCAGAGGTTCGTATGGGTAAGGGAAAAGGCGCCCCCGAATATTTTGTGGCACGTATTACGCCCGGCAGGATTCTGTTTGAAGCTGATGGCGTTCCTTTGGCCATTGCCAAAGAAGCTATGAGGCTGGCTGCCCAGAAACTGCCTGTGAAAACAAAATTTGTTGTTAGACGTGACTACGTCGAAAATTAAAAAGAGCTATGAAACAGGAAGTTGTTAAAGAAATGAGCACAGCTGATATTGTGGACCGGTTGGTTGAAGAAAAAAAACACCTCGCCCGGTTAAGATTGAATCATGCTGTTTCTCCTTTGGAAAATCCTCATGTTATTGTTGAGAGCAAAAAAACTATTGCCCGTATGAAAACCGAATTGAGGAAAAGAGAATTAGAGGAAACAAACAATAAGTAAGTACTACAATGGAAAAGAGAAATCTTAGAAAAGAGAGAACTGGTCTTGTCGTCAGTAATAAAATGGATAAGTCGATTGTTGTGACAATTGAACGCCGTTTTAAACATCCCGTTTACGGAAAGTATATTAAAAAGACCAACAAGTTTATTGCTCACGATGAGAAAAACGAATGCAACATCGGTGATACCGTTCGCATTATGGAAACACGTCCTCTGAGTAAAAATAAGAATTGGAGATTAGTAGAAATTATTGAAAGAGCTAAATAACCATGGTACAACAAGAATCAAGACTTGCGGTTGCTGACAACAGCGGAGCCAAAGAGGTACTGGTAATAAGAGTACTTGGCGGAACAAAGAAAAGATACGCCACCGTTGGCGATCAGATAGTTGTAACCGTTAAACACGCTATGCCTTCCGGTAATGTAAAAAAAGGCACTGTTGCCAAAGCTGTGATGGTAAGAACAAGAAAGGAAATTAGAAGAAACGATGGTTCCTATATCCGTTTTGACGATAATGCCTGCGTCTTGCTTAACTCGACCGGCGAAATGATGGGAACACGTATTTTCGGACCCGTTGCGAGGGAACTACGTGAAAAACAATATATGAAAATTGTATCACTTGCACCGGAGGTGCTTTAACATAGAAAGATATCAGATATGGCAAAGTTGCATATAAAAAAAGGTGATAATGTGATGGTCATTGCCGGTAACGACAAAGGACGCTCAGGCAAAGTGCTCGCAGTTTTTGCCGAGAAAAGCAGGGCCATCGTCGAAGGTGTGAACATGATCTCAAAACACACCAAACCCAATGCGGACTACCCTAACGGCGGTATTATTAAAAAAGAAGCGGCTATCCACCTTTCTAATCTGAAAGTGATAGATGCTTCCGGAACGCCAACCCGTATTGGCCGTAAGATGGATGAAAAGACCGGGAAATCAGTTCGTTACTCTAAAAAATCAGGGGAGGTAATTAAATAATGGAATATCAACCTAGATTAAGAAAACAATACTTTGAGGAAATTATTCCTGTACTGACCAAAAAATTTGGTTATAAAACGGTTATGCAGGTTCCCAAGTTGGCCAAGATCGCCATTAACCAGGGAATTGGCGCTGCTCTTGCCGATAAAAAACTTATTGATGCCGGCCTGAATGAAATGACCGCTATCACAGGGCAAAAAGCTGTTCCTACCATTTCCAAACATGATGTTTCTAATTTTAAACTTAGAAAAGGAAACGCTATCGGTGTGAGGGTTACCCTGCGTGGTGATAAAATGTACGAATTCCTTGATAAGCTGGTTGCCGTGGCTTTGCCGCGTGTACGCGACTTCAGGGGAATTAACGATAAAGGATTCGATGGGCATGGAAATTATACCTTTGGTATTCCCGAGCAAATCATTTTTCCTGAAATCGATATCGATAAAGTAATGCGTATCAATGGTATGGACATCACTATTGTGACCAGCGCCAACACTGATGAAGAAGCATTTGCTTTGTTGAAAGAATTCGGATTACCTTTTAAAAATCAAAAAAAATAAGCAAACATGGCAAAAGAGTCGATAAAAGCGCGTGAGCGTAAAAGACAAAAAATGGTTGAAAAGTATGCTAAAAAACGGGCTGCTTTAAAAGCTGCCGGAGATTTCGTGGGTTTGCAGAAATTACCGAGAAATGCTTCTCCCGTTCGTTTACACAATCGTTGTCAACTTTCGGGAAGGCCTAAAGGTTATATGAGACAGTTTGGAATTTCACGTATTGAATTCAGAGAAATGGCCCTCAACGGCCTTATTCCCGGAATTAAAAAAGCCAGTTGGTAGTTACAAAAATTATTGAAAATGAACACTGATCCAATAGCAGACTATTTGACAAGAATCAGGAACGCCGTAGCAGCCGGACACCGTATGGTGGAAATCCCTGCTTCCAACCTGAAAAAAAATATTACAAAAATCCTTTATCAAAAAGGTTATATTTTAAACTATAAATTTGATGATTCGGGGAAATTCGAGACTATTAAAATTGCCTTGAAATATCATCCCGTTTCTAAAATGCCGGCCATTAATACCATTCAGCGTGCCTCAACTCCAGGTTTGAGAAAATATGTAGGTGCAAATGAACTTCCCCGTGTCCTGAACGGACTGGGAATCGCTGTTTTGTCCACCTCTGTGGGGGTGATTACCGACAAAGAAGCCCGTAAACTGAATGTTGGCGGTGAAATAATTTGTTACGTAAGTTAATACAGGAGAAAGCGCAATGTCAAGAATAGGAAAATTACCGATAACAATTCCGCAGGGAGTTCAAGTAAGCGTAAGCGATAACAATGTTGTTACCGTTAAAGGTAAACTGGGAGAACTGACCCAGACTGTTGACCCTGCCATTAGCATTAAAATCGAAGATGGCCGTCTGAAACTTTCTCGAAGCAGCGAAAGCAAAGAATACAAATCGAAACACGGACTTTATCGCTCCTTGCTGAATAATATGGTTACCGGTGTTAGCGAAGGATTTACCACTGTTCAGGAACTGGTTGGTGTGGGTTTTAAAGCTGATGCCAAAGGCCAGTTATTGGAACTGTCATTGGGGTATTCTCACCATATTTATCTTGAGATTCCCGCTGAAGTGAAAATTGAAACGGTTACACAAAGAGGTAAAAATCCGCTGATTAAATTGTCTTCTGCCGACAAACAACTCGTAGGTCAGGTAGCGGCAAAGATTCGTTCGCTTCGTAAACCTGAACCTTACAAAGGCAAAGGGATTAAATTCCAGGGTGAAGAACTCAGGAGAAAAGCAGGTAAATCAGCTGAGAAGAAATAATAGCAGATGCATTAATAAACTGATAAAACCATTAAAGAGATGGGTATTAAGAATAAAAAAGTTTTTCGTAGAAACAGAATTAAAATGCGGGTCAGAAAGGTCGTTAACGGCACTGCTGAACGTCCCCGTATGAGCGTTTTTAGAAGCAACAAACAGATTTATGTTCAGTTGATAGACGACCTGGCACAGCAAACCCTGGTTTCAGCCTCTTCCACTGACAAAAGTCTCGAAGGCGAAAAGACGAACAAAACCGAGCAAGCTAAAAAAGTAGGAAGTCTTATGGCTGAGCGGGCTACTGCTGCCGGCATCAAGACTGTTGTTTTCGATAGAAACGGATATTTGTATCACGGTAGGGTAAAATCACTTGCTGACGCTGCCAGAGAAGGAGGACTTAAATTTTAAAAAACTATGTCAAACGCAAACGTAAAAAAGATTAAATCCAGCGATATCGAATTTAAAGACAGGCTGGTGAGTATCCAAAGAGTTACCAAAGTTACAAAAGGAGGCAGAACGTTCAGCTTCTCAGCCATCGTTGTTGTTGGAAACGAAAACGGTGTTGTAGGTTACGGTCTCGGTAAAGCCAAAGAGGTTACTGCTGCTATTGCAAAGGGAATCGATGATGCCAAAAAGCATTTGGTTAAAGTCCCGGTTCTCAAGGGAACTATTCCTCACGAGCAAACGGGTAAATACAGTGGTGCGCAGGTTTATATCCAGCCGGCTGCTCCCGGTACAGGTGTTATTGCCGGTGGTGCCATGCGTGCCGTACTCGAAAGTGTCGGTGTAAAAAACGTACTGGCTAAATCGAAAGGTTCGTCCAACCCTCACTCAGTGGTGAAAGCTACCATCGATGCCTTGTCGAAATTGCGCGATCCTTTCACTATTGCACAGGTTCGTGGTGTTGAATTAGATACTGTTTTTAACGGATAAGCATACAAAGATGACAAAGTTGAAAATTACACAAGTGAGAAGTGCTATCGACAGGCCTTCGCGACAGAAAAGAACACTCGTTGCCCTCGGGCTGACGAAACTGAACCGTCCCAGAGAGGTGGAAGCCAGTCCTCAGGTTTTGGGAATGATTGAGAAAGTGAAACATTTATTGAAGGTTGAAGAAATTTAAAATAGGGGAAAAAGATGGATTTAAGTAATCTTAAACCGGCTAAAGGTTCTGTAAAGAACAAAAAAAGAATCGGCAGGGGCCAGGGCTCCGGACGTGGTGGTACTTCCACCCGCGGACATAAAGGTGCTCAGTCGAGATCCGGTTTTAAAAGAAAAAGCGGTTTTGAAGGTGGCCAGATGCCGCTGTTCAGACGTGTTCCAAAATTTGGTTTTAAAAATATTAACCGTAAAGAGTATCAGGGTATTAACCTCGATACACTGCAGCAACTTGTGGATGATAAAAAAGTTACGGTTGTCGATCAGGCTGTTTTGATTGAAAATGGTCTGGTGTCTAAAAACGATTTAATTAAAATTTTGGGGCGTGGAGAATTGAAAGCCAAACTCAAAGTTTCGGCACATGCTTTCACAAAATCCGCAAAAGCAGCTATCGAAACACAAGGAGGCCAGACCAATATAATCTAACATGGGATGAAAAAATTTATCGAGACCATAAGAAATATTTACAAGATTGAGGAACTCCGCAAGCGTATTCTCTATACGTTGGGAATTATCATGATTTACCGCCTCGGTTCGTATGTTGTACTTCCCGGGGTTGACCCGAATATGCTTGCCAACCTGCAAAATCAGGGTAGTAAGGGACTCATGGGCCTGCTGAATATGTTTTCGGGTGGTGCATTTTCTCATGCTTCTATTTTTGCATTGGGTATCATGCCTTATATTTCCGCTTCCATTGTCATCCAATTGCTCGGTATGGCAATTCCCTATTTTCAGCGATTGCAGCGTGAAGGGGAAAGCGGGACGAGAAAAATTAATCAGATCACCCGTTACTTAACGGTGGCTATTGTTGCTTTTCAGGCTCCTGCATATATTGCCAACCTTGTATCGCAAGTGCCGGCAAATGCTATTACTCCATTTAGCCTCGCTGTTACCAGGCCTCCGATTTATTTTTGGGTATCCTCTACAATCATCCTTATTTCGGGCACGTTGTTTGTGATGTGGCTCGGTGAAAAAATTACAGATAAAGGCGTTGGAAATGGTATTTCCCTCATCATTATGATTGGTATCATTGCCCGTCTTCCCGGTGCTTTGTTCCAGGAATTTGTTTCGCGTATTGTTGAGACAAACGGTGGGATGGTTTATTTCCTGCTGGAACTCCTTGTGCTGGTACTGGTCATTTTGTTTACCATTCTTTTGGTTCAGGGTACAAGAAAAGTGCCGGTTCAGTATGCCAAACGAATTGTCGGGAACAAACAGTATGGTGGTGTGCGTCAGTATTTGCCTTTGAAAGTGAATGCTGCAGGCGTTATGCCCATCATTTTTGCTCAGGCTATTATGTTTCTTCCCCTTACGCTGGTTGGCTTTGCCTCCAATAGTGCACTGAGTGGTTTCGCTGCCGCCTTTACCAATTTTAACGGTATGTGGTATAATCTTACTTTCTTTGTAATGATTATACTGTTTACCTATTTTTATACGGCAATTACCATTAATCCTAATCAAATGGCAGAAGACCTTAAGAAAAACGGTGGATTTATCCCCGGTGTGAAACCCGGACGTAAAACTGCCGATTATCTAGATAATATTTTGTCAAGGATTACACTTCCGGGGTCCATTTTCCTCGGTTTGATTGCTATTTTACCACTGTTTGCCCGGCTGATTGGTGTTAACAGCGGTTTTGCCGCCTTTTATGGTGGCACATCACTTTTGATTCTCGTAGGTGTTGTGTTAGACACCTTGCAGCAGGTTGAAAGTTATTTGTTAATGCGACACTACGATGGTCTGACTAAATCAGGAAGAATTAAGGGAAGACCATCGGCATTTGGCGGAATGTAATTTTTTCTTCGGATGATACAGATTAAAACAAACGAGGAAATTGAAATACAAAGACACAGTTCTTTACTTGTTGGGAAAACACTTGCCGAAGTAGGCAAAATTATCCGGCCCGGGGTTAAAACTATTACATTGGACAGGATTGCGGAAGAGTTTATCAGAGATAATGGTGCAGTGCCAGGCTTTAAAGGGTATGGCGGTTTTCCGGCGACACTTTGTGTCTCTGTGAATGATGCAGTAGTACATGGTATTCCTGATGAAACCGAGCTGAAAGATGGTGATATTGTTTCTGTTGATTGCGGCACCGTTTGGAGAGGCTTTTACGGCGATTCTGCTTATACTTTTCCGGTAGGCGAAGTGGATAATGAAGTTTTGTTACTTCTCGAACGTACAAAACAATCACTCTACCTCGGAATTGAACAGGCAGTAGCCGGGAAACGGGTCAGAGATATCGGCCATGCTATCCAAGCTTATGTGGAGAGCTTTGGCTATTCGGTGGTAAGAGATCTGGTAGGCCATGGCGTTGGCAGAAATTTGCACGAAGAACCCGAAGTGCCCAATTACGGCAAAAGGGGTACCGGCCCGAAATTGAGAGCCGGAATGTGTATTGCCATCGAACCCATGATTAACCTCGGGGTTAAAGAAGTTTATCAGGAGGCTGATGGATGGACCGTCCGGACAACGGATAGAAAACCTTCTGCCCATTTTGAGCATGACGTGGCCATTAGGAACGGTAAGGCAGACATCTTATCAAGTTTTGAGGAGATTGAGAAAGTTTTAAATAAAAAATAGTCATTTTATGGCAAAACAACAGTCAATAGAACAAGATGGTACGGTAATTGAGTCGTTGGGTAACGCTATGTTTCGTGTAGAGTTGGAAAACGGACATACCATTATCGCACATATTTCCGGTAAAATGCGTATGCATTACATAAAAATATTGCCGGGCGACAGAGTAAAATTGGAAATGTCTCCTTATGATTTAACAAAAGGTAGAATAACATTTAGATATAAATAATTGCATCATGAAAATACGCGCATCAATTAAAAAGAGAAGTCCCGAAGACAAGTTAGTCCGTCGAAAAGGGAAGTTGTATATTATTAACAAGAAAAATCCAAAGTATAAACAAAGACAGGGTTAATCCTTTTATAACAATAAATAACAAGAATTATGGCAAGAATTGCTGGAGTTGATATTCCCCAAAACAAAAGAGGCGAAATAGGTTTGACCTACATTTATGGAATTGGGAGGAGCACTGCTCAGAAAATTTTAACCGAAGCCGGTATCGACTGGAATAAGAAAGTTCAGGATTGGGACGACGATGAACAAAACAAAGTTCGTACTATCATTGGCGATAACTTTAAAGTTGAAGGTGAATTGCGTTCTGAAATTCAGATAAATATCAAACGTCTGATGGACATTGGTACATATCGCGGAATTCGTCATCGTATCGGGCTTCCTTTGCGCGGTCAGAAGACTAAAAACAATGCGCGTACACGTAAAGGCCGTAAGAAAACCGTTGCCAATAAGAAAAAAGCCGTTAAATAACAAATAGGATTATACATTTTACGAAATAGAACGAAAATGGCAAAAAGGACAAGAAGTACAAAAAAAAGAGTAGTCAAAGTTGACCCTGTGGGCAGGGCGTATATCCAGGCTACATTTAATAATATTATTATCTCGTTAACAAACGATTCAGGCCAGGTTATTTCATGGTCTTCTTCGGGAAAAATGGGATTCAGGGGTTCTAAAAAAAATACTCCTTATGCGGCTCAAATGTCTGCCGAGGATTGTGCTAAAGTAGCTTACGGCTTGGGTTTGCGTAAAGTAAAAGTTTTTGTGAAAGGACCCGGAGCCGGTCGTGAATCAGCGATCAGAACCATTAATTCTTCGGGAATTTCGGTGATGGAAATTGTTGATGTTACTCCCATGCCTCACAATGGTTGTCGTCCCCCAAAAAGAAGAAGAGTTTAATTTCTAATATTCGAAACAGACAAATTAATAGATTATGGCAAGATACATTGGCCCAAAATCAAAAATTGCACGTAAATTTAACGATCCCATTTTCGGTGCGGATAAATATCTTGAAAAAAAGAATTATGCACCGGGACAGCATGGTCAGATGAGAAGGCGGAAAAAGCAATCGGAGTACGGAATACAGTTGCAGGAAAAACAAAAAGCCAAATATACTTATGGTATTCTTGAAAAACAGTTCCGCAATATCTTCGATAAAGCCTCACGCAAAAAAGGTATTACCGGCGAAAACCTGTTGAAACTTATCGAAGCACGCCTCGATAACACCGTTTTCAGATTGGGTATTGCTCCTACACGTGCTGCTGCCCGCCAGCTCGTTTCTCACCGGCATATTTCGGTGAACGGCAAAGTTGTGAATATTCCTTCCTACTCACTCAAAGCTGGTGATGTGGTCGGTGTTCGCGAAAAATCTAAAAATTTGGAAGTAATTACCGATTCTCTTGCATCCCGTAATAAATCCTTCTCATGGCTTGAGTGGGACGATGCAAAAAAAGAAGGTAAATTTCTGAATTATCCTGAACGCGATGAGATTCCCGAAAATATAAAAGAGAACCTCATTGTTGAGTTGTACTCAAAATAATATTTTACTTCGGTATTTAATAAAAAAAAGTTAAACTGATACTATGGCGATATTAGCATTTCAAAAGCCTGACAAGGTTATAATGAATGAAACTGATGGCTACAGAGGCGTATTCGAATTTCGCCCCCTCGAACCCGGTTTCGGAATCACTATCGGTAATGCCCTGCGGAGAATTTTGCTTTCCTCGCTAGAAGGCTTTGCCATTACCAATATAAAAATTGCTGGCGTAGTGCATGAGTTCTCTTCTATTGATGGCGTAATTGAGGATGTTACCGAGATTATTCTAAACCTGAAGAAAGTGCGCTTTAAACAGCAGATCCCAGATGAAAATACGGAAAAGGTAAATATCGTTATTGGTGATCAGAGTGTGTTCAAAGCTGGAGATATTAACAAATTTCTGTCTGTCTTTCAAGTGCTTAATACGGAAGAAGTGATCTGTAATCTTGATACTTCCGTTAAATTGAGTATGGAAATTACCATTGCCAAAGGCAGAGGATATGTTCCGGCCGAAGAAAATAAAGATCCGGAAGCTACGCTCGGAACAATAGCTATCGACTCTATTCACACGCCAATTAAAAATGTGAAATACAGCATCGATAATTATCGTGTGGAGCAAAAAACCGACTACGAAAAACTGGTGCTGGAAATTGAAACGGATGGTTCTATCCATCCTAAGGATGCTTTGAAAGAATCAGCAAAGATTCTGATTCAGCACTTTATGCTCTTCTCCGACGAAAAAATTTCTATGGACGCAGAAGAAAAGTCCATTTCAGAAGAATTTGATGAAGGGACGCTGCATATTCGCCAGTTGCTTAAAACCAAATTGGTTGATATGGACCTCTCTGTCAGGGCACTTAACTGTTTGAAAGCTGCTGATGTGGATACTCTAGGCGATTTGGTTTCCTATAATAAAAGCGATTTGTTGAAATTCAGGAATTTTGGAAAGAAATCTTTAACTGAACTGGAGCAATTAGTTGAGTCGAAGAATCTAGAGTTTGGAATGAATATTGCAAAATATAAATTAGATAAGGATTAAGAACAATGAGACACAGAAAGAGTTTTAATCATCTCGGAAGAACCAGTTCACACCGGAAAGCAATGTTGTCAAATATGGCCACTTCCCTGTTATTACATAAAAGAATCACCACAACGGTGGCTAAGGCTAAAGCTCTCAGAAGTTATGTCGAGCCGCTGATTACCAAATCAAAAGACGACACAACCCATTCGCGTAGAATTGTATTTAGTTATTTGCAGAGCAAAGAAGCAGTTACCGAGCTTTTCCGTGAGATTGCAAAAAAAGTGAGCGATCGCCCCGGTGGTTATACCCGGATTATTAAATTAGGGAATCGTCTCGGTGATAATGCAGACATGGCTATGATGGAACTGGTTGACTTTAATGAAACCCTGCTTGCTGAAAAATCAACTTCAAAGGTTAAAACATCAAGACGGCGTCGGGGTGGTAAGAAAAAAGCTGCCGGTACCGAAGCTGCTGCCAAAACTGTTGCCCCTGTGGCCAAAGAGGCAGAAGCCGAAGTTAAAGAAGCTCCTAAAGCAGAAGAGAAAGAGGAAACTCCCAAAGCTGAAAAAGCTGAGGAAGTGAAAAAAGAAGAAACTCCCAAAGCTGAAGATAGAAAAGAAGAACCTGCTACTGAAAAAAAGGCAGAAGCCAAAAAAGAAAAAAAAAGCACTGAATCCAAAGAAGAAAATAACGAGGATAAAGGAGAGGAGCCAAAGAAGTAGAAGGCTGTTTTCTTATAAAAAAATGGGTGTTGGTTTTGCCAATACCCATTTTTTATAAAATATTTTGTCAGACTTGTTACCTGTTAGTATGTTGCTTATCTCTGCCTTTCTAGATGTGTTATTAATTTCGGTTTTTCAAAAAATATTTATCACCTGTATTGCGGAGAGCCAACCATCTAAAAATTATTCTGAAAAAGTTTCAGAAAGTATTTGTAAGAAGGATTTTTTTTATTTTTGCCGCTCGAATTTAGGGAAACGTTCATAGGAGAGAGGGGAGTA
>CAZRAW010000030.1:0-21402 GCA_964598065.1 uncultured Lentimicrobiaceae bacterium
TGGTGAGGTTCATAGAGATTTGGGCAACGCCGTACTCTTCGATGTACCATCCAATAGCTTTCACAGCTTTTAGCGAGCCCGGAATCATCACCGGCTTGCCGTTTTCGTCTTTCACAATTTTCCCGGTAACTGGATTCCCTTCCCTTTTTGCCCGTCCGCGCTCACGTACATCAAAAGCAATGGCATTGGCACGGCGCGTGGAGGTAGTGTTCAGGTTTACGTTGAAAGCCACCAAAAAATCGCGGGCGCCCACAGCTGTGGCACCGGTTCCGGCCACCTTTTCATTGAATTCAGCCGGTCCAAAATCGGGTTTCCAATGGGGATCGGCAAGTTTCTCTGCCAGTCCTTCGTACTCGCCCGAACGGCAATTGGCCAGATTCTTCCGCTCTTCGGTAAAAGCGGCATTTTCGTAACAATAAATGGGAATTTCAAGTTCTTCGCCAAGGCGTTTGGCCAGCTTGCGGGCATACTCCACCGTCTCCTCCATGGTGATGTTGGCCACCGGAACCAGCGGACATACATCCGTAGCGCCAAAACGGGGATGCTCTCCTTTATGGTGCCGCATGTCAATGACTTCGGCAGCCTTTTTTACCGCCCTGAAGGCAGCTTCAATTACTTCGTCGGGTGTGCCGACAAGTGTTACAACCGTACGGTTGGTAGCAGCTCCGGGATCCACATCCAGCAGCCTGACACCTTCTGTTTTTTCAATTTCATCGGTAATCTGTTTTATGACGGCCATGTCGCGACCATTGCTAAAGTTGGGAACACATTCTATTAATTTTTTCATAAGGATAAGCTGTTTGTTTATTATCTTAAAAAATAGTTAAACTTCTGCCGGCGAATGGCGACTGCTTTAGTTTCCAAAGACGTTTTCTTTTTTGAATATCGAATTCTGATAAACGATTTAAGAATGATGAAGTTTTTGTTCCATCTAAAATCATGATTCGTTAATCGGTGTTCTTCAATCATTTTAAAAAAAGCCTTTAAAAAATTTTATTCTATCAACTTAAATCAATAGATTAAAAAGCCGTAATGGTTTAATTATTGAAAGCAAAATTAGCATATTTCACGCTTGATAATTTCTCCGTTTAAGATAACGGTTTCCACCTTGTTGCTACCGAAAGCGTAAGGCATAAACTCAATGTTCGGAATTTCTTTTGTGATAAAAACATTGGCGATTTTTCCACGGGCAATACTTCCCAGTTTATCACTGATACCCATGGCGTAAGCCGTGTTGAGTATGGTAGCGTAAAGCGCTTCTTCGGGCAACAGACGATAAGCAATGCTGGCCATAGAAAGGATAAACTGCATGTTTCCGGATGGTGCCGAACCGGGATTGAAATCGCTGGCCATGGCCACCGGAAGTCCGGTATCAATCATCTTGCGGGCCGGCGCATAAATCATGCCCAAAAAGAAAGCAGCACCGGGCAAAATGGTAGGCATGGTTTCGGAGTTGCGCAGGGCTTCTATTTCAGCATCGCCGGTGTATTCCAAATGATCCACAGACAACGCATTGTATTTCACTCCGGTCTGGATGCCGCCGGAATAGTCCAGCTCGTTGGCATGGATTTTTCCCCGAAGTCCGTATTTTTGACCCGCTTCGAGAATACGTTTGGTATCTTCTACCGTAAAAAATCCTTTGTCGCAAAACACATCCACAAAATCGGCCAGTCCTTCTTCCACAACTTTTGGGAGCATTTCATGGATGACTTTATCAACATATTCTGTTTGCCGGCCTTGATATTCAGGCGGAACAGCGTGTGCTCCGAGAAAACTGGCACGAATGGTCAGTGGTGAATCCTGTTTCAGCCGTTTAACCACCCGCAGCATTTTCATTTCGCTCTCCGTGCTAAGTCCGTAACCGCTTTTTATCTCCACGGCGCCGGTGCCGTAAGTAATGATTTCGTCTAACCGTTTCATCGCCTGCTCGTAGAGCTCATCTTCCGGAATTTCTTTCATCTTCCGGGCGGTATTCAGGATACCACCGCCCCGTTTGGCGATCTCTTCATACGAAAGGCCCTTGATTTTATCCACATACTCAATTTCGCGCGAAGCGGGATAAACGAGATGGGTATGCGAATCCACAAAGGAAGGAAAAACCAGCTTTCCGGTGGCATCAATAACTTTTACATCTTCTGTTTCAAAAAGCAGGTTCGTCTTGTCCATGTTGTTCATGCTGCCGAAATCGGCAATTTTTCCTTTACGGATCAGCAGCCAGGCGTTGTCGATGTTGTCCATTTGGCTCATCGCTTTTCCTTTCACTAACTTTTGCGGAACCTCTTCGGTGAGCACCAGCTTTTTTATGTTTTCAATAAGAATCGTCATGGACAGTGATTTTAAAAAGCAAAAATACGGAAGTGTGAGAAATGAAAAAGAGTGAATGGTGAACAGGAAATACAGATAAGTGAATTTTTCAATGAAACCTCCCCGCCGCAAGCGGACGGGGTATCAACCTAAAAAATATGTTTCGCCCCAAGGAGCGGAGTATTTACTCATTTATCCCGATACGCTCCGCTATCGGGATTCGTTCAACTTACAAATTTTAATGCGTTACGCTTTTAAAATTTGAGTTTCACGAATAAATTTCATTCTTCCTTTGCTTCCATCTTTCTAAACTCACTATCTTTGTGCTATGCAAGAAACCGTTGTCATTCTCGATTTTGGTTCACAGTACACACAACTTATTGCCCGAAGACTCAGGGAGTTAAATGTTTACTGTGAAATTCATCCTTTTAATAAGATTCCGGTAGTTGATGGATCGTTAAAAGGCGTCATCCTTTCCGGGAGTCCTTTTTCGGTTCACGACCCAAAAGCGCCGGCCCCGGATTTGTCGGAAATTCGTGGCAAATACCCTCTACTGGGCGTTTGTTACGGCGCACAGTATCTGGCACAACAGGACGGTGGTGAAGTGATGCCCTCGAAAATCAGGGAATACGGACGCGCCAATCTTGGCTTTCGCGACACTTACTCTCCGCTCATGAAAAACATGTCGGATGGCAGCCGGGTATGGATGTCGCATGGCGACACCATCCTGAAACTCCCTGAAAATTATCATATCATTGCCAGCACCGGAAATGTGGAAGTAGCCGGTTTTCAGATTGAAGGCGAATCCACTTACGGCATCCAGTTTCACCCGGAAGTCTATCATTCGGAAGAGGGAATGCAGCTGCTCAAAAATTTTGTTACAGACATTTGTGGTTGTTCTCAAAACTGGACACCCGGCTCTTTTATTGAAAACACGCTTTCCGGCTTGCGCCAAAAGCTGGGACAAGACAAGGTGGTTCTCGGACTTTCGGGCGGTGTGGACTCCTCCGTGGCCGCAGTTTTGCTGAACAAAGCTATTGGAAAAAATCTCTTCTGTATATTTGTAGATAACGGACTGTTACGAAAAAACGAATTTGCTTCCGTGCTTGAATCTTACAAACATATGGGACTGAATGTAAAAGGCGTGGATGCTTCGGATGCGTTTATGGAGGCTTTGAAAGGCATATCCAACCCGGAGAAAAAGCGCAAGGCCATCGGCAAAACTTTTATCGAAGTATTCGACCGCGAAGCGCACCGTATTCGTGACGTAAAATGGCTGGCACAGGGCACCATTTATCCGGATGTAATCGAATCGGTTTCGGTAAAAGGTCCGTCAGCCACTATAAAATCGCATCACAATGTTGGCGGATTACCCGATTTTATGAAATTAGAAATCGTGGAGCCGTTGAATACCTTGTTTAAGGATGAAGTCCGGCGCATTGGCCGTGCACTGGAAATGCCGGATCATTTACTCAAACGGCATCCTTTCCCCGGCCCCGGACTGGGAATTCGCATACTCGGCGAAGTTAACCGCGAAAAAGTACGCATTTTGCAGGAGGTGGATGATATTTTTGTGAAAAGTCTGAAAAAAGAGGACCTTTACGATAAAGTCTGGCAGGCACTGGCCATACTGCTCCCGGTGCAATCGGTAGGTGTTATGGGTGATGAGCGTACGTATGAAAGTGTGGTCGCCCTGCGTGCTGTGGGTTCCACCGACGGCATGACTGCCGACTGGTCACACCTGCCGTACGAATTTCTGGCAAAAGTCTCCAACGATATTATTAATAAGGTAAAAGGCGTCAACCGCGTGGTTTACGACATCAGTTCCAAGCCACCGGCTACTATTGAGTGGGAGTAAACAAGATAAAAGATACAAGGAAAAAGATAAAAGTTCGGAACACCAAAAGTTCGGAACACTAAAAGATAAAAATAACGAGATGAAGGAAAAAAATTTCAGGGTTCGTTTACAATGGAAAATCTTTTTAATTTTGAACCAGTAGAAAGGGAGTTATCATGTTGAAAAAAGGGCTTTTAATTTATTTTTTATTGCTTACCGGTATTGTTTTTGCACAAACGGTGAAAATTCCCATTAGCACGGTTATTCAGGAACGCAACGGGAAACAGTATTATGTACATACTGTTCAAAAAGGGCAAACACTTTATTCCATTGCAAAAGCTTATAAGGTAGGACTGGCGGAGATTTATTACGCCAACCCGGGTGCAAAACAAGGCATTCTGATAGGCCAAAAACTATGGATTCCCAAAGTGAATAAAGAACCGGGAATTAATAATCAGGTTAAAAAAACTAATTTCGATTTCTTTTATCATGTGGCTTCCGCGGGGGAAACCATCGATCATATTTCATCCATTTATTTGATTCCCAAGCGCTATATTTTGCTGGCCAATCCGGGGATAAAAAGCCCGTTGAAAGAAGGCGAGTATGTAAAAATTCCTGTTGAGAGCGCCTTTCCTATTCTGGATGGCAAAGTGTCGGGCACTGCTGCAAGCAAAACTTACACCGGCGGCATTCAGCCACAAAAACCTATTAATGGCCCACCACCGGTAACGACCACCACTTCATTACCGACAACCGGCAAGGCATATCACGTTCCAAAATCTTCCGGCAATTTTAACCCTGACATTCCGGTGATAAAAGATTTCAGGCATGTGGCAATTTCAGGAGAAACGTTTAAAAGTATTGCTAAAGAGTATGGTATTACGGTAATAGTACTTAAAGCTGTTAATCCGGGACTTATCAGTATTTTTCGAGGAGCACGGTTGCGTTTGCCGGTGAATGCCAAAGTTCCCGGATATTATCCTTCCAAAAGGGAATTAAAAAAAGCCATAAAATATGAAAAGATTTTGGCAGCCACAACGGGTAATACAACAAACAATAAAAACTCTGCTTTTTTGAAACAACGGCAATCTGAAACACAAGGCTTTATTATCCACGTTGTAAAAAGGAAAGAAACTTTATACAGCATTTCCAGACTATACGGACTCAAGCCGGAAGACCTTTACAAAGCCAACCCCGGCCTTACGTCAAATATCAGAATCGGACAAACCATTAAGATTCCAAAAAAAAAAATAAGTAATGACTATGTTTTCTATCAGGCGCGGCGGAAAATATCGCTGAAAAAGATAGCGAGAATGTATCTTGTGGACAGAGACATGCTCATTCGCGAAAATCCTTCCATAGGCAGGAAAGCATTTCCCGGTCAGGTTATCAGGATTCCGGTGGGTCCGAAAGCCATATTATTTTCCGGGAAAAAGAAAACCACGAAGGAAAAAGCTGCCGTTGAATACGAAAAATCCAAAGAAGAAGCCACCGGAGCCGCCTTTGCTTCACCGGCCTTTACCGGATGTCAGGAACGTCCGCACAACCGGACTTTCAAGGTCGCCCTTATGGTGCCACTCTATCTGGAACAAATTGACAGTCTTGACATGATACAATTTATGATACGCCATCATGAGAGTTTTACGCCTTTCCGGTTTGTGGAATTTCTCGAAGGTGCGCTGCTGGCTTCGGATTCTCTTAAAAAACAGGGGATGAACCTTGAATTGTATGTTTATGACGTGGACCAAACACTAACGAAAACGGCCAATGTACTCACACGTCCCGAACTCAAAAATATGAATCTGATTATCGGCCCGTTTTATAGCCGCAGTTTCAGCGAGGTGGCTCTTTTCGCCAACCATTTTGGTATTCCTATCGTAAATCCGCTTACTTTCAGAAATGAGATCCTTAACCGGGACAACAATGTTGTAAAGGTTACTCCGGACGAAGCGGTGGAGACTTCGGCAGTACCCCGGCTCATAAAAAATGATTATCCCAACGACAAGGTCTTTATAATTTCGCAAACCTCTTATAAAAATATGTGGGAAGTTTCCGCTTTACGCGACAGCATCCGGAAAATCTTACCTGATTCGGTAACTTTTCCCAATTTTGATCTGATTAATATTGGGATAGCCGTTACACAACGCAACAAAGACAAGGAACGACTCAAACAAGAGAGAAACAATCCTAACGCAGATACCATTCCCGAAGCCAAAATCACGTTTAACGACACACTGGATAATTATTATCTGGAAAATAATCCGATAAGTCCGGAAATGCTGAAAAATTTTCAGTACGACACAACGACTATCGCCAATCAGCTGATTTACATTGATTATGCCCGAGACAGCCTGCATCCTTTTGATGCCAGCGCTTCGATACTCAGAAATAATCTCGTGGTTCTTTACGGCAGTAACAAATCGTTTATCATGGACGCCATGAACCGGCTAAATGTTTTGCGCGATACTTTTAATATCAAAATTATTGGCCTGCCCGCATGGGAAACTGTGGGAACACTGAATTTATACCAGATGAACAACATGGAGGTAACTTATCCGGCCAGCTATTATGTTGATTATACTTCGCCATCCTACAAAAATTTCAATAATGAATTTTACCGCCGGTATGCCACAGCACCCAACAAATACGGGGTATTAGGTTTTGATATTACCTATTATTTTCTGGAATCCGTTTTCCGGTATGGAAATCACTTTATGCGCTGTCTGCCTTACCACAAAAGCACGGGTTTAAGTACACACTATAATTTCATGCCTGTGAATTCCGGTCAGGGTAATTTTGAGAATACTTACTGGAACTGGCTAAGGATAAAGAATAAACGGCTAATTAAGCTTCCCGACTCTTTTACCGAAAAAGAAGAGATACCTTATGGGAAATAGGCTATCACGGTTCTTTTGGCCTTGACTTTTTGCCCGATTTTTACGACCGGTTTTGTCCCCAACGGAAGGAAAAAATCTACCCGCGAGCCAAAACGTATCATACCAATCTCTTCGCCTTGCTTTACCTGCTGATTTATTTTTGAATAAAAGACAATCCGACGAGCCATAATGCCGGCTACCTGCCTTATGAGTACATCTTTTCCCTTTTCTTTTTCCAGCACTATGGAACTGCGCTCGTTTTGTTCCGATGATTTGGGATGACGTGCCAACAGGTACTTGCCTTCATGATATTTTGTATAGCGAATGGTTCCGTCAAACGGATACCAGTTGACATGCACATCAAAACCTGACATAAAAACGGAAATCTGCAATCGTTTTTCCTTAAAATATTCCGATTCAAACACCTCTTCCATAGCCACTACCATCCCATCGGCAGATGACAGGACGTAGTTACCGCGGTTGGTTTTGCGGTTGGGTACGCGGAAGAAAAAAAGTGTCCAGGAAAAAAAAATACCAAAAATAGTGATGAAAAAGGCTTTTATCACCATCGGAATGGGAAGAAACACAAAAAAGGCAATTATTATCCCATTGATTAAAAAGGAATTACGGATGACCTTATATCCTTCATTGTGAAGTCTCATAAAATATAAAGATAGAAAAAAACAAATGGTGTTGCAAAAAGAACGGCATCGAAACGGTCAAGTACACCGCCATGACCGGGAAAAATGGTGCCGGAATCTTTAACTCCGGCATTTCGTTTTAATAATGATTCCGACAAATCGCCGATGTTGGCTGCAACGGATATAATCAACCCCATCCACAGCCATTGCTGAAGGTTCAGGTTAAATGCAAACCTACTGAAAAGCCAGGCAAAAATAAGCGTAAAAACCAGTCCACCCAAACTTCCCTCCCATGTTTTATTAGGAGAAAGTTTCTTGTAAAGCTTGTGTTTCCCAATGGTGGAACCCAACAGGTAAGCAAAAACATCATTGGCCCATACCAGAATAAAAAGTGCCAGTAATATCCATGGAAAACTTATATTTCCGCTACTGACCCAAAACAGGTTGTTCATCAAACCAAAAGGCAAAGAAATGTAGATAAAAGCGCTAAAACCGGCAGCAATCTGCATCCATGAGGGGTTTGGCTGTCTGAAAAGTTCAACGGCAATCAGGATAAAGAAACTCAGCACCACCAAAAACAAATTGGAAAAATCGATAACATTCAATCCTGTCAGACCTATCAGAACATACACTGAAAATCCCAGGAAATAATAGATAACCGTGCCTCTTACCTTCGGTTCGGACGGAAACAATTTCACAAATTCAGCAAGACCGATAATGGTAAAGACAGCCATAAGAACAAAAAATGCCCACGGCGACCACAAGATGGAACCGATGACAAGAGCGGCAAAAACGATTCCCGTTATAGTTCTAATGACAAATTCTTTCAATTAAAAGCAGATTTTTACGCCGGCAAAGATAGCTATTTAACAAAAGCAAATGAAAAAGCTTTTCCGGTATGTACACATTATGCCACAAACGTTTACCAATTGGGCCTAAGCTCCCCCGCTTAAGCCGGTGGAAATTTGATTCTGTCATCTGCGCAAAGCATGAACGGATGTCCGCCGATTGGATACCAAAAAAATCATCTTTCTCAAAATTCCGAAAATCATCCTAACTTTGTCAGATAAAAAACGATTGGGATCCTAATTTAACTGAAATCCATGGGCAGGTTTATCAAAAAAATAACTTTTTTCTTTTCCTTTCTAATTTTGGTCATGTTTCAGTGGCAATGTCTGAAGTCCGTAAATCCCGGAATACCTGCAGGTGTCCGTCAGGTTATTGACAATGCCGGAATCAACAAACCGGAACTCATGAAAGCTATCGGTCAGTATGTAGCAGCTAAAGATTCGCTAAAGCGCAAAGCCCTTTATTGTCTTATAGCCCAAATGAATAAAAACTACACGGTTTGGTACAGTGTTCAGGATACATTGGGGAATCACTATCATTTTAATCCGAAAGATTATCCCGATTACCTGGCATTAAAACACGCCTGGGATTCCACGGAACAAATCCGCGGCGACCTCATCTATCATGCCGACAGTTTTCAGGTTGATGGCCGGACTTTAAGCGGAGCCTATTTGATAAACAACCTTAACCGTGCCTTTCAGGCTTATGCAACCTTTCCATGGTCCAAAGGGTATGGTTTTAAAACTTTCTGCCATTGGATATTGCCATATCGTGTGGCTAATGAGCAGCCTGAAGATTTCCGGCAATACTTTTTAAAAGAATACGGTCCGCTGCCGGAAAAATTTTATCAGGGGAAAACACATGTTTCGGATGTGGCTTTATATCTGAATAAACTTATTGATCAAAAACTTGACTACAAAGACACTTACAATAAGAGCATCAACGTACAGACTATTAGGCAGTTAGAAAAGTCGGGGTTTGGAAACTTTTATGACATCAACATTTATAAAGTAAAAGTTCTGAGAAGTTTTGGCATTGCCGCCGCCATGGATTATTCGCCTTTTCTGGCCGATACCAACTTTGGTTATGCTTACACTTCGGTTATCCTTCCCGACAGCAACGAACTTGTTCTCAATTTTAAACATGGTATCAAAAACCTGCATAAGCCGGGAAGAGTGGCAAAAATTTACCGCCGTACTTTTTTTCGCGACAGTAGCAGCCTTTACGCTATAAAAAACATTAGCACAAGCACCCCGCCTTTTCTCGGTGATTTCTATTACAGCGACATTACAAACGGGCTACAGTCGGCAAACGTGTGGCTCCGGCTGAATAGTAATCCGAAGTACGCCTATCTCAGTGTTTTTAACGATGGAGGGTGGCACCCCGTCAGCTGGGCTATTCCGAAAGATTCAACGGTTTTTTTCAAAAAAACGGGAACGCACATTGTTTATCTGCCGGTAAGTTACAAGAAGCATATGTTAATGCGGTTGGATGCTCCCTTCATTTTGGATGACCGGGGCAGGAAATTCTTTTTAAAACCTGATTTCATTTTTCGGCAATCGGTGAAACTTCTGAAAACCAGTCCTTATGACAATATGGTTTCCGGAGAAGCTTACACGCTGTACGTTTGGAATGGAAACTGGGTATCACTAACCGGTTTCAGCGCTGGGAAAAACGGCTATTCCCTATCTGTTCCCCGCGGAGCGCTCTTTCTGCTCACCAACGATGACGTTGACTTTAACGAAAGGATTTTTATCATCGACGGCAACGGAAAGCAACAGTTTTACTAAACGACGAAGACACACCTTCTTTACCGTTTCATCACGGAAGTGATGGGGATACGAAGTCCGTTGCGATAAGCCACAACAAAAGCATCAAACACGCCATGGCTCCTGATTTCTTTGCTTGCAGAGAGGGCTGCCGAATAGGTTTTAAACGAGCCAACCGAATATCGGTAAAGACCATCCTGATGCGTTTCCACCACAGGATAAGGTAAATGATAACGCGCCTGCAAAGAGGAAGCGTTTTTCAACGGGATATGTTTTGCCATGATTTGAACCCTGAATTCAAATTCATGAGGAGCAACAGGTTTAGCCTCTTTTTTAGGAATAGATAACAGTTCAAGAATTTGCGGCTGTTTGGCAGGTGTTGTCATAACCTTGATCTGGTCAAATCCGTAAATCGGGATAAACGGTTTTGACTTTCGCTCTTTTTTGTTACAACAAAGAGTGTTTTTTGCCGGCTTCGATTTTTTAGCTCTCCCCCACCCCGGTCGAATGTGATAGGTTACTCCCACTTTCGTGGAAAAAATCTGGTCATATTTAAAGCCATCGTGCCAAACATCCACATCATCGCTAAAAACCGTGCGGAGGTCGCCACCGATGTTCACATCCCAACGTTCCGAAATACGATAATTAAGACCCACACCTACCGGAACGACAAGAGCGTTGGTCTTGTAAGTATAAGAACCACTTTTCGAACCGCTTTTGATGGTCAGCCCCGTAATGCCGTCGGTAAGGGCTGAATTCCAGAAACTCCAGCCCAGGCCCACCGTACCGTAAATCGTAAATTTACGGCCGGGTTTATAACCGGTAAAAAGGCGATTGAAATTAAGATACACAAATAAATTGGCATCATAATAACTTCCGTTCAGACGATAGTCAACTTTGGTGCCATTTGCTTTTCGGTCTTTATAACTTTTCAGTCCTGCATAAGTAAAATCAAGGCCCACACCGAGTGCCGGAAGAATCATTTTCCTGACCCCGAGGTCTGTATGCAAACCTATTTCACCTTTAAACTTCTGAAAATAATTATGATTGGTGGCATCGCCATAAAACTGTGAAAACCCCGGATTAAGCTGAATAGCCCAGTTATCTTTGAATGAATTTCGAATAGTGGAATTAAGTTGCTGTGCTGTAACATTAAAAGGCGCTGCAACAAGGAGGCCGAAAGCCAAAACAAATACCTGCATATTTTTCACAAACCAAGACCTCATCCCGATTATTTTTCTTTTTTATTGCAATATTCCACGATATAATCGTGTGCAGGACCAAAACCAAGTTCCAGCGCCTTGTTCCAATCCTTACAGGCACCTTTCATGTCGCCAAGATAATATTTGGCTACCCCGCGGTTAAAGTAATTTCTCACCCAGTTGGAATATTGCATAACATTATCCGGATTTATTTCCAACGCCCTGTCGTACGAACCGATGGCATCGCTATAACGATGTAGTTTACTTTGAGCATTTCCAAGATAAGCAAACGGCATAAAGTCCTTGGTATCGGGATGCAGAGCAATAGCCTTTTGGAAATATTCAATGGCTTTGATGTAATCACCGACACGGTACTTTAAAATGCCCCAATTGTAATAGTTATGAAAAGTATCTCCTGTTCCGGTTGCAGGAGTTACTTTGACATAATTATCTTTGGCGGCCTGAATAAAATTTTTAAAGACATAATATTTTACCTCGTAAAATTCTGACCTGAACAGCTCTTCCCTGTGATTGGGTGCAGTGTAGATAGAGCGCAGATAGTTATTGTCGAAAGACTTGATAAGACGAAACCGGCAAACCTCTTTCCCGTTGTTTTTTATGGGAAAAACAGCAATAATCAGGTCGAAACCGTTTATTTGTTCTCCCAAATGCGTCTGCTCTGCCTGTTCTACCAAAATACTTTTCCAATTTTTATGGGTATAGTTTTTAATGGTACCACGTGTGAGCACATTCAAATCCACGGCATAGGCCTCATTGAAAGTAACACTATCAGGCAAAATTTTAAATAGTTTTATACTTGGAAACACATAAAAATCAAGAGAATTAAAACCTTTCCAGTCTTCTTTTAAAACAGGAAACTCATACGCACCATCCCGATATTTTTTGATCAGTACATTGTACTGTTTGTTATTAATCGTCAAACTGCGCATCTCCAACTGAATAAAATTGTCGTAGCCCAGTTTTCTGACGCCGGTATTATTTTTATTGGCCTTTTGGTCGGAAAAGGGAATCTCGTTTTTCATGGAATACCAGGCACCGTTATTCTGTCTAGCCCATCCGGTGGCATGATTAATAACCGCTTCCGGCGCACTAAGTGTAGAATAATTAATCAGATCCTGTTCTGAAACGGTTTGATATTTATTTCTATCTTTTTTCCTGTCCTTTTTTTGTGCCATCAAAAATACAGGCATTACCAAAAAGGCAAAAACAATAAAAATCCGGAAAAATATCGCCTTGTTTTTTAACATAAATGCATTCGTGATTATAAGACATCCCTTAAATCTGTAAATGTAAGAATATTTATAAACTTTAAAATCGTATAGTCTCAAAGATTTATCTCTTTTTTCAACATTGATTTCTTAAACAAACAAACACATAGCCAACACGTTACCTTTAAAACCGTTAAAAAGCTGCTTTTACCTCTTTTCAAGATAACCATCAAAACATCTCTTTTGCTGCTGCGAGCGCTTGTGGAATACCGGATGGGTCTTTCCCGCCGGCCATGGCAAACTGCGGCTGACCGCCACCACTACCTTTCACAAACGGTGTAATTTTCGTTATAATTTCACCGGCATGAAACTTACCGGTTTGTACCAGCACGTCGGAAATTCCCACCACGAGATTCACTTTTCCATTGTTTTCAAGGGCAAGTACGACAACTATGTTATCGCCCGTGGCACGCAACTGATGCACCAGGTTTTTTGCCTGAGCCGGATCGATAGCTACCTTTTTTACAAGAAAAGTGATGCCGCCAAGCGTCTCGGCATCTTTCATCAGATCGGCAGCCAAATGGCGTGCCTGCTCCTTTTGTAGTTTCTCTATTTCCTTGTGGAGGGCCTTGTTTTCATTCAGAAGATTCTCCACAGCATTCACCGGGTTTACCTGAACTTTAAAGTACGATTTAATCTTTTTCAGCAACTCCAATTGCTCATTGATATAGGCCTCGGCAGCATCGGACGTAACCGCTTCAATGCGGCGCACGCCGGCAGCAATGCCGGTTTCGGAGGTGATTTTAAAATATCCTATTTGTCCGGTTGCCGGCACATGAGTTCCGCCACAAAGCTCAACCGAATAGTTCGGGTCAAAGGTAACTACTCTGACTTTGTCGCCGTACTTTTCACTAAACAGCGCCATGGCGCCCAGCTTTTTGGCGTTCTCCAGCGGAACATCCTGCTGCACCCGGCAGGGAACATTTTCTCTGATTTTTTTGTTGACAATAGCTTCAACCCTTTTTATCTCTTCATCGCTCATTTTTGTAAAATGCGAAAAGTCAAAGCGCAGATGTCCGGAATCTACCAGCGAGCCTTTTTGCTCCACATGACTACCCAGCACCCGGCGCAAAGCGGCATGCATAAGGTGGGTTGCACTGTGGTTGTTAGCTGTAAGTGTACGTTTTTCAACATCCACTTCAGCGCGAAAAACAGTTTCCGGATTTTGAGGCTCCTCATTCACATAATGCACCCGCAGATTATTTTCGTTTTTGACATCCACTACCCGCAGCTTTTCCGTGCCGGAAACAAGAAATCCCGTATCGCCAACCTGCCCGCCCGATTCGGCATAAAAAGGAGTTTTATCAAGCACCACCTCAAAAAGGGTCTTCTTTTTCCGGCTGACTTTCCGGTATTTTACTATTCGGACTTCGCAGCTGAGTTGTTCGTATCCCACAAACAAGGTCTCCGGGGCATCCGGGATAAGCTCAATCCAGTCATCCGTAGTTTTTTCAGCCGCTTTACGCGAACGGCTTTTCTGGCTCTCCAGCCCTTTACGGAAACCTTCCATATCGACTTCCAGCCCTTTTTCGTGCGCCATGAGGCGGGTTAAGTCGATGGGAAAGCCGAAAGTATCGAACAAATCAAAAGCAAAATTACCGTCAATGACTTTTTGCTTCTTATTTTTTTCAAGATATTGCTCAAAACGTTTAACACCCTGCGAAAGCGTCCGCAAAAAAGCCACCTCTTCCTCTTTGATCACCATACTCACCAGTTTCTGCTGGCTAACAATTTCGGGAAAGACATTTTTCATCTGGTTTACCAACACGGGCAACATCTTGTAGATAAAAGGCTCTTCAAAGCCGAGGAAAGTAAAGCCGTAACGCACGGCACGCCGTAAGATTCGCCGGATCACGTAGCCTGCCCCGGTGTTGGAGGGCAACTGGCCATCGGCAATGGTAAAAGCCACGGCACGCAAATGATCGGCAATCACCCGCATGGCCACATCCCTTTGCCTGTCGAGTCCATACTTTTCACCAGCCATCTTTGCGAGAAAATCAATCAGAGGCATAAAAATATCCGTATCGTAGCTTGAACGCACACCCTGCAGCACCATGGTCAAACGTTCAAAGCCCATGCCGGTGTCAATATGTTTTTGCGGAAGCGGTTTCAGCGAGCCATCTGCGAGACGGTTAAACTCAATAAACACGAGATTCCAAATCTCAATCACTTCCGTATGATCGGTGTTTACCAGTTCACGTCCGGGTTTTTTTGCCTTTTCTTCGGCGCTACGTATGTCGATGTGAATCTCCGAACAGGGGCCACAGGGACCGGTTTCGCCCATTTCCCAAAAATTATCTTTTTTAGAGCCCGGTAAGACCCGGTCTTCCGGAATGTGCTTTAGCCAATAGCGACGCGTCTCTTCATCTTTTTCCAGTCCATCCTTTTCATCGCCGCCAAAATAGGTAACATAAAGACTCTCTTTATCAATTTTAAAAACATCCGTTAGCAGTTCCCATGCCCAGGTAATAGTCTCTTTTTTAAAGTAGTCGCCAAACGACCAGTTTCCCAGCATTTCAAACATCGTGTGATGATAGGTATCGTGTCCCACTTCTTCCAAATCGTTGTGTTTGCCCGATACACGCAGGCATTTCTGTGTATCGGCCACCCGCGGGCTTTTCGCAGGGACATTACCGAGAAAGACATCCTTAAACTGGTTCATTCCCGCATTGATAAACATCAGTGTGGGGTCATCTTTTACCACGATGGGAGCTCCGGAAACAATTTTATGCTGCTTTGATTTAAAAAAATCAAGAAAAATATTACGGATTTCTAATGAGGTCATATATAAGTAATTAACTATTATCGGTTGATATTTAAATATTTTAAGATTGCAAATTTACGCCAATTTATTAATTTTGTGCCCGAAAAGGATTGGAATTATGGCTAAAACCAAGTATTTCTTTAATAAAAAAACACTGTCTTACGAAGAAATTAAGCTCTCTCACGGACAAAAATTGTTTCGCTTTTTTCTCTTCTTTTTTTCAGCGATTGCACTTACTGCCGTGTTTGTGTTCTTCCTGTTTAGTTTTTTTAATTCTCCCAAAGAGCTGATGCTCAAACGCGAAATTGCAGAGTATAAGCTGCAATACCAAATCATGAACGACCACCTTGATAAAATGCAAAAGGTTATGAATGAGTTGGAATATCGTGATGACAATATTTACCGTGTTATTTTTGACGCCGAGCCTATCCCGAAATCAGTCAGGCAGGCCGGTATTGGTGGTGTTGACCGATATGCCAACCTGAAAGGCTTTAATGAATCAAAACTTTTGATTGAAACGGCCAAAAAATTAGACAAACTTACGAGTGAAATTTACGTGCAGTCCAAATCGTTTGACGAAGTGTTTGCCATGGCGCGCAATAAAGAAAAGATGCTGGCCAGCATTCCGGCCATTCAACCCATCCGCAATATTGATATGCAACGTATATCTTCTTATTACGGTTATCGTATTGACCCTTTTTACAAAGTAAAAAAGTTCCACGAAGGCCTTGACTTCGCAGCTCCAATCGGAACACCGGTACATGTAACGGGTGATGGCAGAGTTGTTAGCATTATCCGCTCCAACAGAGGCTATGGTAACGAAATTCTTGTGGATCATGGTTTTGGTTATATGACCCGCTACGCCCATTTAAGCGCTTTTAAAGTAAAAAAAGGACAGTATGTAAAACGGGGACAAGTGATTGGCCTTGTAGGTGATACTGGAAAATCAACAGGGCCTCACTTGCATTACGAAGTTATTAAAAATCATCACCCCATTAACCCCATCAACTTTTTCTTCAACGACCTTACGCCGGCCGAATATTCGAAAATGGTTGAGCTTTCAAAGATTCCCACGCAATCAATGGACTAATCTTACGCCATGGTACAGAAAATTTATTATCGCATAGGCGAAGTAGCCAAAAAGTTTAACGTTCAACCCTCTTTAATTCGCTATTGGGAGAAGGAATTTGACTTTATTAAGCCCAAAAAAAGCGACAAAGGAACCCGCCTGTTTACCCAAAAAGATGTGAACCATTTTGAGATCGTTTATCATCTGATTAAAGAAAAGGGAATGACTATTCAGGGAACCCGTGATTATTTTAAAAAACATTACGACAGTCGGTCGCTGGAGAAACTACAGGTCATTAATACGCTGAAACGCACAAAATCACTTTTAAAAGATATCCGGGAAGCTCTTGCCGAAAATGCCGGATAAAATCAGAAACCAGCAAAGAGCCCGGAGTCAGGGTTTCACAAATCTTAGAAATATTTTCCTTTTGAAAGATACCGGCGGACATAGTCGTCCACACCTGCTTCGAGCGAAGTAAACGGTTTGTCGTATCCGGCAGCACGCAGCTTATTCATGTTTGCTTCGGTAAAATACTGGTATTTATCGCGGATATCCTCCGGAGTATCAATAAATTCAATCACCGGCTCCATATCCATAGCGGCAAAAGTGGCTTTTGCCAAATCGAGGAAGGTGCGGGCTCTGCCGGTTCCCAGATTATACAACCCTGAAGCCATCCGGTGGTTCATCAAAAACCAGATTACTTCGGCCAGGTCTTTCACGTACACAAAATCGCGCAGTTGTTCTCCATCCTTAAAATCGGGACGATGCGAGCGGAAGAGCCGTACTTTTCCGGTCTCCCGGCTTTGATAAAAAGCATGAAAAATAACAGAAGCCATACGGCCTTTGTGATATTCGTTGGGGCCGTAAACATTAAAAAACTTCAACCCTGCCCAAAAAGGCGGTTGTTTTTCCTGCCTGAGCGCCCATTTATCAAAATCGTTTTTGGAATTACCATAAGCATTCAGCGGTTTCAGCTTTTCTACAATCTCATGACTGTCATCATAACCCCACTCGCCGGCGCCGTAAGTGGCAGCCGAAGAGGCATAAATCAGAGGAATGTTGTGTTCGGCACAGCGTAACCAAACCTGCTTACTATATTCCAGGTTTAAAATATTGAACACCTTCACATCAAATTCTGTAGTATCCGTACGCGCCCCGAGGTGAATCACCTGCTCCACTTCACCGGCATGTTTATCGAACCACGGGAAAAAATCGTTACGGTGAATTTTCAGCACAAATTGCTTATCTTTGAAGTTGTTTTCTTTGGCCTCTTTGGTGAAATCGTCCACAATCACCACATTATCAATATTTTCCAAATTAAGTTTTTGTAGCATTACGCTACCGATAAAACCTGCCGTTCCGGTAAGTACAATCATATTTGATTTTTTTGCAAAATTAACAGAAATCCGGTTACCGGCTATGTTTGTGTTGATACACTCAAATTCTGCTTTTTGCAGGAAATCATAAGTATCCAAACAGCAAATGAAACCTCCCCGCCGCAAGCGGACGGGGTATCAACCTAAAAAATATGTTTCGCCCCAAGGAGCGGAGTATTTACTCATTTATCCCGATACGCTCCGCTATCGGGATTCGTTCAACTTACAAATTTTAATGCGTTACGCTTTTAAAATTTGAGTTTCACGAATAAATTTCAAAAGTCGAAAGCCGGGAATTCAAAAGTATTCCTCTTTTCAAGTTCTTTATTTTATCACTTCTAAATTTTACCCCGAATTAGGAGAGTCCGCCCCCTTTTAACACTTTCTCATCTTCTGTCAGCATCTTGATTTTAAGTGTATCTTTGCAGCCCGAATTTAACACCCGTAAACTCAGATGAACGAAATAAAAAATATTGCTATTATCGCACATGTTGACCACGGCAAGACAACGCTGGTTGACAGGCTTTTGTACCAGGTAAAACTTTTTCGTGATAACCAAAATATGGGAACCCTTATCCTTGACAACAATGATTTGGAAAGAGAAAGAGGGATCACAATTCTGTCAAAAAATGTCTCTGTCCACTATAAAGGCGTAAAGATTAATATCATCGATACGCCCGGTCACTCCGACTTCGGCGGCGAAGTGGAACGTGTACTGAACATGGCCGACGGCGTTTTGCTCGTAGTAGATGCCTTTGAAGGCCCCATGCCACAAACCCGTTTTGTACTGCAAAAAGCCATCGATTTAAAGCTGATCCCTATTGTGATTGTCAACAAAGTGGACAAACCCAACTGCCGTCCTGAAGAGGTACAGGAGGCTGTTTTTGATCTCATGTTCAACCTCGGAGCCAACGAAGAGCAATTAGATTTCCCTACGGTTTACGGCTCTTCAAAACTGGGCTGGATGGGGCCCGACTGGCAAAAGCCTACCACCGACGTATCTTATCTGTTAGATCAAATTCTGGAACATATTCCTTCGGCAAAATATATTGAAGGCACGCCGCAAATGCAGATTACCTCGCTGGATTATTCTTCGTATGTGGGCCGAATTGCCGTTGGCCGCCTGTTACGCGGAAAGCTGAAAGCCGACATGAATGTTTCGCTTGTAAAACGGGATGGCAGCATAAAAAAGTCCAGAATCAAAGAGCTTTACCGTTTCGAAGGACTGGGAAAAGAAAAATACAAAGGCGAGGTTTATGCCGGTGACATCATTGCCCTGATGGGTATTGAGGATTTTGAGATTGGCGATACTGTGGCCGACTTTGAAAATCCCGAAGGGTTGCCTCCCATCAACATTGATGAACCTACCATGAGCATGTTGTTTACTATCAACAACTCACCGTTTTTCGGTAAAGAAGGAAAATATGTTACTTCACGCCACCTGCGCGACCGCCTTTTTCACGAAACGGAAAAGAACCTCGCTTTGCGGGTGAAAGAGACCGATTCGGCCGATGCTTATCTTGTTTTTGGCCGGGGGATTCTTCATCTTTCCATTCTCGTGGAAACCATGCGACGCGAAGGTTACGAGTTCCAGCTGGGTCAACCCAAAGTAATTATCAAAATAATAGATGGTGTTAAACACGAACCGATGGAAAGCCTTACGGTTTTGGTACCGGAAAAATTTTCAGGTCGTGTTATAGACATGGTTACCCAGCGAAAGGGAGAGTTTGAAAACATGGAGCCGAAAAACGACCGGATGATGCTGGAATTCAGCATTCCCTCACGGGGAATAATCGGCTTACGCAATGCTATTCTCACGTCAACTGAAGGCGAAGCTATTATTGCCCATCGCTTTAAAGCTTTCGAGCCATGGAAAGGGGAGTTTCAAACCCGTACTAATGCCGCACTTATTTCAATGGAAACCGGTACCGCCGTTGCTTATGGCATTTGGAAGCTGGTTGACCGCGGACGATTTTACATTTCGCCCAACGACGAAGTATATGCCGGACAGGTTATTGGTGAAAGCTCCCGCGACAAAGATATCGTGATAAATATTAACAAAGGGAAAAAACTCACCAATATGCGCGCCTCCGGTTCCGACAACAAAGTGCTGATTCCACCGCCTGTAAAATTTTCTCTTGAAGAATACATGGAAATCATTCGCAAAGATGAATATCTCGAGGTAACGCCACACTCGCTGCGTCTGCGCAAAATTATCCTGGATGAAACCAAACGAAAAAGGGCCAATAAAATATAATTTCGAATAGAGGTATCTTTCCGCTATACAGAGGCCGGCGATAGTTTTACCTCCGGAACATAAAAATTACAGACACGCTAACATGATCCATCATTCAACACAAAACAGGCAAACAGGGAAACAAATCGCTTCCCTGTTTTCGGCTAATGCCGGAAGTAAAGTCTTTGGGTTGGTATTGCTTGCGCTGATACTTATTTTTGCTTCCTGTGGCATTTTTCGGCAAGCCAAAGAATATGACCGATTTATAAACAGCCGCTTTTCCATCCGGAATGTGAAAGTACTTTCCATTGCAGGGATTGATGTTTCACAGATAAAAAAACCATCAGACCTGGATTTTGAACAAATGATAACATTGGGAATCCGATTTATTAAAGGTGATATGCCTTCGGTCATGGAGATTTCCGTAAAAGGCAGAAATCCTTTCTCCGGCAAAGCCGCTATTTCGGGAATGGACTGGCTGCTTCAAATGAAGTCTGATACGCTGGCAAGTGGAACGATAAACAGGAAGATAACGATTCTGCCCGGCGGGACAACCATCTTTCCCGTGAAGGCAAACCTTAATATTTCACGCCTTCTGAAATCGGGGTCGTTAAAGCAAATAATGAAAGTCATGCTTGGCGATGCCGGTAAAGAGGAGTATGAAAGGCTCGGATTGGTTTTCAAAATTCGTCCCTGGTACCGGTCAGGTTCAAAGATTAAAAAGTCGCCGGTTTACATTAGTATCCATCCGGAATTCGAGCAGATGAACCTTACGGAAAAACACTAACCGGCATATCCATAAATAGTTGCCAGCTTCTTTTACAGCTATGCTTTTTAACTTGAAAGTGTTTCATAAAATACTTGTTTATTATGAAGTTAGGAAGGGATTGCCCTTTTCAGTAGCTCCCGCACCCGTTTTTCCTGCCTGACATTGGGCTTAAACATTAAATGATATTGCAAGTGCCACGACACCATACCCAGCGCTGTCCAACGGATATAATGCGGAAGCAGCTCTTTTTCTGTTTTTTTCAGGGGTCGTTTTTGGTTGTAAGCCTGCAAAAATATTTCGAGCAGATTTTGGTCGAGCCGGTTGTTAACAAAGCAAAAACCGTTGATGCACATGGCCACATCAAAAAGCAGGGTATCGATGCAAAATTCTTCAAAAATAATTGAAAAGAGGATGGTGTGGT
>CAZRAW010000031.1:0-21120 GCA_964598065.1 uncultured Lentimicrobiaceae bacterium
AAAACATCAAGTTTATTATTAACCTTTTCTATTTCTATATTAGCTTTTATACGGTGAAGTTGTTTAAAGTCTACCAAGTAAATTATAGATTAAATATTTAAAAATCAGTCAATAAATTCCTTTATTCCCCTTCTCGAAGGGGTGCAGGGGTAGGTCATTTTAAAAAACTATTTATTGGCTGATTTTTAAGCCATTAAAATTGTTCATGGCTTTAGACTTTAAACAACTTTGGTTTATAAACCTGTCTTTTTTCTGTTGAATATCATTATTTAGTTTTCTGCCTTTTTGTGCGGTTCGCAACCAAAGCGAGAGTTTGGCTATTTCAACTGATTCTTCGTTTAGGTCAACGCTGAAAATATTTCTTTCAAGAATGTCGGTTGTAATGTCGGAAAAGATAATTGCCCCACCCAAAAGCTGTGCACGCAATTCATCAACTTTCCGGTGTTCCGTAATCAGGAACTCCAGCGCCTGGTTCAGAAAAGCGCCGGAACCGCAAGCCGGGACAAGAATGGTTAAAGACAGAAGCCAGTTGCGGTATTCATCCAATTTTTTATCAAGCGTTCTAACAATATCTTTTTTACGGTTCTTTCTTCCTTTGGCGTATTCTTCATCCACAATTTTTAATTCATCCCATTTCTCTTTGCAAAGTTTGCCAACCGTATTTTCCACAATGTATTTGGTAATGTATTTTGGCGTGTAGAAAATACCGTCCTTTTTTCGCCTTGTTTTTTGGCTGTCAACTTTCTCGCCTTTAATTTCCGCCTGAACATTTTCAATTTCGCCCAACGAATGTTCGAAAATATGCCCGAGGATATTTACTTTTAATCTCCATTAACTGTGTTTATTCTCAATCTTTTATCGCCTTACCCCCAACGGATTGAATAAATGTCTGTTTTAATGGCATTTATTTTTTGTTACCTGTAGGGCTTTATTATTCATGATTATTTTCAAATAATTCTGACTTAAGTTTAGCTATTCTTTTTGCTTCGACTTTTACTTGTTTCATATGTCCGTAATTAATGGCAATGTATATTACGGGGCTATACAGATTACCTAATAATCGTTTTAGAACTGACGATATGCTGTAAAACTTTTTCCTTGCATTGATTTTGCCGATTTGGAGTTCGTAAGGTGTCATGTTCTTGGGTTTGAATACAACGGTATTATGATTATAATACCTCCAGTCTGTAGTTATCAAACGGTTCTCATTTTTTAGATCTTCATAAATTTTTGTTCCAGGATAAGGAGTTAATATATTGAAGGAAACAATACTTACTTTATTTCTTATTAAGAATCGAACTGTTTCATTAAATATTTCTTTTGTGTCGTTATCAAAACCAAAGATCATTGATGCCAGGATAAGAATCCCCATCTTTCTAATCTTTTTCAAGGCACTTTCCAAATGTTCAATTTCCTTAATTGCTTTACGAATTAATTTTAGCTGTTCCTCAGACACACTTTCAATTCCGAGGAACAATACTTTGCATCCACTTTCTACTGCAAGTTGCATAAGTTCATCATCTTTGACCAGTAATGATACAGATGCCTGCCCTACCCATTTAATTTTCAAAGGTTTAATTGCTTTGAATAATGCTTTTGCATACTTTGGATGGCCAATAATATTATCATCCAGAAACATAAAGTTCTTTGCACCAGATTCCCGAATGTCCCGTACTACATTTTCTATAGGTACATGTCTGATTTTTTTTCCAAAAAGATTTGTAACACAGCAAAAATCACAATTGTAAGGGCACCCCCGGGTTGTCATTATCGGAATATGGCTAAACAGTCTTTTTTTGATAACTTTGCTGAAATCTTTTGGAACGTATTTTCCTAAATCAGGTATTGGATCATGATATATTCTTTTCAAATTATTATTCTGGAAATCTTTGAGTAGTGTTTCCCAAACTCCTTCTGCTTCACCAACTACTACACAATCGGCATGTTGCAAGGCCTCGTCAGGGAGTATGGTCGGATGTACCCCCCCAAGTATTACAGTTTTACCTCTTTTTTTAAATTCTTGACAAAGTTCGTAAGCTCTCGGAGCATTTGCTGTCATGCAGCTTATTCCGACCAGATCGCACTCCTGTTCAACATCAATGTGGTCTGTCTCTTCCTCAATAATCCTAACTTCATGTTCAGGTGGAGTTAATCCTTCCAAAATACAAAGGGAAAGTTGAGGTATCATAAGTCCTTTATTAGTTCTTTGTTCGGCATCTATGGTTGGGGAAATAAGGAGTATTTTCATTAATAAATTTTGTGACAAATATTTTTCCTTTATTAATATTTAAATGATTTAAGCTATGAATTTGTCTTGCAGGTAACTTAAAAACATCCACCACAAAGGTAATGGAAATACGGCGCAGATTGAAAAAAACAATACGGGTTCAACTCAAATAGTACGAGGTAACGGCGATAGGTCAAATGTTCCCGGTACACATTTCGCGTGGGAGTCGTTACTGGTTTAAACGTTTCCGGTCAACCTGAAAAGTAACGCTGGATTTGGGATGACAGCCAAAGCTCTCTTAAACTTTATTCAAAACTAAACCATTCTTTTATCAACGCATCCCGGTTCTCTTCCTGATAGTGGTAAAATTCATTGGTTAGCGTGTTGTAACGATAATCTTTTGCCCATTCTTCGTGGTTTAGGGCAATCTGCTTTACGCCATCTATGATGATTTCCAGCTCTTCGTCTGTCATGGTCGGGTGGAGGGAAATGCGGATAAAACCCGGCTTTTTCGAGTGATCGCCTGCACTAATCATTTTGGTAATCCGGTGTGATTCTTCCTTTCCAATGCCGAGCAAAATATGTCCGTAAGTTCCGGCACAGGCGCAGCCGCCTCGTACCTGCACACCAAAGCGGTCGTTCAGGAGTTTTGACACAAGGTTGTAATGCACGTTATCCATATAAAACGAAAAGATGCCCAGCCGCTCTTTGACATTTTCCGCGAGGATGTGTACCCCCGGAATGTCTTTGAACCCGTCGAAAGCTCTTCTCACCAGTTGATTTTCCCGTTCGCGGATAAGTTTGGTATCCATCTGTTCTTTTACCTCGATGGCCATGGCAGCGCGCATTGTTTGCAGAAATCCCGGTGTTCCGCCATCTTCGCGTAATTCAATATCGTCATAATACATATGCTCGCCCCAAGGATTAGTCCATTCCACAGTTCCGCCGCCCGGCTGGTCAGGAGCCTTCCGGTTGTACATTTTTTTGTTGAAAACCAATACGCCGGGGCTGCCGGGACCTCCCAAAAATTTGTGTGGCGAAAAGAAGATGGCATCGAGATATTCCAGTTCATTTTCCGGATGCATGTTGATGTCCACATAGGGTGCCGAACCGGCAAAATCTACAAATGCAAGACCGCCGTGTTCGTGCATAATTCCTGCCAGTTTGCGGTAAGGAGGCTCTACACCGGTAACATTGGAGCAGGCTGAGAAGGACCCGATTTTCACTTTCCGGTCAGCATATTTTAATAATTGCCGGCGTAGTTCTTCCGGATCAACCCGGTTGTTTTCATCCTGCTGCAGCAGCACCATATCGGCGATGGTCTCTAACCACGAGGTCTGGTTAGAGTGGTGCTCCATGTGAGTAATGAATACTACCGGTTTTTCTTTTTTGGGAATGCAATTCCCATCTTCGTAAGTAGCACAGTTTTTAAAACCAAGAATACGTTGCAGCTTGTTGATCACCTCGGTCATACCAAAACCGGCTGTGATAATGACGTCATCAGTGCCCGCGTGTACATGTTCTTTGATTTTTTTGTGAGCATAATGATAGGCTCTGGTCATCAGTGTACCTGTTTCCGATGTCTCGGTGTGAGTGTTTCCGACAAAAGGGCCGATGATTTTTGTAATTCTCTCTTCGATGGGGGCATAAAGTCTTCCGCTGGCAACCCAGTCGGCATAAATCATTTTTTTCCGGCCATAAGGCGTCTCGAAATATTGTTCGTTGCCGATGGTGTTCTTCCTGAACTTTTCAAAATGTTTCTCCAGATTCTGCATGCCTGTATTATTTTTCGTGTTTTTGTAATGACTGAAAACAAAAAAAAACAGCTTCTTTCGATGAAAAAAACTGTTTTGAATTTATATGTCAGGTGTCAAAGAAAAGATTTGACAACAACAAGTGCCGTTACAGCAACAATAGTTCATTTACTATATTTTTTTAAAGAGCAAAGATATGTTTTTTGCCGGATTTCAATCGTTTGAGTGCTAATTTGGAAAGATGATAACTTGGTTCTATCCTCTTCTAAGGGGGCATAGGCTAAGCATTCATTTATCCCTGTCGTAAAAAGAGCCATATATAACACTTTTAAACTTTTTGTGCTTTTATTACAATGAAACTTCCCTGACCATATCCTTTCATCACCTCTTGTATCTTATCTATTTCATCAATCCGGCCAAAAACAGTTTGATATGTGCTGATGATTTTAAATCCGCTATTCTTTAAAAGCCCGTATAATTCCTCTGTGCCGAAAAATGTAGCATCCTCATAAAAGATGCTTTTGTCTTTTTGTTCTAAATACAATTTTCCAATGGGACTATCCTTATCCACAAATCCGATAATGAAATGACCGCCATTCTTTAAAACACGATGTACTTCCCGAAGTGATTTATAGATGTCATCTAAAAAACAGATGGTAGTAACCATTAATACAGCATCTTTACTTTTCTCAGCATAGGGCAGGTCTTCAGCAACGGCATTGATAACCCTCAGGTCTCTTTTTTTTGCTTTTTCACGCATTGATTCGGAAGGTTCTACCCCTTCTTCAATGCCCAATGGCGCCGCAAACATTCCGCTACCAATTCCTATTTCAATAATATCTCCTTTTTCGGGTAAAGTTTTTTTAATGGCTTTCAACTCCGACCGAAAAACATGCTCGTTGATAACAAACCAGTTATCATATTCATCAGCATACAAATCAAATGGTTTTGTCTTAGGCATGGTTCTTTGTTTTTTGTAGCAGGTTTTATCTTCTTTGGAAAAGTCTCTTCTTTCGTGCGCATTTGCGAAGCGGGTATATATATTTCTCTATTTATAATGTAAAAAAAACCAGGCAGGCCGACGTATTATTCTCAATTAACTTTTAACGCTTTCCCGCCTAACGTCTTAGTTTTTTCAGGAAATCTTCCTTGCCACCATCAAACGACCATAGTTATGAAAATAGAGATGCTCTTTAAAATCGCCAAAGCCAAATTCCGAAAGCATTTTTTTCAGATTGCGTTCAATAAAATCGAAGGCATAGGGACATTCGCCCTTTTGAAAAGGAATGCGGTAATAAAACGGCATGGCATACATATCGAACTCACCAAAATCAAGAATATTGAATGTTCCGCCAGGTTTTAAATGGTTAAAGGCATTTTGAATAATATTTTCCCGGATGTTTTGGGGAAAGCCGTGCAGCACAAAGCTGATAAACACTTTGTCGTAGGCTTTGTCTAACTGAAACGGCTGGTCGATACGTTGGTTAATGAATTGGATATTGGAATATTGCCGGCAGTTTTCGCCGAACTGTTTTTCCATGGCTTCGGAAATATCCAGCCCGGTGATAAAGCCTTTGTCGCCAAGATATTGGATCATAAAGCAGGCATTTCGGCCTGTACCACAACCCAAATCCAGAATAGAATTCCCCTTTTGGATATGCATGTCGCTGATGGCACGATGGATAAAGTCTTTGTATTTGCCAAACGATAAGATATTCATCAATTTGTCGTAATGTTTCGAGACAAACGGGTTGAGTTCCACGCCCGATTCGGGATACAGTTTTTCCATATTTCTTTTTATTGTTATTCTAACCAAGGATCCATATTGGTGTTGGGATTGGCGTAAATATCCGTATTGTTATACCGTAAAATTGTTTTGATGATATCTATTTTCCCGACTGCTTCTTTGTTTCCCGGATTAATTTCCACTACTTTGATATAGTCATTGATAGCAGCGCCATAGCGGTTTAGCTTATAGAAAAATTCAGCTCGTATGAAATATAATTCTTCATCTTCCGGCTGAGCTTTAATGGCTTCATCCAATATTTTCACGGCTTTAAGAATATTTTCTTCACCTTCTATGCCCTGAAGTTGTTTTAACAATTTCCTTTTTTCCAATTTTATAACTAATGTTTATTCGTAACAACAGATGTAAGAACTTGTTTCGCTTACTTTATACCTAAAATTTTTGTGTTCAGGAATGGTAAATTCATGAAAGGGGGTATAATCCTTCCATTTATCCTTTCCCTCGATCCAAGCGCTTATTTTCCCGGATGTTACGGTGGTAATCTCTTTTTTTATAGCACCGAATTCATATTCTCCGGGAGAGATAATTCCCACGGAAAAAGCTTTTTTGCCATCATCATAGGTTAGTGACTGAACACGTTCGCCATGATATTTTCTTAACTGAAACATAAGCCTGATATTTATGGTTTTTAACGACGTAAATATAGACAAAAAAACGATATAAAGCAAACATCTTCTATCCGGAGTTTCTTTTTATCCCGTGTTGCCTAATTACCATATTTAGTGAGCTTTATATTTCTCAATAATGGTACTACTGCATATTTTGTGGAAAACTGCTGTATCTGTAATTATTATATTGACGGAAGTCCGAAGTCTGAAGTCCGAAGTCTGAAGCCTGAAGACGGAAAAAAATAGTATCCTGACAATAGTTTCTTTAGTATGCAGTTGTCTCAGCCCCCTATAACTGGATTTGATTAGTGAGTTTTAAAACACTAATTTTGTAGTTATGAGCAGCGTAAAGAGAACATGGAGTATTGAAGAAAAAGTTACCATGCTGCAAAAGCAATTTATCCACTAAAATGGTAGTAGAACTTCAATAACCTGTTTGATGTTTGTTGAAAAAACAAAGGTGCAAAATCATTACTTGAAATTACACCTTTGCACTGTCTGTCAGGTCGTGTCAGGATTATTTATCCAGATCTTCACGCCTTTTTTCAAGATTTTGTAACTGGTTTTTTAAAGCATTGATGGCTGTTTCAATCCAGCTTTTCTCTGTAGTTTCGGTGTAAGGTGTCTGGTTGTTGTATCCAAAACCAAACCCTCTTCCAAAGCCAAAGTTTCTACCAAAAAATCCGTTACCGTAACGCGGTACGTTGTTGCCTGCACAACGTCCTGCTCCTCTGCCTGTCATTGGGCCTTGCCCTACAGGTCCTGTTCCATCACCTCGTGGCATTTTCACCTCCTTTTTTATGGTTAATAAATTCATTTTTACAATTCGTTATGAACTTATGTTCATTTTGCAAATATATCTCAAAATTTATGCCATGTCAAGTTTTTTCATGCTTTTTTTGACAATTTTCACTACTTCCTCTACGTAAATCCCTTAATTTATCCTTTTCACCACCACCAAAGTGTTCACTGTTGGATAAAAATTTTGTAAATTCGCACCAGCAAAAGACTGAACTATGAACACTATTGAAAATATGGACTGGGGCAAGTTGCCTTTCGGTTATTTCAAAACGGATTATAACGTACGTTGTTATTTTCGTGATGGGAAGTGGGGAGAACTTGAGATAAGTTCTTCGGAATATATTCCTTTACATATGGCTGCTACGGCTTTGCATTACGGCCAGGAGGCTTTTGAAGGTCTGAAGGCTTACCGCGGAAAAGATGGCAAAGTACGATTGTTTCGTTGGGAAGAAAACGCCAAAAGGATGCATAGCTCTGCGTATGGCATTATGATGGCGGAAGTGCCGGATGAACTTTTTTATAAAGCGGTGGTAACGGCTGTAAAAATGAATGCGCGGTTTATTCCTCCTTACGGTACGGGTGCAACACTCTACGTCAGGCCGTTGTTGATAGGCAGCGGACCTCAAGTGGGCGTAAAACCGGCCACGGAATACATGTTTATGGTGTTTGTAACACCGGTAGGGCCTTATTTTAAAGAAGGGTTCAAGCCTGTTTCCATTGAAGTGGTCCGTGATTTGGATCGTGCCGCCCCACTGGGAACCGGAAAATATAAGGTGGGCGGAAACTATGCTGCCGGTATGCGTGCCAGCGAAAGAGCACATCAGGGGGGCTTTGCCTCGGTGCTTTTCCTTGATGCACTGGAGAAGAAATATATTGATGAAGCCGGTCCTGCAAACTTTTTTGCCATTAAGGATAACACTTATGTTACCCCCAAATCGGATAGTATTTTACCATCGATTACCAACATGAGCCTGTTACAAATTGCCGAAGATATTGGCCTGAACGTGGAACGGCGCAAGGTGCCTTTTGACGAACTTGATTCATTTGAAGAGGCAGGAGCCTGCGGAACAGCGGCCATTATCTCGCCTATCAAAAAAATAATAGACCACTCTACGGGTAAAACGGTGGAGTACGGCGACGAGCCGGGTCCGGTTTCTACCAAATTATATCACCATCTGAGAGGTATTCAGGAGGGAACCATTGAAGATGTTCACGGATGGATAACGACGATTGAAGGAATTTAGCCACACATTGGCCATATAAAAAACACAGACCTTTCATCCTGCGTTTTTTTATCGTTTCATTTACCGGTATTGAGAATGGTAAGATGTTATGGATGTCTTTTTGCCTTTTTAAACGAGATGAATAATGCGGGATAACAAGCCTAAAGAAAACAAAAGCCCTGAAAATTAGTTATTTTCAGGGCTTTTTATCTCATCTTACAAAACAGGGACTAACTGTTTTCAGGTCGCAAATTGCGGACGGCAGCGCCGGTTTTCCACATCTCCGAGTTACGGATTTCATCCAGTTCTTTGGTGAGCTTTTCACGGTAATCGGGTTGGCGGTTGGCTTCGATGGTAATGCGGGCTTCGTCGCCGCTGGCCACACTATCGTAAAGTTTGTCGAACACGGGAACCACAGCATCGCGGAAACGGTTTTTCCAGTCGAGGGCTCCTCTTTGGGCCGTCGTAGAGGTATTGGCATACATCCAATCCATACCGTTTTCGCCCACGAGCGGTAGCAGACTTTGGGTGAGTTCCTCAACTGTTTCGTTAAAAGCTTCCGAAGGCGAATGGCCTTTTGAGCGTAACTTGTTGTACTGCGCTTCCATAATTCCGGCAATAGCACCCATCAACACGCCGCGTTCACCTGTCAGATCGCTGTAAACTTCTTTTTTGAAATCGGTTTCAAACAGATAGCCCGAACCAATACCGACACCAAGCGCCAATACTCTCTCTTTGGCTTTTCCGGTAGCATCCTGGAAAACAGCAAAGCTTGAATTCAAACCTTTACCGGCCACAAAAAGCCGCCGAAGTGAGGTTCCGGAACCTTTCGGGGCCACAAGAATAACATCCACATCTTTAGGCGGCACAATCCCCGTCTGGTCGTTAAAAGTTATTCCAAAACCATGAGAAAAGTAAAGTGCTTTCCCGGGTGTCAGATTTTTCTTTACCGTCGGCCATTGAGCAATCTGGCCGGCATCTGAAAGCAGATACTGGATGATGGTTGCTTTTTCGCAGGCTTCTTCAATTTCAAAAAGGTCCTTACCCCCTACCCAGCCGTCTTTAACTGCTTTGTCCCAGGTAGGAGAATTTTTTCGCTGGCCCACAATCACATTAAAACCGTTGTCTTTCAGGTTGAGCGACTGTCCGGGGCCCTGAACACCATAGCCAATAACGGCAATGGTTTCATCTTTTAATACTTCGCGGGCTTTTTCCAAAGGAAACTCTTCGCGGGTTACGACGTTTTCTATGACGCCGCCGAAATTAATTTTTGCCATAGGTAATTATTTATTGTTTAACGTTTATAAGTCAGATAAATATCAAAATACAAAACTCAAATTACAAAAAAATAAACCCAAATGACCGAATGAAAGAAATACTAAACTTTGTCATACAGATTTTTGAAAATTGAAATTTTGAAAATTGAAGTTTATTTATCATTTGATTAATTGCGATTTATTTTTTAAATATTTACTGTTTATTTCTTTCCGCATCCATCTCTTCGAGATACTGCACCAGTTCTTTGATTTGCCTGGTAATTGCCACACGTCCCGACCGGGTAAACTGTAATACGCCGTAAGGATGTAATTTTTCCAGTAATTCGCTGGTTTCATCTTTATGTCCGGTTCGTTCGATCACAACGTACTCAGGGGTTATTTCCAAAAAATGGGCATGATTCCTCCGGACAATCTGTTCTATTTTGTTGCTGGCCATCAGTTCATCTGTCCGTACTTTGTAAAGTGCAACTTCCTCGTGAATAATGTCTTCGCTGGTATGAACAAATACTTTCAGCACATCAATCAGTTTTTCCATTTGACCGGCTACTTTTTGCACCAGCTCATCCGTTGTAAACACAACAAGAGTAATCAGATGGACACCTTTAACAGCCGACTCAGAGGCAGTAACACTTTCGATATTGATTTGCCTACGTGTTAAAATAACAGTAACCTGGTTCAATACACCGATATGGTTTTCCGTAAACAGGGAAATAGTGAATTCTTTATTCATAACAGGGAGACTTAATGATTATGGGATTCGAGAATAACGTCGGAAACTGACTTGCCGGGTTCAATCATCGGGAAGATGTTTCCTTCCTTTTCAATGGAAACTTCCAATATGTAAGCTTTGTCGGAAGCCAGCATTTGATCAATTGCTCCGTCTAAGTCTTTGCGCTCCTCCACAAGCGTACCTGAAATACCAAAGCCCTCTGCTATTTTTATAAAGTCGGGATTTATCATTTTGGTAGAAGCATACCTTTTGTTGTAAAACATATCCTGCCACTGCCGAACCATACCGAGAAAACTATTGTTAAGCAGGACTATCTTTACCGGTATCTGGTATTGCATAATGGTGCCCAATTCCTGAATGGTCATTTGGAAACCGCCATCGCCCACAAAAAGAATAACCTCTTTTTCGGGTTGGGCAAGTTTGGTTCCGATGGCTGCCGGCAAACCAAAGCCCATAGTTCCCATTCCCCCGGATGTAATCAGGCTGTTGGGAAGTTTATAATCATAATACCGTGCTGCTGCCATTTGATGTTGTCCCACATCGGTTACTACGATGGCTTCGCCCCGGGTTTTATTCGAGATCAGGCGGACAACTTCACCCATCCTGATGTTGCCACCGTTAGGGTTTGTTTCCTTATCAATAACCAAATGTTGCTCTTTTTCATCCAGCTTTCTGAAACTTTGAAGCCACTGCTCGTGCCTGTTTTCATTAACTAACGGGAGTAGTTTTGTTAATGCCTCTTTGGCATCGGCATAGATCACGACATCTGCGTGAACATTTTTATTAATTTCGGCTTTGTCAATTTCAATATGAATAATTTTAGCCCGCTTTGCATAGGTGGACAATTTCCCGGTAACACGGTCATCGAAACGCATGCCAATGGCAATCAACAAATCAGCTTCGTTGGTATTCACATTTGAGCTGTAACTTCCATGCATACCAAGAAAACCCACAAAAAGCGGATGACCGGAAGGGAAAGCTGACAAACCCAGCAACGTGGCAGCCACCGGGGTTCCGGTCTTCTCGGCAAGAGCTTTTAATTCCTCTTCTGCCTTGGCAATTAATACCCCGTGTCCTGCCAGTATCATGGGTTTTTCGGCCTGATTAATGAGGCTGACCGCCTCCTCAATAATATTTTCTTCTACTGGTGCCAGCTTAGGATTGTAACTGCGGATCCAAGTACACTTTTCATAAGAAAAATTTACAGACGCCAGCAAAGCATCTTTGGTAATATCAATAAGAACGGGTCCGGGTCTTCCTGTACCGGCAATAAAAAACGCTTTGGCAAGGATATTGGGAATTTCTCCGGCTTTTCTAACCTGATAATTCCATTTGGTTACCGGCGTGGAGATCCCCAAAATATCGGTTTCCTGAAAAGCAGCAGTACCGATCAGATTGGAAATGACCTGGGCCGTTATGAAAACCACCGGAATAGAATCGAGGAAAGCATTGGCAATACCTGTCACAAGGTTGGTTGCGCCTGGTCCGGAAGTGGCAAAACAAACGGCCGTTTTACCGCTAACCTGCGCATAAGCCTGCGCTGCATGCGCTGCACCCTGCTCGTGGCGGGTGAGGATATGTCTCAAATTTTCCTCCTCCTCCATGAGCTCATCATAAATGGGCATAATGGCACCTCCGGGATAGCCGAAAATAGTGTTCACGCCTTCTTCGAGGAGTGATTGTACCACGGCTTTGGCGCCATTCATGGTTTCGGTTTGTTTCACTTGTTTCATAAGCTTCAATTTTTCATGTTGATATCAGTGATTTTATTTGCTTTGGAACGATCATATTAAATAAGTCTGATAGCTCCCTGGTCGGCAGAGCTAACCATCCGGGCATAAGCTTTTAGGGAAGCCGAAATGACACGATTACGTTCCACTGGCGTAAATGCTTTTTCTCCGCGTGCAAGCTGTCTTTCCCTCCTTTTTCCCAATTCTTCATTCGTTACTTGCAAATGAATCTTCCTTTCGACGATATCAAAATCGATGGTATCGCCATCTTCTATAAGTGCAATTTCGCCACCGGCAGCAGCTTCAGGCGAAATATGACCCGCGGACAAGCCGGAAGTGCCGCCCGAAAATCTACCATCGGTAATGAGTGCACAATCTTTGTCTAACCCTTTTGATTTGAGGTAAGAGGTAGGATAAAGCATCTCCTGCATGCCCGGCCCGCCTTTAGGGCCTTCGTAGCGAATCACCACAACATCGCCTTTTTCCACTTTTCCACTCAGAATCCCTTCCACCGCATCTTCCTGCGATTCAAATACTTTGGCTTTTCCGCTAAAGGTAAACATGGAAGGCACAACACCGGCTGTTTTCACAATACAACCCGTGCGGGCAATATTTCCAAACAATATTGCCAGGCCGCCGTCCTGACTATAAGCATGGGATACCTCGCGAATACAGCCATTTTCCCTGTCCAAATCCAGTGTTTTGAAATGATTATTCTGCGATGCCATCCGCAGGTTCGGGACAAAGGCAGGAGCACTGGAATAAATCTCATCCGCCTCAGCAGAGTGCAATTTCCGGTTAACATCAAATTTGTCAATGGCTGTTTTCACGTCAGACGTATCTACCCGTTTCACCGAGGCATCCAGCAAGCCGGCTTTTTCCAGCTCACCCATAATCCCCAGAACACCGCCGGCGCGGTTCACATCCTGCATGTGGTAATGCGAGCTGGGAGAAACTTTACAAAGGTTGGGAATCTTTCGTGACAACGCGTCGATATCTTTCATACTGAAATCCACCTGTGCTTCACGGGCAATAGCCAAAAGATGCAAAACCGTGTTGGTGGAGCCGCCCATGGCAATATCCACCGCCATGGCATTGATGAAAGCCTCGCTTGTGGCTATGGAGCGCGGCAAAATGCTGTCGTCGCCATCGCGGTAGTATCGGAAAGTATTTTTCACAATCAGCCGGGCGGCTTTTTTCAGCATCACATCTCTGTTTTTATGTGTAGCCACAACCGTTCCGTTACCGGGAAGCGCCAGTCCAAGCGCTTCGTTAAGGCAATTCATGGAGTTGGCCGTAAACATGCCCGAGCAGGAGCCACAGGTGGGACAGGCAATTTTCTCCACTTCGCGCAACTCTTCATCACTCACCGACTCATCGGCAGCGAGTACCATGGCATCCACGAGGTCGTAATTTTTTCCATTCCGGCTACCTGTCTCCATTGGTCCTCCCGAAACAAAAACAGCGGGAATGTTCAGCCGCATGGCAGCCATCATCATGCCCGGCGTAATCTTGTCGCAGTTGCTAATGCAAATCATAGCGTCCACCGTGTGGGCATTGCAGACATATTCCACACTGTCGGCAATCAAATCGCGCGAAGGCAAAGAATAAAGCATCCCGGCATGTCCCATGGCGATACCATCGTCAATGGCAATGGTGTTAAACTCAGCCGCAAAGCAGCCCTCGGCCTCAATAAGTTTTTTAATGTGCTGACCGGCTTCATGCAAATGCACGTGTCCGGGGACAAACTGGGAGAAAGAATTTACAATGGCAATAACAGGTTTGCCAAACTGACTTTCCTGCATGCCATTGGCCCGCCACAGACTTCTCGCTCCGGCCATGTTCCTCCCAGATGTTGATATGAGACTTCTTAACGGATATGCCATAGTTTTGTGTTTTAAAAAAAGCCCCCCGGTTATTACCGGAGAGCTTCATATATTTTTATCATTCATAAAAGGCCTCCGGTTTATGGGGTTTTACCCACAAGTACGAGAATAGAAATAATGACATAAATTCTATGTAAGCCCCTGTTCATTTGTTCTCTTATTTTGATGGGGTAAAAATAGAAACTATTTGAGAAAGTCAAGTTCTTTCTCATCTTTTTTACCATTAGCATTGTTAGTTCCATCCTTTTGGTAATCTGTTTTATTCGTTAAACAAATTGATTATCAACAGTATAAACCAAGTTTGCAGATGATGAAAAAAATTGACTTTTCAGGCACAAATAAAAACGAATCAACGTTACGCAAACGATTGATACGGACAAAGGAGGCCAAATGAAGAGAACAAAAAGTATTTTTAATTTTTTTATTCCTTCTCAAAATAAGTGTTAACCAATCGCCATATTCCCTCCTCTTCTTCCGGTGAGAACCAGCGAATTTCCTCGTCTTTTCTAAACCATGTAAGCTGTCGTTTGGCATAGCGGCGGGTATTGGTTTTAATTTTTTCTATAGCTTCTTCCAATGTTGATTTTCCATCGAGATATGCAAATAATTCTTTATAACCCACGGTATTAAGGGCATTTTGCTTTCGGAAAGGAAAGACTTTTTTTGCTTCTTCTAACCAGCCGTTTTCCATCATAGTTTCAGTCCTTCGGTTAATATGTTCAAATAGTATTTCGCGGGGCAACCGCAACCCGATTTTCAAAATATTGAAATCCCGCTTTTGGGGGCTGTTTAAACGCAGTTCCGAATATTTTTTGCCGGTTTGCAGGCAGACTTCAATGGCGCGCATAAGCCTCTTGTGATTTTGCCGGTCCACCAGCGCATAGTATTCGGGGTCAAGATTTTTCAATTGTTCCTGCAATGCTTCGATCCCCTGCTGTTGCCATTTATCCTGCAATTCTTTTCGAAGAATCGGATCAGAATCAGGAAGCCGGTCGATGCCTTTGCAGACCGCATCGATGTAAAGTCCCGAACCGCCGCACATAATCATAGCATCGTGTTCACGGAATTTCTGCCGTAACAGTGCCAACACTTCCTTTTCGTATTGCGAAACATTATAATCCTGATGCAACGACAGGATACCCGTAAAATAATGCGGAACTGCTGCAAGTTGATCAGCAGCGGGCGCTGCAGTACCTATAGGAATCTCCTGGTAAAACTGCCGCGAATCGGCAGAGATAATTTCTGTGTGAAGCTCTTTTGCCAGCCGGATGGCAATATCGGTTTTCCCCACTGCCGTAGGTCCCAAAACCACAACAAGCGTTTTTTTCTTTGCCATGGGAGATTTATTTTTGAGGGAAATGTTTCCGGCTGACCACCTGCAACCCCATGGATTCGCCTGTTTTGAGCATATAATCGAAAGCTTCAGCAAATTCGTTGTGTATCTTCCCATCCAAAATGGCTTCACGGATGACTGTTTTAATGTCGCCCACTTTTATGGAGGGTTTCAGCCCGAAAGTTTCCATAATAATCTCTCCGCTTAGGGGAGGTTGCCAATTGCGAATACGGTCTTTTTCCTCCACCTCTTTCAGCTTTTTGCGTACCAGTTCAAAATTCTTCAGATAACGCCTTACCCTGACTTCATTTTTCGAAGTGATATCGGCAGTACTCAATTTCATGAGGTCGTCAACATCATCGCCGGCATCGTACAGCAAGCGGCGGACAGCCGAATCGGTAACAATATCCTGTGCCAGCACAATGGGACGCAAATGGAGCAGCACCAGCTTTTGCACATACCGCATTTTTTCGTTGGAAGGTAGTTTCAGCTTTTTGAAAATCCCGGGTACCATTTTGGCTCCGACAAACTCATGTCCATGGAAAGTCCAGCCCACCTTCGGGTCGAACCGTTTGGTTACCGGCTTGGCAATGTCATGTAGCAGCGCTGCCCACCGCAGCCAAAGGTTATCTGGTACATCAGATACATTATCAAGCACTTCCAATGTGTGGTAATAGTTGTCTTTATGTCCCTTACCGTTAATGGTCTCCACCCCTTTCAGCTCGGTAAAAGCGGGGAATATCTGTTTCAGCAGTCCCGAATCATCCAGTAATTTAAACCCACGACTTGGGCTTTCCGCCAGGATAATTTTGTTCAGCTCATCGGTTACACGCTCTTTCGAAATAATGGAAATCCTGTTTTTGTTTCTCCTGATGGCAGCAAAAGTCTTTTCCTCAATGGTAAAATGCAGTTGTGTGGCAAACCGGATAGCCCGCATCATTCGTAACGGATCATCCGAAAAAGTAATATCAGGATCGAGCGGTGTGCGGATAAGTTTCTTTTCCAAATCTTTCAGCCCATCAAAAGGGTCGTATAGCTGTCCAAAATCATTTTTGTTAAGGCTGATGGATAATGCATTAATGGTAAAATCACGACGGCGACGGTCATCTTCCAGCGTTCCATCTTCCACAATAGGCTTGCGCGAGTTTTTCCGGTACGATTCTTTTCGGGCCCCCACAAACTCCAGCTCCCAACCTTTATAGCGAATCATGGCGGTTCCGAAATTTTTAAAATAACGGGCGAAAATATCTTTCCCGAAAAGATCTGCGAGGGACCTGGCAAAAGCAATACCGCTACCGGCTACCACAAAGTCCACGTCCTTCGATGGACGGCTTAGCAAAAGGTCACGCACAAAACCGCCAATGACATAAACCGGGATTCCGGTTTGCGAGGCAACGGCAGCCACCGAGATAAAAGGCTCTTTTTCTATATATTTTCTGAAGTCGGCCATGGCGCCGCAAAAATAGTAAAAAGCAGCCAACCGTAAAAAACGGTAAATGAAAATGCCCTAATTTATCCCGAGTGATGCATAAACTACTTCAAGCGTAGACACTTGAAGCGGGGTTCTATACTACCTTTGAAGTCTGATTCGACCTGAAAGAAGAATCCTGGTTTATCTCAGTCCCCTTTCACGGCAAAAAAGGCCTCTAACTCTTTCAGGGTATTTTTGTTGGTTTCCAGATCATGCACAATATCACCTTCGTGTAAAACCACTATACGCCGGCAAACTTCCGTAACGTGATTCAAATCATGCGAAGAGATGAGCATACAGATATTTTTCTTTTGCTGCAACGCTTTCAGCAGCTTTTTCAGTTGAAACAGAGACGTGGGATCCAGGTTGGAAAACGGCTCATCCAGGATAAGAATTTCCGGTTCCATCATAAGTGCGGCAGCAATCCCCACTTTTTTCTGACTTCCTTTCGAGAGCTGACGAAGATAATTTTTCTCTTCAAGAATATTGCCGCCAAAAAAAGACTTCAGATTTTCGGTAAACTGCTCAACATCGCCAGGACTCATACCGTTAAGCTTTCCGACAAACAGGAAATATTCACGGGGTGTGAGATAGTCGATCAAAAAGCCTTCGTCAAGATAGGAACCGGTGTATGATTTCCACTCCTCTGTTTTGGAAACATCTTTTCCAAGAGAAAGTACACGTCCGCTGTCGGCTCGGATTAAATCGAGTATCAGCCGGAAAAAAGTGGTTTTCCCGGCGCCATTATTACCCACCAAGCCAAAACTCTCCCCTTTTTCAATGGAAATCTCAGGAATATTCAATACAGTACGTCCGCCGTAAACTTTTTTTAGATTTTCAACCTGTATCATAGTTTGTTTCTTTTATTATCGGGGCACTGGTATCTATGTGTCCGGGATTATTTTAATTAATTTATTTAAATTTTCAGAACTTCAAACTCCAAACTTTAGGCACTTCCAATTTAACTACTCCTATATCCGTCCGCAATCTTATACCGATTTTTCCTGTAAAAGGATGCTGCCATATCAATAAGCTGCCGATGAAAAACAATCCCTGACAACCCTATGCCGAGGATAATCCACAGCGAAGCCGTATGGCCGAAAAGTGCGGTAAATAGCAAATCCAACAAAACAGGCACAAGAAGTAATGGGATAATATTGATAAAATTATTTATGCCAACACCCTGATAATTCATCATCTGTCCTCGGTCGAGTTCCATACGTTTCCGGTTAAAAGAGGCTAGAAATAACAGTAGCGGCGCATTGACTCCCACATTGTAGAAAAGCATGGTAATATTAACAGCCAAAATTTTAGTCCCGAAATAAACGTAGGGTATGGTCAGGATAAAAAGTAATACCGTGGGAATGGTCATCAGATAATATTTTGCTCTGAAAAACTCGCCCGTTTTAATATTTGCCGTCAGAATAAAATCAAAATGGCGGCTCTCCCAGGCAAGAATATATTGCCCGTAGGCAATCAAAAAACCACCGGAAACAAAAATACCGACAAAATCAAGTACGATATTATGGCTCAGGTTCTTTGGATCGGGGTAGAAAAACATCCCGTACAACAAAAGAACAGGCAGGGCAAAAAATATCATCTGTTTCGACCGTTTGTTTCGCAACAGCAGACGTACCTCCTTCAAAATCAAAGCGCCGATTTTCCCACGGTTTTCCAATCCTTCGAGATGGCTGGAAAGCTTTTCCGAACGCCCCCTTTTCCGGCTCAGGTCTTCAAGATAAGAATGACTTTTGATATAGCGGAAACTTTCCCAAAAGAAAAATCCGGCAGTAACCAAAGGAAGTAATACCCAGATGGGTTGCTGCAACACGCGACCAAAATACCAGCCGGAGATAACCGACAACGAAAAAATACCGAACTTCTCTATCAGACCAAGTATTAGAGCGATACCTAAAATAATCAGGACAACAGAAGGTGTGACGACGGATTTCCTTTTCACACGAATCAGCAAAAAATTGGAACTCATTTCGAAAAAGAATAGTGCTGCAAACCAGGTAAAAGCCCTAAAAGCCGTAAAATGTACCGGCAGGTAATGCACCGCAAAGGGCAAAAAAAGCAAAAAAGGTAAAAAGTTAAAAAATGACAACAGAGAACGATAATTCAAAAACAGGCTGAGATGCCTCTTTTTAACAGGCAGATGCAGCAGTGGCGTAATTTCCATGGTAGGCAGCTCCTGAATAAAAAACCGCAACATGAAAGTAACCAAAAAATAGTATATCAGCGCCTTGTTCAACACTTGTTCCGGCGGAACACCTTTCCCTGTTTTTATAAGAATTTGCTCCAGGAACAGCCCTACGGCAAAAAGTTCCGCCAGCATAAACAGCAAAAAAATGCCAATGATAATGTTCAGTATAAGGTTTTTTTGCCAAAACGACGAGCGCGTAGTTCGTTTAATTTGGAGATAGATAAAACTTCCGGTCATTATTTTTTTGTTTTCAAAAGTAGGTTTTTATTCGTGTCTTTTCATCAGAAACATTACTAAATTACAGCAAAATTAAAATTTATTCATTATTCCGGCTGATGTTGTGGCCGCAGCAAGTCGTTAATGGTTTTCACCGGATTAAAAGTAACGAGCGGCACTTCCACAAAAAGAGTAATCCAGTCGGCCATGGCGCCGTTCCACAGGCCGGGCAACTCCTGGGCTTTCAGGTTACGGCCATCCTTTGATTTTATAGAAATAAAGCCTGTTTGCGAATCTACAAAATCACGAAGGTCAAATGGCTTTCCCTGATAATCGCGTACACCGCAAACCAAATCCACCGGATTAAAATGGGTAGCCTGCGAAACCATCTCTTTTTGATCAGAATCCCCGAAGTTTATCTGCGACGACTCCACAATCTGCAACGAGCGTTCATCATCCTCATTTACCACCCAAAACGGACCACCGCCGGGTTCGCCTTCATTTTTCACCATACCGGCAACACGCATGGGCCGGTTGAGCTTATTGAACAGATAATCGATTTTTCCCATTTTCTCATAACCTTCGTAAGCCACAGAAATAAAAATATTCAGTTGCTCACGGGCAAAAGTTTTAATTACGTCTAACTCCTCATCCGAAATGTTCCCATCTTCAAGTTTATCAAGGTAATCAAATGTCTTTTCCTGAAGCCGGAACAGCAGCCCGCCAATCACTTTTTTGTAGAGATAAGTCATATCACGAAGCCGGTCGGGAACAATATTATCGATGTTTTTCACAAAAATAATTTCACCTTTCAGGTCGTTCAGGTTTTCGATGAGGGCGCCATGTCCGCCGGGACGAAACAGCAGATTGCCATCTTCGTTGCGGAAAGGTTGATTGTCCATATCCACTGCCAGGGTGTCTGTTGAAGGTTTTTGTTGTGAAAAGTTAACCTCGAAACGAACATCAAAACGCTTCTCATACTTTTCGCGTACTAATGCCACCGCCCTTTCAAATTCCTGTTGATGTTCGGGGGAAACAGTAAAATGCACCCGTGCCACGCCCTCTTTGTCCGCAGCATAATGTGCCGCCTCTGCCAAATGTTCCTCAAAAGCCCGGCGTGGACCATCCTTATAGAGATGAAAATGCAATAGTGCCTTTGGCAACATGCCGTAATTCAATCCCTTATCCGTAAGGAGATAATCCAATATGGTGCTATAATCTTTTTGTTGGCGAAGGGCTTCCATCTCAAGACCATCTTTTTGTAAGGCTTCGGACAACATATTGTAGAAAGCAAATTTTTCCAGATTTTTAAAGAAATAGCCAAGGCTCTGCAAGTTGTTTTCCTTTTCAAGCCGGTCTATTTCCTCCGGTGTTCCTGAAAAAGTCTGACGAAACGCAAACAGTTTCTTAAACATACGGCTGGCAACGCCGGAGGCCGGAACAAATTTCAGAATTTCATAATCATCTTTGTTTTTGTCAAAAAAGGCTTTTAATTCTTCCACCTCTTTTTTGTCAAACGAAAACAATCCGTTGCCGGGAACAGCCGGAGCAGCAAGCCGTATAAAAGGGAATCCCATTTTAAAGCGTTCAATCTGTTTTTCGACTGTTTCGGGAGAAATACCTTTGGATTTTATCTGTTGAAGGTCTTTTTCGGTAAACATAAATCATGCATTTGGGTTCGAGGAACAAAAATAACGAAATTGTCTTCATAAGAACGATGTAATACAAAAATACCTAATCCGGACAAGTCGGAAAAGATAATGGGAGGATTGAAAGGATTGATTGACAACTTTATCCAATCCCTTCAATCTTTCTCAATCATAACCAAAAGATATAATTTACTACCAAAAA
>CAZRAW010000032.1:0-20715 GCA_964598065.1 uncultured Lentimicrobiaceae bacterium
CCATATTTAAGGCCTTTAAAAAAAGTATAAATTTATCCCGTTTTAAGTATAATTCCCCACCGATTGTTCAGTGTGTTACAGTATCTTGTTTTTCTCCCTGATTTCCTGCCATTTGTCATCGCCAAATTTAGCGCCAACCACTTCAATAACCGTGCCGGCAAGTAACGAACCAAGGGAACCTGCTTTTTCAAAACCGAGGTTGTTGGCCATACCGTAAAGGAAACCGGAAGCATACAGGTCGCCGGCACCGGTGGTATCAACCGAATGTGCTTTGATGGGCGAAATGTAGGTCGTTGTGTCTCCTTGTTTTATCATGGAGCCCTTACTGCCGATTTTTACAATGGCAATGTCGGCCATTTGGGCAATATCGTTTAAAGCTTTTTCGGGTTCTTTAGCGGTAAAGGCTTTGGCTTCTTCTTCGTTGGCGAAAACAATATCTACATAATTTTGCACCATGTCATGCAAAAATTTCAAATTCTCTTCCACAATATTGTAGCTGGCGAGGTCGAGAGATACTTTTAAACCGGCTTCTTTGGCAAGCCTCAAAATAGTTTCGAGCAGTTCGTGGTTTTGTACGAGATAACCTTCCACGTGCAGGATGTCATAACCCTTAAAATTGTCTTTGGAAAGCATATCTGCCGAGAGTTCCAGCGCAGCCCCGAGGAATGTTCCGAAAGTACGTTCGCCATCGGGCGAAATCATGCCGTTGGCAATACCCGAAGGGGAATCGGAGTAAAAAAGCACCGGTTTTATACCGCTGTTCTTCAAATCTTCCTCGAAGAATTTTCCTGTTTCATCTTTTCCGACGTTGCCGATAAAAGCGGTTTCCATACCCAACTTAGCCAGCCCGTGAATGGTGTTGGCAGCCGACCCGCCCGAAGCCATCTGTTTTTTCAGGTTTTTACTTTTTTCCTGAATCTGTGCCGCACGCTCCGCATCGACCAGCTGCATGCTTCCGCGGGGAAGCTCCAGCTCTTTCAGTAAATTATCATTTTCTAACTGCGTTAGTACGTCCACGAGGGCATTTCCTATTCCTATAATTTTCATTCGGTTGTTATTTGTAAAACGTTATTATATTATTTGATGATTTCATTCCTTTATCCTTACACAAATGATCACAAACCAAACAAGCGTTTAATTCCGAGGCTTCTACAGGTCGGCCTTGCGGGTTAGCAAGCCGTGGGAATCTGTTCGTAAAAATTTGATTTTGTTTCATGTGTCTGTTTTTTTGCAAAGGTTAAAATTTTTATTTAATCACCATCTTTGAAAAATTGGCTGAACAGACAAACAACAGACTGATGATTACCAGCATTTTCTCGCAATCTCTCTTCATCTACACCAATCTGTCAGTAACCAATAACATGGGGAACACGTCGCCGGTAGGAAGGTCGCCTCCGGCTGAAATTTTCTCCGTTTTTGTTTTCGAAATAGTTTCTGCCATGCATACCAAAGCGGTAAGAGAGGGTGATTTCGTGTGTTGTCCCACTACCTTTATTGAAGCCGCCTGTTCCAAACTCAAACGAGTAATTCAGCGCAAGGCCGTAACCAATGTATCCGCCAAAATTTACCGCCACGGCTCCCGTATTGCGATAGAGCAGTCCGCCCCACACCTGTTTACGGAAAACGGTCATAGCCGAAATTTCAAAATTGCCGGGCATATTCTTCGTTTTCCGGTAAACGGCAAAAGTCTGTAATTGCCACTTGTCAGCGAGATAAAAGAGGTAAGAAGCATGGAAAAGTATCTCCCGTTGCATTATGAAATTCAATTTGTCCGGATTGTTGTAATGGCTGTCATCAGTTAAAGCATTGGGCATCGCAAAACCCACATTTAATCCCTGCCAGTTGTAATCAATACCAAAACCGGCATTAAAAGTACTTCCGTTAAGGTTGCTTCTGCCGTTTAGTAACGGGTCGTTGGGGTCGATGCCGGTCATGTCGGACATGCTGACCGAATTTTGAAAATAGCTGCCCCAAACGCCAAAGAAAATGCGCTGATCAGCGCCGGTTTCCAAAATATATGAGTAGCTGATATTTGCCATAAACTGTGAAATGACTCCGGTCTTATCCAAATAAATCTCACCGCCGAGCCACATTTTTTCTTTGTAGATATTTCCAAATCCGTTCAGCCTTACCGTGCGGGGACCGTTATTGATGTTTGTCCACTCACGACGGTAATTCAGATAGAGTTCGGGGTAATCAAAATAGCCTGCCATGGACTGGTTTAAAGCATACGGGTTGAAAAGATATTGCGTAGTCAGCGGAAACTGCTGCGCAGTTAGCGTCCCCCCGAAAAGCAGGAACAGAAAAACGATATGTTGCAGCCATCTCTTCATCAACGAATAATGCTTACGGTTCCTGTAAATTTCTTTCCCGAATTATCAATAATTATATAGTAATAAGTCCCTGTGGGCAATGGGTTGCCGTTATACTCTCCTTGCCAGTCGTTGTTATAATTGTCTGACGAATAAACCAGACTTCCGGCGCGGTTGTAGATACGCAGCTTAAACGGACTGATAATTTCCTTGTTATTCACCACCCATTTGTCATTATAACCATCCCCGTTGGGAGTGAAGAATGGCATGGCGTGTGCAGAAGTAATTGGTGTTGGGCCACTGGTATAAGCCCCATAAAAAACAGATGTTCCGGGACAGCTTTTGAAGTAAGCTTTCACTTCATATCTTCCGGGTTCTTTGAGATAAAAATCGGGCGAAAGAATGTGTGGAGGCCAAATAATAGAGTCGTAATTCGTGGGATTGGCAATGGCGAGATAAGTGCTGTCGCCCTGCCTGAATTTGACCGTATCATTATAAAAAACCTGCGAACTATCTTTGCGCTGTACCACAATATCCGGGGCACCGTAAATGGTAAAGGATTTCGACAGCGAATCGACACAACCGTAGGAAGTTGTTACAATAAGTTTGGCCGTATAATCTCCCGGATAATATTGATGATAGGCGTAGATATTCGGACGATATTCGGATATCCCATCCCCGTAATTCCAAAATCGTATAGTGATATCGCCAACGGTTACCTTCGTGCTATCGGTAAAAAGTGTATTTCCGTTTGAAGAACAAATCCCCGAATAAGTAAAATTTACCGCCGGCTTATCACCTACGGGAACCTGATGTGTTTTCAGTTTAATATTTCCTGATTTAAAGGATAATCGCATACCCACAAGCCAGATGCCGGATTTAGGGAAAGCATAAGTAACCGTGTCGCCGGTAGCGTCATCAAATTTTCCATTCATGTTTAAATCCCAGGAAACCTGTAACAGACTGTCTTTTCCGGTGGAAACATTTATGAGTGTGGTACTGTCGCCAAAACAGGCGGTATCATATTTAAAATCAATATGATAATTGTAATCCGGACTAACCAGAAAATGCTGTGTGGTGCTGCACCCGTTGGCGCCGGTTACTTTCACCCAATACGGGGTATCGTGAACAGATTTCACCAAGATAGAGGTATCTGTGGTGCCGGTATTCCATAAATAATCGGGATAGCCGCCCGAAACCCAAAGCAGTGTATCAGCTCCAGGCCTGGTAACTACCGTATCGGAAATATGGTCAAAGACCGGAACTGATTTCACAATAACCGCTGTGGTATCACGACCTGTTTTATTGTCTTGTGTGGTTATTTCAACCCAATAGGTAGTGTTTTGTGGCGGGGAAACTTTGATGCTTTGAACCGTGTCGCCGGTACTCCAGAGATAATGTTTCATCCCGAGAGGTGCTTTCAGCTCAGCTGTATCTCCGAGGCAAATGGTATCCGCCGGAACCGTAAAATGATAGCTGCAATAAACTTTGAGGGTAGAATAATTGAGCGCACAAAGCTCCTCTTTATATTTTATTAGTGTATCAGGATTTTGAATGGCATCTACATAATCGGAAGCAATCAGAGAATTAGCAAAAGAGGAGTCGTTTTTTGCCAACTGAATATATTTTGCTGCTTTTTGCCCTTCCGGTTCGATAATGCGTCCGTTCCAGGAGAAGTTTATCAGGGCCGTATCGCCGTGAATAACATGCGTGGATGTGGCCCCCTGTACCTGAATATCGGTTATCGGCCGGTTGCCGGTAACCATAAGCGTAAGCGAATACCAATGCAGGTTTCCGGGTATGTTATTTCCTGCAAAACTTATCTCGGTTTTATTGTCCAGTGTGCTTTTAATGATCGATACTTTTTCTTTCAGTAAAAGATATTCGAACACTTCCTGGTCGCCGGCTACCCAGATATCATCGGCACCGTCTTTTCCGTAAGCAGCAGCAATCTGTTCCATCTGACTTTTGAAAGTGTCGAAAGAGACATCCGGTGATACGCCAAACCGACGGAAATAATAGACCCCCATCCAATGATATTTGTTAATGCTCTGTAAAGCCATGAGTTGCACCTCGCTGTATAAAGTGTTGCCAATTCTGTTACGCAAAAAAAGACGTCCCGGGAAAAGCGGCTTTACCGAACCAATCTCAATGGGATTGGTGTTAAGGTCCCAAGAGGGGTTACTAAAAAATGCAATATACCCGAAATTGTCACGGGCAGGAAGCATCTGGCCGGTACCATCCGGTGGCAGAACGTAAGTATCCATGGTGATGCCTCCTTTGGTGAACGGGGCTGTTTCTTTTATGGTATAACTAATGTTTCGCTGTACCTGATAACTCTGTTCGGAACCGTAAGCCGGGTCAACAAAGCCACGGTTATCAATGCTGTAACCCCGTTGCCAAAGGTCGTTGATTTGCCTCCAGCTGAGATAATTTGTGGTATCTGTTTCATGAACATCTTTACCTGATTTCAACGTAAAATGGTTGATCTCCAGTGAAAAAGGCACATTGTTCCCGGCGCCATCGGTCATAAAAAGGCCGGGGTTACCGTTTAGACCGGCAAAAAGCGGATAAACTTTGTTATACACATCACTGGTGGCATCATCGGCTTGCAGGATAAGTACAAAAGCTTTGTTGTATTTCAGATAAGCAAATTGCGCATCGACAGTAGCAGGAGCTGACGAAAAAGTAACACTAATCTTAATATTTTCCAATGACTGTTCCTGCGCAAAAGAATGCAAAGGGATTATCAGCCCCATGATAATCATTAAATAAAAGGGAATATATCCAAATTTTACCTGTTTGTTTTTCAATGATTTCAATTTTACTAAAACAACTTCTAAAAGTATCAGAATTCCTTTTAGAATAAAGATATTGGAAATTTTTTTTTAAACAACTTATTAAATGGTAAAGTTTTGTCCGGATGACCTCGCGGGAATATTTATTTTGTAACGCTAAAATATTATTTAGCCCCGGATAACGTAGAATAAGGAGACGTGTTTTGTCGATATTTTATATCTTTACCCCCGTTTAAATTCTACGCAAACAACCTAAATAATTGAAATTTAATGTGTTAAATATTTTTGGATGATTAAAAAGATTTTAATTGCAAACCGGGGCGAGATTGCCATCAGGGTGATGAACAGCTGCCGCGAAATGGGTATCCTGTCGGTGGCGGTTTATTCAGGGGCAGACCGCAACTCGCTGCACGTGCGCTATGCCGATGAGGCTTATTACATTGGTCCGGCGCCCTCCAACCAGAGCTATCTCGACATGGGAAAAATTATTGAGGCGGCCAAAAAATCGGGTGCAGATGCTATCCATCCCGGCTATGGGTTTTTGTCGGAAAACGCCGAATTTTCGGAGCGTTGCAAAGCGGAGGGCATCATTTTTATCGGTCCGGGTGCGTATGCCATCAACACCATGGGCGACAAGATCACCGCCCGTAAAACCATGCTGGCAGCGGGTGTTCCGGTAGTTCCCGGCACTACCGAACCTATTACCGATATGGATAATGCAGTAAAAACCATTATGGAAATAGGCCTGCCGGTGATGGTAAAGGCCAGCGCCGGCGGTGGCGGAAAGGGAATGCGCCTTGTGGAGAAAGAGGATGAGATTATTTCTTCGGTGGAGGCTGCCAAATCGGAAGCGCTGGCTGCTTTCGGAGACGATGCCGTTTATGTTGAAAAATATATCAATTCACCGCATCACATTGAGTTTCAAATTCTGGCCGACCAGCATGGTAATTGTATTCACCTTTTTGAAAGGGAATGTTCGGTCCAGCGCCGTCACCAAAAGGTGGTGGAAGAGACGCCTTCTCCCATCATGACGCCGGAGGTGCGTGAAGATATGGGACGACATGCCGTGGCTGCTGCCAAAGCGGTGAACTATGCCGGAGCCGGCACCATCGAGTTCATCGCCGACGATAACCTTAATTACTATTTTCTTGAGATGAACACCCGTTTGCAAGTGGAACATCCCATCACGGAGCAGGTTGTCGGTGTGGACTTGGTGCGTGAGCAAATCAACATTGCCAATGGCGAAGAATTACATTATCGTCAGGAAGACCTCTCGCAACACGGGCACGCCATCGAAGTGAGGGTTTACGCCGAAGATACAGACAATAACTTTATGCCCAGCCCGGGGAAAATCAACTACATTCATTTTCCGCTTGGCCCTGGTGTCCGCCACGATTCTTATGTATATAGCGGCTATGAAATACCCATTTATTACGACCCTATGATATCGAAGCTAATAGTTTGGGGAAACAGCCGCGACGAAGCCATAGACCGCATGAAACGCGCCCTGCAATCATACAAAATATCAGGTGTTAAAACTTCCATTCCGTTTTTGAGCAGGATTATGGATGTCCCTGATTTCAAAAAAGGACACTACACCACCCATTTTATTCAAAATCATGAAGAGGCTTTAAAATCAAATGATGATGCTTCGGAAGAGTGTGCGGATTTGGCCGCCATCACGGCATTTGTTGATTTTCTTAAAAAACAGGAGCAGGCCAAACCGGCTTCCAACGGCCACGCTGACGTAAGCCAGTGGAAAGCTTTTGGCAGAAAAAAAGCTGTAACACGATTATAATCCATTGAAAACGAAGAAGTATGTCGTACGAAGTAAACATAAACGGAGAAGACCGGAAAATTGAAATCCTGAGTCGCGAGGGTAACCGTATGAAAGTTCGGATAGGTGAAAAAATTTATGATTTGAACCTTGCCGAGGTGGAACCCGGCGTCTATTCGGTGCTTCATGAAGGTAAAAATTTCAACTTTGAATTAGTTCTCAGAGGGAACAAAAAATATGTTGTGGATGCTGCCGATAAAAAGCTTAACGTGGAAATTATTGATGCGGAAAGCCGTTACGTGAGAAGCCGTAAAGGTGGCGAAGCCGAAGACGCAGCTTATATTTCGACACCCATGCCCGGCCAGGTGGTGAAAATTCTGGTGGAAGAAGGCCAGGAAGTAAAAGGCGGCGAAACGGTTATCATCGTCTCAGCCATGAAAATGGAAAGCGAGTACAAAGTAGTGAAAAACCGTGTTATCAAAGAAATTCTTGTGAAAGAAGGCGACAACATCGATGGCGACCAGCCACTCATTACATTTGAATAAAAATTAGATTTTTCAGTAATCAACCTTAAAAGTATTGAAAATGTCATTGGAATCAAAAATAAAAGTCTTAGAAGAAAAACATAAAAAAGCCGAACTCGGTGGCGGGCAAGTCCGTATTGACAAACAACACAAAGCCGGACGCAAAACCGCACGCGAGCGTATTAACATCCTTATCGACCCGGGGACTTTTGTGGAAATCGACAAATTTGTTACCCACACCTCCACGGATTTCGGAATGCAGGAAAACAAAATTCTCGGCGATGGCGTGGTAACCGGCTATGGCAAAATCGACGGTCGGCTGATGTATGTCTTTGCCCAGGATTTTACCGTTTTCGGTGGTTCGCTGAGCCGGGCTAATGCCAACAAAATCATAAAAATTATGGATATGGCCATGAGAATGGGAGCGCCGGTCATTGGACTGAATGATTCCGGTGGCGCACGTATTCAGGAAGGTGTTGAAAGTCTTGCCGGTTATGCCGATATTTTTTACCGCAACGTTCGCAGTTCGGGAGTTATTCCTCAAATTTCTGCTGTGTTGGGACCCTGCGCCGGCGGCGCCGTGTATTCACCTGCCATCACTGATTTTATCCTGATGGTGAAAGAGACTTCCTACATGTTCGTTACCGGTCCGGATGTGATTAAAACCGTAACCCACGAAGCGGTTACCAAAGAAGAGCTGGGTGGTGCCATGACGCATAACAAAAAAAGCGGCGTAGCCCATTTTATGGCTGATGATGATGAACAGGCCATGATGATGATCCGCGAGCTTATGGGATTCCTTCCGTTGAACAATATGGAAGACCCGCCCCGCAAGCCCTGTGCCGAGGACCCCAACCGCGAAATCCCGAAATTAGACACCATTGTTCCTGCCGACCCCAACAAACCTTACGACATGAAAGAGATTATTCTGTCGGTTGTGGATACAGGGCATTTTCTGGAGGTGCAACCTCATTACGCACAAAATATTATTGTGGGCTTTGCCCGTATTGATGGCCGTTCGGTGGGGATTGTGGCAAACCAGCCTCAGGTGCTGGCCGGCGTACTCGACATCGCCAGCTCCATCAAAGCCGCCCGTTTTGTACGCTTTTGCGATGCTTTCAACATCCCTTTGATTACTTTTGAAGATGTACCCGGTTTCCTGCCCGGAACAACCCAGGAATTCGGCGGCATTATAAAACACGGAGCAAAGCTGCTGTATGCTTTTGCGGAAGCGACCGTTCCTAAAATTACGGTAATTACACGAAAAGCTTATGGCGGCGCTTATGATGTGATGTCATCAAAACATATTGGTACCGATGTGAACTTTGCTTATCCCACTGCCGAAATCGCCGTGATGGGTCCTGAAGGGGCGGTGAATATCATTTTCAAACACCTGAGTCCCGAAGAGAGAAAAGAAAAGGTACAGGAATATCGCGACAACTTTGCCAGTCCTTTCAAAGCTGCCGAAGTGGGCTATATCGACGAGATTATTTATCCCCGCAACACACGGAAGAAATTGATTCGGGCGCTGGAAATGATCTCCAACAAATCGGAAAGCAATCCGCCGAAAAAACACGGGAATATTCCTTTGTAGAAATCCTCTATGTTTTTTGTTTACATTATTTGGTAAAATTTGTAGTCAGACTACAAAGATTCATATTAAAATTAGTATTAGTGACACAACTATTTTAATTTTGCACATGTACATGTGCATTTTTTTATTATATTTGCACAAACACAAATGCAATGAATGAATTACTTGAATTGTCGGAAAAACTTGTATCGGATGTGACCATGCAATTTTCCAGATATTTAATGAAAGAAATTGACTGGAGTAATCGCCTTATCGGGATTAAAGGAGCACGTGGAACGGGTAAAACAATCATGTTGCTGCAATACCTTAAGCAAAAGCAATTACCCATCAGAAAGGCAGCTTATTTTTCTGTTGATGATTTGTATTTTACTACGCATTCTTTATTAGAGACCGGACGTGACTTTTATTTACAAGGAGGTCAAATATTGGTTTTGGATGAAGTGCATAAATATCCGGGCTGGGCGAGGGAAATCAAGAATTTATATGATCGGTACCATGATTTGCATATAATTTTTACAGGTTCATCCATTATTGATATTTCCAGGCAGGAAGCGGATCTTAGCCGGCGGGCAATTATTTATGAATTACATGGTTTATCCTACCGGGAGTATTTAAAGTTCAATAAAATAATTGATGCCGAAATTATTTCCCTGAATGATATTGTAAACCAAAATAATATACGGGAAAGATTTCCTCAGAATTTCAGACCGTTAGCGTATTTTAAAGATTATCTCAATTACGGTTATTATCCTTTTTCTGTTGAAAATAAAACCGGGTATGCTATTCGCCTGAGACAACTCATTCGCCTGATTGTTGAGACCGATATGTCTGAATTAAAAGGATTTGATATTAGAAATGCTAAAAAAATGCTTCAGTTAATTTATATCATTGCACAACAGGCCCCTTTTAAACCTAATATTATTAAACTGGCAGAAAAAAGCAGGATACACCGTAATTCTGTTTCCAACTATTTATATTTTCTTGAAGAAGCAAGACTAATAAATTTATTGTATCCGTCAGGACGGAGTATTGCTACTTTGCAAAAACCGGAGAAAATTTACCTTAATAATACTAATTTAATGTTTGCTATGACCTCCGAACAAATGAATACCGGTAGTGTCAGAGAAACATGTTTTTACAATCAATTAATGGTAAAGCACAAAATCAGACAACCAAAGATGACTGATTTTGAAATAGATGATAAATTTATCTTTGAAGTTGGAGGTAAAACAAAAAGCCAAAAACAAATAAAAGGTTTGAAAAATGCATTTGTGGCAAAAGATAACATGGAGTTTCCTGTCGGGAATACCATCCCTTTATGGTTATTTGGATTTTTGTATTAATCATTTTTAAAAATCTAAGCCGATTCCCCAATTAGGAAACCCTGGCTTAGAAGTTATCCCTCCCGGTAATTACCGTGATTTTGTTCTACAATCCGAGGCTTATACTCACCAGTTCGGCAATATCATAGTTTTTTATCTCTTCTTCTTTGTTCTTGTATTTTAATCCATCGGTGAGCATGGTCATACAAAACGGGCAGGCCGTACAAATGATGTTGGCTCCCGTTTCAAGCGCCTGCTCCGTACGTTCGATAAAGACTTCTTTTTCCCCCTTTTCAGCTTCTTTAAACATCTGACCGCCACCGGCGCCGCAACACATGGCAAAGCTGCGGTTTTTCTCCATTTCCACCTTCACGGATGGAATGGCTTTCAGCACTTCACGCGGGGCATCATACTCCCCATTGGCACGCCCGAGATAACAGGGATCGTGATAAGTAATGGTGCTGCCGGCAAACTTATCGCTGTTGATTTTGATTTTTCCTTCGTCAAGGAATTTCTTGAGAAATTGTGTATGGTGTATCACTTCATACTTTCCGCCAAGGTCGGGATATTCATTTTTCAATGTATTGAAATCGTGTGGGTCGCAGGTAACGATTTTCTTCACTTCATATCCGTTCAGTACTTCGATATTGGTCAAAGCCTGCATTTGGAAAAGCATTTCGTTTCCGGCACGTCGTACAATATCACCACTATCGGACTCTTCGGTACCCAAAACGGCAAAGTCCACTTTGAGGTAATTCAGAATTTTAACAAATGCCTGCATCACTTTTTTATAACGGTCATCAAAAGCGCCGGCTGAACCTACCCAAAACAAGTACTCCGGTTTTTCGTTATTGGCAAATTTGTCGGCCATAACCGGCACATCTAATCCTTCGGCCCACAGCAGACGGTCTTCGGACGAAAACTGCCAGGGGGCACCGTTATTTTCAATATTGGTGAAAACAGTATTCAGGCCGGAGGGTGCCTTAGACTCTTCCATTACAAGATAACGACGTGCTTCGAGGATTATGGAAGGCTGGTTAATTTCAACGGGGCATTCCTGGGCACAGGCATTACACATGGTACAGGCCCACAATTCTTCTTCGGTAAGATAATCAAATACCAAATGTTTACCGTCATCATAAGTCTTTCCTTCTTTCAAAAGTCCCGGGCCTTTTTCCTTCATACGGGCGCGGGTATCCATCATGACCTTACGCGGAGAGAGCAGCTTCCCGGTAATGTTGGCAGGACAAACCGATGTACAGCGCCCGCATTCTGTACAGGCCAGCGAATTAAAATAACTGGTCCATTCCAAATCGTCCACATCCAAAGCACCGAAACGCTCCGGTTCGCCTTCTTCTTCCTCCGTTTCATCAAAGGTAGCATTGGGGTCAAGCATCATCTTCACCTCTTTGGTAATGTTTTCCATATTCTCAATATATCCGAATGGTTCCACACGGCTGACAAATACATTCGGAACCGACAGGAACACATGGAAGTGTTTGGAATAAGGCAGTATGTTGGCAAAAATGAAAATCGTTAAAATGTGCAACCACCAGTTAAACTGATACCAAAACCAGGCATGATCTACCGTAATATTCGAAAACAGCGGAGCCCACAAATGACTGGCTACCGGATAAACTCCCACAACCGGTTCTCCGGTTAGCGTAGCCCATTTGTAATAAAAAGTATTCATTCCCATGAGCGAAATCATCAGGATAAAGATGAGGGCAAGAGCGAGAAGCGCATCATATTCGGAAACCGGTTTCATTTCCACCCCTGAAAATCTTTTCACATGAAAAATAACCCGGCGTGCAACAAATATAATCATGGCAATAGCAATGATAAGCGCAAAAATGTCGCTGCCGCCCATCATAAAATCATAAAACCAACCAAGGAAACTAAAAATTTTTTCCGTTCTGAAAAGGCCGTCAAAAACCATTTCGATACTACCGAAAATAATCAGCATAAAACCCCAAAATACCGAGGCATGTACCAGCCCAATGAACGGACGCCGTAAGATTTTTTTCTGAAAGCCGGCAATCTCAATAGTTTTCCATAACCGGAACCACAGGTGACTGAGCCGTTTCTTTTTCGTGAACTTAAAATATCTGAAATATCGTTGAATACTGTAAGCAAAAACGCCCAGTGTAATGAGTAGGGTAATTGAAAAAACAATTTGTTTAACCATGATTATTGTGTTTTAGTTTATGAAGTTGTATAAAGTTAAACCGAAATCTACAAAATTCCATTTAATTTTAAACAACTACTGTCTCAAAAAACAGGAGCACAATTTTACACTTTTTTTAATTAAGAATGAATATAAATATTACGCATGCGTACTAAATTCCTTAGCATATTTTATCGCTTATTTGTTTTTCCGGAATTTAATGGTTAATAAGCATAAATAAGGGTTAAAACTACTTGTTTTTCTTTACATGGAACACAAGTAATTTCAAATAATCCATATATTTGCGAGACTTAAAAACAGAATGAGACATGCAGCTTCCAAAAGTTTATCAACCCAAAAATCATATCAGAATTGTTACCGCCGCATCGCTGTTTGACGGCCACGATGCCGCCATTAATATCATGCGCAGAATTATTCAGGCTACCGGCGCCGAAGTAATCCATTTGGGACACAACCGGTCTGTCCATGAAATTGTAAATACTGCGATTCAGGAGGATGTTCAGGCTATTGCAATCACTTCCTATCAGGGGGGCCACATGGAATTTTTTGAGTACATGTACGACATGCTGAAGGAGAAAGGCAGCGGTCATATTAAAATCTTCGGTGGCGGGGGAGGCGTGATTCTTCCCGACGAGGCTGAAGAACTGCATGCTTATGGTATCACACGCATTTATTCTCCCGACGACGGCATGCACATGGGCCTGCAGGGTATGATTAACGACCTGATGGAAAAAGCCGATTTTCCTACCGGAAAGGATATCCATGTTACGCTCGACGATATCAAAAAACAGGATGAAGTTTCTATTGCCCGGCTGATTTCGGCAGCGGAAAATAACCGTAATGAAGTAGAAGACTTGCTGGATGCCTGTAAAGAAGAGGGCGAAAAACATCACACACTTGTCATTGGCATTACCGGTACGGGTGGTTCGGGAAAATCATCGCTGGTGGATGAAATTGTCCGCCGGTTTTTGAATGATTTTCATGATAAGACACTGGCTGTCATTTCTGTCGATCCTTCCAAGCGTAAATCGGGCGGAGCTTTGCTCGGCGACCGTATCCGGATGAATTCCATCGACAGTCCACGGGTTTACATGCGTTCGTTTGCCACACGGCAGTCAAATCTTTCCATTTCGAAATATGTTAGAGATGCGGAAACTATTGTACAGGCTGCCGGTTTTGATCTGATCATTCTCGAAACTTCCGGCATCGGACAATCCGATACGGCCATTGTGGACCATAGCGACATTTCGCTTTACGTGATGACGCCCGATTATGGCGCTGCCAGCCAGCTGGAAAAAATTGATATGCTGGATTATGCCGATTTGATTTCATTAAACAAATTTGACAAACGCGGTGCGTTGGATGCCTTGCGCGATGTGAAAAAACAGTATCAGCGCAATCATCAGCTTTTTGAGATGAGTATTGATGAGATGCCGGTTTTCGGTACTATTGCATCCCAGTTCAACGACTTGGGCGTAAATGAATTATACGCCAACATTTTAAAGAAAATCAGGGAGAAAACAGGTGCGGATTTTCATTCTGACTCGAAACATCCATCTGAAATATCCGAGAAGATCCACATTATTCCGCCACAGCGGGTACGCTATCTTTCTGAAATTTCAGACACGGTCAGGGGCTACAACCGATGGGTTGAACAGCAGGCAGATATTGCCGGGCGTCTGTACAGTCTGAAGCAATCAATAGATGAAATGAAAGCTGCCGGCCAGGATGAAAGCGTCGTGCAACTTGAGGTGGTTTACGATAAGCTGTTGCTGGAAACAGACCCGAAGAACGTGCATCTTCTTGAGCAATGGGAGGAGAAGAAAGAAAATTACACCAACGAAAATTTTATTTTCAAAATCAGGGGCAAAGCGTTCAATATTGCAACTTACACCGAATCACTTTCGCACACAAAAATTCCCAAGGTGAGCATGCCCAAATTCAGTAGCTGGGGTGAAATTTTAAAATGGGTTTTAAAAGAAAATGTCCCCGGCGAATTTCCTTTTGCTGCGGGAGTTTTTCCCTTTAAACGCGAAGGGGAAGACCCGACACGAATGTTTGCCGGAGAGGGCGGTCCGGAGCGTACTAACCGACGGTTTCACTACGTCTCGCATGGTATGGCGGCCAAACGGCTTTCCACAGCTTTCGACTCTGTTACGCTTTATGGCGAAGACCCCGACCACAGGCCTGACATTTACGGAAAAATCGGGAATTCAGGTGTGTCAATTGCCTGCCTTGACGATGCCAAGAAACTCTATTCCGGTTTTAACCTCGCCGACTCCAAAACTTCGGTTTCCATGACTATCAATGGTCCTGCGCCAACCATGGTGGCTTATTTTATGAATGCTGCCATCGACCAGCAGTGTGAGCTGTATATCCATCAAAACGGACTGGCAAAACAGGTAGAGCAGATTATTGATAAAATTTATAAAGAGAGAGGAACCGAACGTCCACGTTATCAGGGTGCGTTGCCGGAAGGTAATGATGGTCTGGGGCTTATGTTGCTTGGCGTTACCGGCGATATGGTGTTGCCCGAAGATATTTACGAGCGCATCAAAAAAGATACGCTGAGCAAGGTGCGCGGTACGGTACAGGCCGACATCCTTAAAGAAGACCAGGCACAGAACACCTGTATTTTCTCCACCGATTTTTCCCTGAAACTTATGGGCGATATTCAGGAGTATTTTATTAATCATAACGTGCGCAATTTTTACAGCGTTTCCATTTCGGGATATCACATTGCCGAAGCCGGAGCCAACCCCATCTCACAACTGGCGTTCACGCTGGCCAACGGGTTCACTTACGTGGAATATTACAAAGCCCGCGGCATGGACATCAATAAATTTGCACCTAATCTTTCTTTCTTTTTCTCCAACGGTGAAGATCCGGAATATGCTGTCATTGGTCGTGTGGCTCGGCTTATCTGGGCGAAAGCCATGAAATTGAAATATGGTGCCAACGAACGTGCGCAAAAGCTGAAATACCATATTCAGACTTCGGGACGTTCGCTACACGCCCAGGAGATAGATTTCAACGACATCCGTACTACGTTGCAGGCGTTGTATGCCATTTACGACAACTGTAACTCGCTACACACCAATGCTTACGATGAAGCCATCACTACGCCAACCGAGGAGTCGGTACGGCGGGCAATCGCTATCCAGCTTATCATAAACCACGAACTGGGACTGGCAAAAAACCAAAATCCGTTGCAGGGTTCTTTCATTATCGAAGAACTTACCGATCTGGTGGAAGCTGCAATTTTATCGGAATTCGACCGTATTACCGAGCGTGGCGGCGTGCTGGGCGCCATGGAAACCATGTATCAGCGAAGCAAAATTCAGGAGGAGTCGCTTTACTACGAAACCATGAAACACAGTGGCAAGCTGCCGATTATCGGCGTAAACACTTTCCTGACGGAAAAAGGCTCACACACGGTCATACCGGGAGAGATTATCCGAGCCACTGAGCAGGAGAAAAAATATCAGATTCACATGCTGGAACAGCTACAAAAAACATGGAAAAAAGAGGCCGATATTGAGCTGGAAGTGTTGCGAAAAACAGCAGCTCATAACGAAAATATTTTTGAAAGTCTTATGAAAGCGGCCAAATATGCCTCCATTGGCCAGATTACCAACACGTTGTTTGGAGTAGGGGGGCAGTATCGCAGAAATATGTAATTTCAGAATGTTTCTTTTTGTACTTTTAACTTTTGATAAATTTGATAAAAATGGAAAATATGATTACGAAATGCATACTGATTATCTACCCGGAAGTTTATGAGACAAAAGTGGCTATTTTCAAAAACAACGATCCCGTTTTTCTGAAAACCATACGGCACACCAAAGAAGAACTTTCACAATTTAAAACCATCCCCGACCAAATCGCATTTCGGAAAAAGAGCATCCTTGACGAGTTGAACCGCAACGATCTTACGCTTGGTAATATCGAAATTATTATGGGACGCAGCGGTATGGTAAAACCGGTTGCACAAGGCGTTTACGAAATCAACAAAATCATGGTTAAAGACCTTACCGTAGGTGTGATGGGCATGCACGAAACCAATCTCGGCGGGCTGATAGCTTATGAAATTGCCGAAGAGTGGAACAAAAAAGCTTACATGGCCAATCCCGTTGTAGTGGATGAGCTTTCGGACGTGGCGCGTGTTACCGGACATCCTCTTTTTGAAAGAAAATCTATTTTTCATGCCTTGAACCACAAACATGTGGCTTGTAAATATGCCAAGACCATCAATAAAAACTATGAAGATCTCAACCTGATTATCTGCCACATTGGTAGTGGGGGTATATCCATTGGCGCCCATCAGCATGGCCGTGTGGTGGATGTCAACCAGGCTTTTGATGGTGGCGGCCCATTCTCGATTCGCCGTACCGGCACATTACCGATGGGACAACTGGTACACTACTGTTTCGGCGGAGAGCATACGGAAGAGGAGATTATGGAGATGATTACTGCCAAAGGCGGTTATTATGCTTATCTTGGTACCGACAATATAGAGAAAATCAACCGGCTGATTGCCGAAGGTGACGAAAAAGCCACCTTTATTTCCAGTGCGCTGGCTTATGCAGTAGCAAAGGAAATAGCTTCGCATTATGCTACACTGGAAGGGAAAGTGGATGCCATTATCCTTACCGGGATGATTTTTGACAGCGATACTTTTCTTGAAAACGTAAAACGGCGCATCGGCGGCATCGCTCCCATCGCTCTTTACCCTTCGGTCAACGATTTTGAAGCGCTTGCCCGCTATGGCATTATGATTTTGAAAGGGGAAGTGCGGGTTAAGGAGTACGAATAACTTATTTCCGGAAACGAGCAGGCAACGGCACTGCGTTTCCCAACGGTAATGTATCCGATTTTATGATTCTCCAGAAATTGGCCGAACCCGGACCGCGGTCGGTGTTTGTAAGCACAATCAGGGTTTTATGATGTTTCATGTCGCGGATATTAAAAGAGCGGAAGCCTTTCCACCAGCCGAAATGATACACGGTGCTGTCCATGCCGCCCCGGATACGCCATCCGAAACCGTAATTGTCGCGCCTCCGCCAGTTGTGCGGACTTCCCGGTACGAAAGCTTCCCGTAAAACAGAATCGGGCAACAGCGTAAACTCGTCCCAGGAACGGTCAAACTTATACAAATCACCCACGGAGCTATAAATATTTTTGTCGCCAAGCACTGCATTCAGGTAATTGTCGGGCATTTTGTGCCAGCGCCAGCCGCGGCGGTAATAGCCCGGTACACCGCGGTTTATATACAGCGGAACCTCCGAATCACCGCGCATGTTATAAACAAAAGATGAGTCCATACCGAGCGGTTCAAAAATATTTTTCCGGATAAAATCCTCAAAATGCTCACCCGTAACAGCTTCCACCACATTGGCAAGCAAGGCATAATTGGTATTGCAATAGTGAAAATTCGTGTTAGGTTGGGAATAAACAGCAGGTTTGTATTTTTCCAAAAGTTTCAGCATGGCATCGTTGTCCATGGGTATCCTTTTGTTTTTCCACTCTTTTTGTGCGAGGCTCATGTAACGTGGCAGACCCGACCGGTGGTTCATCAGCAGCCGTAGTGTAATGCCTTTGTAAGGAAATCCCGGAAGATATTTCCGGATATCCGTGTCGTAATTCACTTTTCCCTGATATTTCAACATCATAATGGCCAGTGCCGAAAACATTTTTGAACCCGAAGCCAGCTGAAAAGCATCGCCGGTTTGTAACGGGTCTCGATGCCGGCGTACATTGCGGTAGCCGTAAGCCTTTTCAAGAATGATTCTTCCTTTTTCGGCATAAAGTACCACGCCGTTAAAACCGGTTAGTTTCCGTAGTCGCAGAAAAATTTTGTTCAGCTTACGGGCTTTGTGTGCTATGATAAGGCTGTCGAGTGAAACGTAAGGGACAACAAATCCCGAAGTATCCCATGTTTTTTTTGCCTGCTGACCGGAAGAAACCTGATGTCCACAGGAAGCTGACAAAAGCAGGATGATGCTTAGTGCGAAGCTACTGAAAATGCTAAACTTTTTCCACATATAGCGTGCAAAACTAACAAAAACGGCCTTTGTACGGGATAATTTGCGCATTGTTTTTTTTTTACTTGCCCCCGTATCTTTAGAATTCTCCAAAATAGGATAGCAGATTTTTTTAATCAGGAACAAAAAAAGCTAATATTTTGTTTGTTAAACAGATACGTTTTATGGTATGCAATTTGGTTTCTAAATAAAAAGGATAATATCAACGAACAATGATACTCTACACCATATTTTTATATATAATACTTTTGTATGTGATACTTTTGGTTGTCTCCCTGTTTTTCTTTCTTTTTAAGAAATTCAGGTTTGACGGCGGTACTGGTCAAATTGCTTTTGCGTTGCCTCAAAAAAAGCGAGTGAAATTTTTTACTTCCGGGAAAGTGCGGATTTTCCGGTACATCACCCAATACGAATGTCCGAAATGTGGTTATAAAAGTATGGAAGCTGATGAACATTGTCCTCATTGTGAAGCGAAGAGGGATATCTCTTAAAGTCAAAATCCTGATTTTTCAGAGAAAAACTTCTCAGAGAAAATCAGCTAAATAATATTTTGAGGTACTGGAGAATTTTATGATGACAAAAGAATGGCAATACGTTCTGGCGGATATATGAAGGGAATCCGCTTTGCGGATTCAACGGATTAGAAAGATTGGGCAACACCTCAAAATAATATTTAGCCAATCTTACATTATTACTGTATAGTTACCAAATAGTTACTAAATTCACAAACAATTTTTTATTAAAACCCAACATGACTCAGTCTGTTATTACACTTCGACATCTCACACACCGCGGTGGCAGCCACATTGCATTGTATTTTGATTATGATACGGCTTTGATTGCTCATGTCAAAAAAATCGAGGGAATCAGGTGGAGCCAGAGTAATAAGTGCTGGTATTTACCCTTTAGAGAGGACTACCGAACATATTTACAAAGTAATTTGGAAGATATTGATTTCAAAGATTTAACGGTAAGTTTTGCCGGGACACAGCCGAAGAAGATTGTTAATAAAAAGTACAGCGTTAACATCAGGCATAATGAAGAAGATCGTTTGCTTTACATAGAAATCCCCTATGCGCTAAAAGACGAAATCAGGAAACTAAAAGGTGTACGGTGGCATACAAAGAGTAAGTTGTGGACAGCTTATGCCAACGAAGATAACCTGCAACAAATCAAAGAAGACATTTCCGGGACAAATGTTGTCGTTACGATAGTAAAAAGTAATTTCACTTTAAGAAATACTAAAAAGGAAGCTTATAAAAATTTGGCAAAATTAACCGAACTACACAAAAAAGAGCTTGAGCAGTTTAAGAAGTGGATGATTCAGAAACGTTATGCCGGCAACACTGTAAAAATCTACAATAGTTGTCTGACTGTTTTTTTCAGATATTACTCAACGAAATCAGTACAGGATATTAGCATTAAGGATATTGAGAAATTTAATTTCGATTTTATCATTAAAAATGGTTATTCGTCAAAAACACAGAACCAGTACATTAGTGCCATTAAAACATTTTATGTAAAGATGAAAGGTATTCGTTACGAATTGAACCAGATTGAGCGTCCCATAGAGGGGCAGAAATTACCCAAAGTTATACCTATAGAAGATATTGAGGCCTTTTTGGCAGGAATACCGAACATCAAACACAAAATAGCACTGAGCGCCATTTACTCATTGGGATTGCGAAGAAGTGAATTGCTAAATTTAAAGTTGGAAGATATTAATTTCAAAAGGGATTCTGTCATGATACTCAATGCAAAGGGAAAAAAGGACAGGGATCTGCCTTTACCCGGCAAGTTAAAGGAGCTATTAAACATTTACTACAAACAGTTTAAGCCACGCATCTGGTTAATTGAAGGGCAAAAACCGGGTGTTTCCTATTCACCAAGCAGTTTAGAGAATATTTTCCATAAATATCTTGAAAGAGTGGTAAAAAATCATAATTTTACACTTCACAGTTTACGACACAGCTATGCAACACATTTATTGGATATGGGTGTTGATTTACGGATTATTCAAGAGCTACTCGGGCACAAGAGCAGTAGGACAACAGAGATTTACACACATGTAAGCATGAAGAACCTTAGGAATGTAAAAAACCCAATGGATGGGTTTGAAATATAAACAACAGAAGGTGTACATATCCGCAGCCTAT
>CAZRAW010000033.1:0-20676 GCA_964598065.1 uncultured Lentimicrobiaceae bacterium
AAACCCTAAGTAAGCTCACTTCGCAATTAAGATAAAATAATTTTTAGTGTATAATTCCAAAAAAAGCCGCACAATATGCGGCTTTTTTTGGAATCAGATCCACTGTCTTTCACGAGAGTAATTGTTTCACCAGAACGGAAATCGTTTTGTTATCAGCTTTCCCGGCAAGTTGTTTCGCCACCATACCCATCACACGGCCCATATCTTTTATAGAAGAAGCTCCGGTATCGGAAATTATTTTTTCAACCACTGTTTTTATCTCCTCTTCCGACATTTGTTCCGGGAGATATTTTTCGATAATACCTGCCTGATATTCTTCCTCTTCAGCCAGTTCGGGACGATTCTGTTCGCGATAAATTTTTGCCGTATCGCGGCGCTGTTTTACCTGCTTTTGCAGCAATTTCACCTCCACACTTTTCGGAATTTCGGCATCTCCGACACCGCCACCGGTTTTTTCAAGCAGCAAAGCGGCTTTTATAGCCCGTAAGGCTTCTAATTTACGCCGGTCTTTTGCCAGCATGGCCGCCTTTAAATCCTGATTTATAATATGTTCTAAGCCCATAGTTTTGTATTAATCAACGTTATCGTGCAAAAATGAATTGTCGGATTTAATAATGGTGTTTTTCTTATTATCTTCCGAAAGTGTGTAGCGCGACACCTGCGATTCGGAAGAATAATTCGGTTCGGAAAGCTGAACATGTTGACGTTTATAGGCCGGTATTTTTTCCTGTTCGGAGACCGACTTACTACGAAGCATACTCAATTCGGCAAGTTTCTTTTTCCTGTCAAGAGAGGCTTTTTGCATTTTGGCATCCAGTTCTTTATTGGTAACATCGGACTGGGTATTTTCCGTTTTTTCATCACCGGTCGATGGTTGTTTCTTGGTAGATTTATGTAAAACAGGATGTTTCGTTTCCGGCGATGTCCCGGGTATAATTTCATTTACCGGTACACTTTGGTTGTTTTCAGGCGATTCATGTAATTCATGTACAACCTTCTTCGTAGAATTCACCGATACTTTTTCTTTATGTTTAGCATCAACCTGTTCACTTTTATGAATCAGCTCAGGGATATGGGTAAATTTTATATCATCCGTTTTCGGTTTGGTTGTGTTCGCCTTCGTTATATCATTTTCCATCACGGACCCGGCAGTCAGTTGTTCTTCTCTCACAGGGTAAAGAGGCTTTATTTTTGTTTTTGAGTCAAATCCTGTGGCAATAATGGTTACACCAAGGTTGTCTCCCATCGAATCATCAATACCACGTCCCCAAATAACATCTGTTTCATTACCTCCACATCTATCGGAAATATAATCTGTAATAACCGTGATTTCGTCCATGGTAACATCCGAATTGCCGGTTGAAATATAAAGCAGGATGTTTTTGGCGCCGCTCACATCATTGTCATCCAGCAGCGGCGAACGCATAGCTTCTTCAATGGCTTTATAGGCACGGTCTTCTCCATTGCTAACGGCAGAGCCCATAATGGCTTTCCCACTGTCTTTCATAACAGTCTTCACATCCTCAAAGTCAACATTTACATAACCATGAACGGTAATCAGCTCCGCTATTCCTTTGGCAGCAGTCGTTAACACATCATCCGCACGGGCAAAAGCATTCCCAAGGCCAAGGTCACCATACTGTTCACGCAATTTATCATTACTGATAATCAGCAGGGTATCCACATATTTCCTCAACTCGGTAATTCCCTGTTCGGCTTTCAACATTTTCCGGCGACCCTCAAAATGAAAAGGAAGGGTTACTATTGCCACGGAAAGCAAGCCTTGTTCGCGGGCGAACTTAGCAATCACCGGAGCGGCGCCTGTTCCAGTCCCGCCGCCCATTCCTGCCGTAATAAACACCATTTGTGTCTCGCTGTCCAACACAACTTTCAGTTTGTCAAGGGAATCGATGGCAGCTTTTTCTGCTACTTTTGGTATGGCACCGGCGCCGAGGCCTGAACTTCCAAGCTGGACTTTCACGGGAACCGGGCTGGCGGCCAATGCCTGCATATCCGTATTACACACCACAAAATCGACACCCTCAATGCCCTGTACAAACATGTGATTTACAGCGTTGCCTCCACCACCGCCAACGCCGATAACTTTAATGATGGAAGGTTGTTTTTTTGTATTGAACTCAATCTTGTTTTCCATGGCTTTAAAAAGATTATTTTCCGGTTTTATCTGCATATTTCTTTCCATAATTTCCGAATTAAAATTAAATAATTGTTCTGATTTTTTCGATGTATTAAAAGATAGTTTTTAACATATAAAAGTTAATTTAATTGGCATCTTCAAACCACTTTTTTAGTATCTCGAGATATCGTCCGGTTCCCTGCAAACCTTTAGATTTCTTTCTTTCTTTTTTGGCGTTTGGTTTATCAGAAGATTTATCAATATTTCCTCTTGATTTTTTAATTTCGCTATCCATTCGTTTTATGCCTTCAATTACCAACCCGATACCCGTAGCATACATAGGGCTTGCCATCTCCTCCGGAACTTCTTTGGCGAGATGTTCGTTGGGATAGCCAATGCGCGTTTCGATTCCGGTTTTAAATTCCATCAGCTGGTTGATATGCTTAAGCTGTGCACCGCCACCTGTAAGTACAATTCCTGCAATGAGTTTCTTTTCAAAACCGGATGTTTTAATTTCATAATGCACATGGTCAATAATCTCTTCCATACGCGCCTGGATAATAGAAGCAAGATTTTTCAGTGTAATTTCCTTTGGCGGACGACCACGCAAACCGGGAATGGCTACCACTTCACTCTCACTGTTCTCGCTGGCAAGGGCAGAACCAAATTTCACTTTCAGCTCTTCGGCATGCCGGCGAATAATGGAACAGCCTTCTTTCACGTCTTCGGTAATAATATCACCACCAAAAGGAATCACTGCAGTGTGCCGGATGATACTATCCTGAAAGATAGCAATATCCGATGTTCCCCCGCCAATATCGACCAGGGCTACCCCGGCTTCTTTTTCTTCCTCGCTCAGCACTGCTTCAGCTGAAGCCATAGGCTCGAGAATCAAATCGGCCATTTCCAGATCGGCTTTGATAATGCACTTGTAAATATTTTTTGCTGCGGCAATCTGGCCAATGATGATATGGAAGTTGGCTTCTAACTTGTTACCGAGCATGCCAACCGGATGGCGAATACCATCTTCATCATCAATGATAAAATCCTGAGGAATTACCTCGATGATTTCCTCTCCGGGCGACATGTTCAGCTTATACATATTGCTGACAAGTTTTTCCACCTCTTCGTTGGTAATTTCCTTATCGGCATCTTCGCGGATAAGTGAACCCCGGTGCTGGATACTTTTGATATGCTGCCCGGCAATGCCCACATTCACATATTTTATATCCACCCCCGATTTCTCCCCGGCGTTAGCTACCGCCGTTCGAATAGAGGTTACCGTATCTTCGATATTGATGACGACACCTCGTTTCACACCAATGGATTCGGTTTTACCGTAACCGAGTATCCCGATTTTTCCAAATTCATTTTTTTGCCCTACAATACAGGCAATTTTAGTGGTTCCGATGTCAAGTCCGACAATAATTTCATTTTCCATAAAACTGTTTTTTTGTGCAAACTATCTGATTAGTGTATGCCAGATTAATACTCTTATATTTTGACCGGCCTTCATGTACAAACACCTGTTTGTAGAACGCCTCAAGATTTTCCAGTTTAACGTTCATTTGGTTACTGTCCCCAAAATGAATGATGTGCCTGCCCAGCTCGGGAACCATATCTATCTCTCCTTTGCTGTTGACAAACAGCTGGCTGATATCCGCTTTAAGGAAGGGATTTGCCCTGATTTTTTTTGCCAGCAAATATAGTCCGGGTAACACTGTATGGCGATAAAGACTATCATAAATATTTTTTCCCATAACCAGTTTCACTTTTACGTAACCGTTTACAGGCAATACCCGCGGGAAAAAATAGCTGCTCAGCGGAAAAAGATTTCCTTCCGTATCCACATAGCAGCTTCTGTTTTTTTGATTATAAATGCGCAGCAACGGTATCCTTTCGGTTACATTGACCATCATGTTACCCAAAATACTCAAATAGACATCCACATTTTTCACATACGGATCTTTCGAAATTGCTTTTTCTATCTGTCCGGAATTTACCATTTTCACAGGATATCCTATCACTTTATCCTGTGCATGGATCAAAGATTTAATTTTTTTTTCGCTCAGAAACCCCACAGTCCCCTGTCGTTGTATATGCACAACAATTCTTTTTACTTTTTCGTTTCGATATTGCCAAAAACCATATCCGGCCAATATGACCAATGCCAGTGCAAAAAGCGAAACGGACAATATGGATAAAATCTTTTTCATGATGCCATCATTATTTTTTCAATTTCACTAACCATCAGCCCGATATCACCGGCGCCGAGTGTCAGCAAAAGTGCAGGTTTTTCTCTTTTTAAAAAAGCAAAAAGCCTCTTTTTATCCATAATATATTTTTCTTTCAGGTTCACTTTATCTGCTATCAGCCGGGAAGTAATCCCCGGAATCGGCTTTTCCCGTGCAGGATAGATTTCCAGCAGTATCAGGCAGTCTGTTTCACTGAGCACACGGGCAAAATCGTCGGCAAAATCACGTGTACGGCTATACAAATGAGGCTGAAAAACAGCTGTTATCTTCCTGCCGGGATAGGTCTGACGCACAGCCTGAAGTGTTGCCCGCAGTTCTTCGGGATGATGGGCATAATCATCGATATAAATCATTTCGGAAGTACGGATACGATAGTCAAAACGCCGGACAACACCGGTAAAAGTTTCCAGCGCTCTTTTAATAACGGGAATTTCTATATTTAGCCGCAAAGCCACCCCGATGGCTGCCAGGGCATTTTCCACATAATGCCTTCCGGGAATATGCATTTTCAGCAACATTAGCTGTTTACAATTTTCCCGGACATCAAAACAATAACGCCCCTCTTCCAAACGGATATTATCGGCAGAAAGTACCGCATCACCGGTAATTCCGTAAGACATTCTGTTTTTTATTTCGCCAACAAAAATTTTTAACTTTTCCTGATGGATAAGCAGCCCTTTTTCAGGAAGAAGACGGGCAAACTGCAAAAATGTTCTCTGCAAATCTTCGAGGCCGGAATAGACATCCAAATGGTCGGCATCCACCGAGGTAATCACATCAATATCAGGATGTAATGTGAGTAACGAACGGTCATACTCGTCGGCTTCAACCACCATGTATTGCGGATGTTCCGAAATAATTAAATTAGTACCGAAATTTTTTGCGATACCTCCGACGAAGGCGACCATGGGTAGCCCGGCTGTGTGGAGTATCTGAGCTACCATTGCGGTGATACTGGTTTTTCCATGCGTTCCGGCAATAGCAATGGTAAACAGGTTGCGGCTGATTTCGCCAATGACAGCAGCACGTTTTTCCGTTTTTATGTTACGGGCTTTGAAAAACCGGAACTCCCGGTTGTCTTCCGGAATGGCAGGCGTATAGATTACCCGTGTAACGTTTTCCGGAATCAGTGAAACATTATCGACATAGTGAATATGCATTCCTTCGGCTTCGAGTTGCCGGGTAAGAGGCGTACTACTCACATCATAGCCGTAAATGGTTCTGCCCAGGTTATGGAAATAGCGCGCCAAAGCGCTCATACCAATTCCGCCTATGCCCAAAAAATATACTATGTCAGGTCTTTTTTTCAAGCTTTTTTTTGTTGAATTAATTTCAAAACTTCTTTTACAATCTTTTCAGTGGCATCACCATGTTCAAACTGCCGGAGATTCTTTTTAATTGACTCCTTTTTTTCTTCGTCTTTCATTAAATCATTCACCACCTCAAAGAGATCGCGGGAGGCATTTTTTTCTTCTAACAGAACCGCGGCCTCTTTCTGCACAAGCGCCATGGCGTTTCGCTTTTGATGGTCTTCGGCAGCCGAAGGCAACGGAATAAATATAGCCGGTTTGTTTACCTGAATAATCTCGGCAATAGCGATGGCGCCTGCCCGCGACACCACCACATCAGCGGCAGCATAAGCTTTATCCATTTCATAAATAAAATCCCTGACTACCACACGATTTCTAAATTTTGAATTCAGCAAAGATTTCCCGGCCATTTCAAGTGACGGTTTTCCGGTCTGCCAAATGATTTGCATACCAGTTGCCAGCAGTAGTTCCACATGCAGAGCTACCGCCTCATTAATACGACGTGCTCCCTGGCTTCCGCCAATAATCAATAATGTTTTTCTGTTTTCTTCCAGCCCGAAAAACTTTCGGGCATCTGTAGTTGTTACTGCTGTCTCCCGGATATTCTTCCGGATGGGACTTCCTGTAACCACAATTTTTTCAGCAGGAAAATATTTTTCCATACCCTGATAAGCAGTACAAACCACATTAACGACTTTGCCGAGCCATCGGTTGGTAATGCCGGGATAAGAGTTTTGTTCCAAAATCAGAGTAGGAAACCCTGCATTTGCTGCGGCTTTCAAAAGAGGACCGCTGGCATAACCTCCGGTTCCTACCGCAGCATCGGGTTGGAACTGTTTCACAATGCGGCGTGCTTTTATCAGGCTGTCTAACAGCTTGAACGGAAATATCAAATTTTTCAGCGTCAGCTTTCGCTGAAGGCCGCTAATCCATAGTCCTTCGATGGGAAAACCAGCCTGCGGAACTTTCTCCATTTCCATCCGGCCTCTCGCTCCCACAAAAAGGATGTCCACATCTTTCAACTTTGCCTTTAAGTCGTTGGCAATGGCAATAGCCGGGAAAATATGGCCGCCCGTACCTCCTCCGCTCATCAGTATCTTATATTTTTCAGGCTGTTCCATGTGCAATTTTTTCTGTTTTGTTTGATTCCAGCTCCTTACTCACGCTGAGCAAAATCCCGATGGACAGACTGGTGAACCAAATAGAAGTTCCGCCCATACTAACCAAAGGCAACGGCTGTCCGGTTACCGGCAGCAAATGCACGGCCACACCCATATTAATCATTGCCTGAAATACCAAACTAAAACTCAGGCCGATAGCAAGATATGCCCCAAAATTATTGGGGACTTTTGTTACAATACGTACCGCCCGGTACAACAAAATAAGGTACAACAAAACAACAATAGTTCCTCCTATCAATCCGTATTCTTCCACTATTATGGCAAAAATAAAATCGGAATAGGGATGGGGCAGAAAATTGCGCTGTGTGCTTTTGCCCGGCATCTTTCCAAGTAAGCCGCCGGAAGCAATGGCAATTTTTGACTGTTCCACCTGATAATCATTCCCCGATTCTCCACTTTTAAACTGTTCTATCCTGGCTTTCCAGGTATTTAAACGAGCCTGTTTCCCCGCCGGCATCATCAAAAGCACACCAAGCGCAAATCCCAAAAGCAGCACACTCAAACCAATAATCGAGAGTATATAAGAGAATTTTACTTTTCCTATATAAATCAAAACCAGACTGGTAACAAAAATAAGGGCGGCAGTAGAAAGGTTAGCCGGAAAAATCAAGCCACAAACAATAAGGATGGGGAGCATTAAATATAACAACACTTTATTAAAATTTCGTATCTCCTTCTCTTTTTTCGTGAGTTCACGGGCAAGGTAAACAATCAGCGTAAGCTTGGCGAGGTCGGAGGTCTCGAAACTCAAATGAAACGGTAAAGGCAGGGCGCGGCGGGCTTCGTTAAGGTTGAGCCCGTACAACAGAGTAATAAACAAAAGCGGAACAGCAATATAAAAAGCAATCTGAAAAATCCGGGAATAATAGGTATATTTCAACAAATGAGCTATATACATGAGCAGTAGTCCTGTAAGCAAAATAATGCCGTGCTTAATCATATAGTAAGTGGTATTGCCGCCATGGTATTTATAGGCAAGTGTTCCCGTAGAACTATACACTGCGAGAAAGGACAAAATAGTTAATATAAAGACCACTGCCCAAATAACCCGGTCTCCTTTAATGTCTATTTTACTATTGAGGAAATTCATCTCGCTTTTTTCAAAAGGTTACAATTCGTTTACTGCCGCTTTAAACTGGTTTCCGCGGTCTTCGTAGTTTTCAAACAAGTCGAAACTGGCACAAGCCGGTGAGAGCAAAACCGTATCTCCTTTTTTTGCAAGATAATAAGCTGTAGTTACGGCTTCCCGCGCTGACTCGGTATCAATTATGGAATCTGCAAGGCCTTCAAACGCTTTGTGTATATGCCTGTTGTCCAAACCAAGACAAACAATGGCTTTCACCTTTTCAGCTACGAGCGGTTTCAGAAGATCGTAATCGTTGCCTTTGTCCACCCCGCCTACAATCCAAACGGTTGATTTTTCCATGTATTCCAGTGCATACCAGGTCGAGTTAATGTTGGTTGCTTTGGAATCATTAATAAAGGTAATGCCGTGAACACTGGCCACATACTCCAAACGATGGGCAATATTCTGAAAATCGGAAAGACTCTGTTTGATAGTTTCTTTTCTTATTTCCATCAAATGGGCAGTTACCCCGGAAGCCATGGAGTTGTAAGTATTGTGTTTACCTTGTAATGCTAACTGTTCGAGTGTCATATCAAAACTATTTTTATTGTTATTAAATCTTATTTTTTTATCTGTTATACCGGCTCCCGGATATTGGTCAGCGCTGTGCTCGCCAAAAGGAACCGGAGTTGCCTTAATTTTTCTTTTTTTTATCTCTCTGCGAATCACCGGGTCGTCGGCCCAGTAAACGAAATAATCGTTTTCCGTCTGGTTTTGAAGAATCCGGAATTTGCTGTCCGTATATTTTTGAAAATCATTGTCGTACCGGTCAAGATGATCGGGCGTTATGTTCAGTAATACTGCAATATCAGCTTTGAACCGATACATTCCATCTAACTGAAAACTACTTATTTCCAACACATACCAGTCGAAATTATGGAAAGCCACCTGCCAGGCGAAACTTTTCCCGACATTTCCGGCCAGCCCCACATTCAGTCCGGCATTTTTAAGAATGTGGTAGGTGAGCAGCGTGGTAGTGGTCTTCCCGTTACTCCCGGTGATACAGATTTTCTTTGCCTGCGTAAAACCACCTGCAAATTCAATCTCCGAAATCACTGGAATGCTCTTCTCTTTCAGCTGACGAATCATCGGAACCGTGTCAGGGATTCCGGGACTTTTTACTACTTTGGCAGCAGCGAAAATCCGTACGGTATCGTGTCTGTTTTCTTCAAAATCTATTTCAAACTGTTTAAGAACGCGTCTGTATTGTTCACTTATCTTTCCTTTATCCGAAACAAAAACCGGCAAATCATGCTTTTTTGCCAACACAGCAGCTCCCGTTCCGCTTTCGCCGGCGCCGAGAACAACTATTTCGTCTTTTTGCTTCATTTATATTCATATTTATCTCACTTTCAATGTAATGATGGTTGCTACAGCAAGGGCAATTCCCACAATAAAAAAACGCAATACGATTTTAGGCTCCGGGAAACCCAGTTTTTGAAAATGGTGATGTAGCGGTGCCATTTTGAAAATCCTCTTTCCCACACCATACCTCTTCCTGGTATATTTAAAATAACCCACTTGTAATATCACTGAAATACTCTCAGCGAGAAAGATGCCACCAAATATGGGTATCAGCAACTCTTTACGGATGATGATGGCAAACACGGCAATGATTCCGCCAATTGCCAGACTACCCGTATCGCCCATAAACACCTGTGCCGGATAGGTATTGTACCACAAAAATCCCACGGTAGCGCCTACAAAAGCGCTGATATAAACCGCCAGCTCGCCCACATTGGGCAAATACATGATGTTCAGATAGTCGGCAAAAATAATGTTACCCGACACCCAGGCCAGAATACCGAGTGTAGCCCCCATAATAGCCGACGTTCCCGCCGCCAGACCATCCATACCATCGGTAAGGTTGGCCCCGTTAGAAACGCCGGTGATGATTAAAATAACTATGGGAATAAAAATCAGGAAAGCCCATTTTTCATAGCCGGGACCCAGCCATTGGAGTAACATGGCATAGTCAAATTCGTTATTTTTCAAAAACGGAATAGTCGTTTTGGTCGAGTGCTTTTCAGTGATAGAATACCGTGCCGAAGGGCCTGATTTATTAATAATCTGATAGACCTGTGACACCGGATTCATCTGTTTCTCACGAATAACCACATTTTTGTTAAAATACATAACCAACCCGACAATAAGTCCGAGAATCACCTGTCCGACAATTTTATATCTACCGCTAAGGCCCTTTTTATTTTTCTTAAAAACTTTAATGTAGTCATCGATAAAACCCAGAGCGCCGAGCCAAATGGTTGTAAACAGCATCAAAATTATATACACATTATCAAGCTGTGCAAAAAGCAACGTAGGAACGATGATAGACGCAAGAATAATCAGTCCGCCCATGGTGGGGGTTCCCTGTTTCTCCAACTGGCCTTCGAGGCCAAGGTCGCGGACAGTTTCTCCCACCTGCTTTTTATTCAAATATTTAATCCATTGTTCACCAAACGCAAGACTAATCAGCAGAGATGTAATTAAAGCCAGCGCAGCCCTGAAAGAGAGGTATTGAAACATTCCCGAGCCGGGAACAGAAAAATTTTCATGCAAATATTTAAACAGATAATAAAACATAGTTATTGCTCTTTAAATAATTCAATCAACACTTGTTTATCGTCAAAGGGATGCCGGACCCCATTGATTTCCTGATATTTTTCATGTCCTTTGCCTGCCACCAAAATAATGTCTCCTTTTCCAGTTAGTGCATAAGCAGTTTTGATAGCTTCTTTGCGGTCGGTGATAACAAGGGTGTTTTTCATGTGAACAGGGTCAATACCAGTTTTCATATCGCGGAGGATTTCTTCCGGATTCTCACTGCGCGGATTGTCCGAAGTAAGAATGACACGCGTGCTCATGTCAGCAGCAATAGCAGCCATCAACGGCCGCTTTGTCTTATCACGATCGCCACCGGCGCCCACCACAGTTATCAGTTGTCCGGTTCCGATTTGTACGGCATGAATGGTCTTTAGAACATTTTTCAACGCATCCGGTGTATGGGCATAATCAACAATGCAAATAATATCTTCGGGCGAGTGCATTACTTCAAAGCGGCCTTCGGCGCCGCGCAATCCGCTCAGCACACGCATCACCTCCTCTTTGTCCTGCCCGAGCAAAACAGCTGTGGCATAAACAGCCAGCAGGTTAGAGGCATTAAAACTACCCACCATTGGAGAATAAAATTCCCTGCCATCGAGAAGCATTTGCAAACCCGAAAATTCATCTTCCATCAGCCGTCCGCGATAATCAGCCATAGCTTTAAGCGCATAACTGTATTTTTTTGCCAATGTGTTTTGCACCATCACCCCGGCATTTCGGTCATCGATATTGATGAGAGCAAAAGCATCCTTTGATAAACCGTCAAAGAATTTTTTTTTGGCTGTGATATAATCTTTAAAAGTTTTATGATAATCCAGATGGTCGTGTGTAATGTTCGTAAACAAAGCGCCGGTAAATTGAAGGCCCGCAATACGTTCCTGTACAATAGCATGCGAACTCACTTCCATAAAAGCATATTCGCAGCCGGCATCGGCCATCTTTCGCAAAACCCGGTTTATACTTAATGCATCAGGAGTAGTAAGGCTGGTTTTAATTTCTTTTTGGTTCACCTTGTTAACAATGGTGGAAAGCATACCGGTTTTGTATCCCAACGCCAAAAACAGTTGATGCAGCAGGGTAACAATGGTAGTTTTTCCGTTGGTACCGGTTACACCCATTAGACGAAGGCTTTCCGACGGTCTATCAAAGAAATTAGAAGCCATCTGCCCCAGAGCAAACGCCGAATTTTTTACTCTGACATAGGTTACATCCGGTTTCAACTCCGCAGGCAAAGTCTCACAAACCACAGCCACAGCGCCCTGCCGAACAGCAGCATCAATAAAACGGTGACCATCTACCCGGGTACCGGACACCGCTACAAAAACGTCGCCGTGTTGCACTTTGCGTGAATCGAAGACCACCTGTGACAGAGCAATATTTCCATTTCCGCTGATACTCTCAACGTCGGTTTTGTATAATATGTCGTCCAAACGTTTCAATGATCTATATTAAAAGTTTGATAATTGAATCAATATTTCCTGTCCTTTATGAAAGCGGGTTCCCGCCTTCAGCGACTGCCTGTACACGACTCCCCTTCCCTGCACCTGCGTACTCAGACCCCTGTTTTCCAAAAGATAAATAGCATCTTCAGCTGTCATCCCTCTGACATTGGGAACCAGTCCTTTTGTAAAAGTTTTCGGCTGAAAAAACACTTTGTTGTTCCGGTCTGCGGTAATAGTCCAGGTTTCGCCCACCGATTTGCCTGACTCCTTTATGCCAAGATCTTTGTAAATTATTTTTAAATCGTGATACCAGGCAGCATTTACAGCCAGCGGAAAGTTTTCTTTCAAAGTATCGGGGGTCGTTTTTTTGTGTAGCGCCAATGAGGTGGCATACACTTTGTCGGCAATCTCCTTAAAAACAGGAGCAGCCACTTCGCTACCGTAATAGCCATGTTTCGGCTCCCTAATTACCACAATAGCTGAATACTGCGGATCATCGGCAGGAAAATATCCCACGAAAGAAGCATTATAAGCTCCCTTAATATATTCTTTCCCCCCGGCTATTCTTGCCGTACCTGTTTTCCCTGCAATTTTAAAATATTTGTTTCTCAGATTTCGAGCCGTACCGTATAAGACAACCCCTTCAAGCAGACCTTGTACTTTTCGTATGATGGAAGGGGAAGCAATACGGGGATTAATCACCTTAACACCAAACTTTTTCACCACTCTTCCGCCATCGGCAATGGCAGTCACAAAACGCGGTTTTACTTCAACACCGTTATTGGCCACTGCATTATAAAAGGTAAGCAGTTGTAAAGGCGTTAACTCCAATCCGTAACCCACCGACATCCACGGGAGTGAAGTACGATACCAATACTTTTTGTCCTTCGGACTTTTGATATAAGGTTTTGCTTCACCGGAAATTTTTAATCCCAGCGGTTTGTTCAGCGACATAGCATACAGATGTGCGATAAATTGCGAAGGATCGTTTTTATATGCTTTCTCTATCACTTTGGATATACCCACATTGGAGGAGTATTCAAAAGCCTGCCGGATGGTGATCATTCCGTCACCGATGACGTCCACATCACGCAATGTTCTACCGAAATAAACCACATATCCTTTCTTCACCGAAACTGTATCACTCAATTTGAATTTATGGTCATCCAAACCGGATATAATTGAAGCCAGTTTAAAAGTAGAACCGGGTTCGTACTTCTCTCCGATAGCCATGTTGTAGCTTTCCTCATACTTGCCGGTTTTCGAATTGTAGCGCAGATTGGCAATGGCTTTTATATTGCCGGTTTTCACCTGCATCAGCACAACACATCCCATGTAGGCTTCATGTTTTATCATTTGTTTAAGCAGGGCATTTTCGGCTATATCCTGCAGGTTCATATCTAAAGTAGAAATAACATCTTTGCCATTTTGAGGCTTTATTTCATTTTCAGTGTGAATGGGGAGCCATGCCCCATCGTTTATTCTGCGCCGGATTTGTTTGCCATTCACACCGGTAAGCACCTTTGAATAGGCACCTTCAAGTCCGACAAAGAGATGTGCTTTTTTGATTTCGTACCCAATAGTCCGGGCAGCGAGCCAGCCAAAAGGCAAACGTCTTCTTGTTTTTTGCATGGCAATAAGCCCGCCATCGTATCTTCCTCTCCGAAAAATGGGAAAAGTACGTAGCTTTTTCAGTTGCATATAACTTACATTACGATGTATCAGCAGATAACGATTTCCATTGGCACGGGCGCGTACCAGCATCTTTTTATAGGCAGTTTCTGACCTGTCCCCGAAAAGCATAGATAGTCTATAGGCGAGGGAATCAACATTTTGATTAAAAAACGTATTGGAAATATAACCGCCGGCTACATCCATACGAATCTCAAAAACCGGCACAGAGGTAGCGATCAGGTTGCCTTTGTCCGATAAAATATTGCCGCGGTTAGCTTTCAGGTCGAAAATCTTTATCTCCTGCTTTTTGGCCTTGCTTATAAGCGCAGGGCCTTCTTTGTATTGGATGTAAACCATTTTTCCAATAATCATAAAAGCAAAGACAAGCGTCCCGAAATAGACGAGATAAACACGGGGTAATATGACTTTCTTGTTGCTTTCCAAAACTATTTTTCCTGCTTTTGGTAAATGATGATTGTTTTTACCGGTACATTATTTTCTTTGATACCCAAGCTTTTCAGCCGTTTTTCTAACTGCGACTGTTCGCTAAGAATCATCAAATCAGAATTTACAGAAATGTACTCGTAGCGCAGTTCTTTGATTTCGCTCTCCATCCTGGCGATTCTCCTGACCTTATTTTCCAGCACGTAATCATTGGTGATATAGACAAAGGCCAGCAGAGCGAGGAAAAGCAGATATGGAAAAATACGCTGTGTTTTTTTATTTTCTAGAATAGCGCCGCCAAGCACATCCTGCATGGCGCGGCTGAAAGCCCCGGCGACATCATGGTGCGATGGACTGTTTTCTGTAAATTCCGGTTTGCGTGTATTTTTTTTCATTATTTAGCATTTTTCAGCAATCCTCAATTTGGCAGAGCGGGCACGGCTGTTTTGTACTATTTCTTCCGCATCGGGAGTAATGGCTTTGTTAACCACCGGTTTGAAATCAATTAGGTCGTTTCCGAAAAAGTCTTTTTTTATTTTCCCCTCAAAATTTCCGGCTTTAATAAAATTCTTCACCAAACGGTCTTCTAACGAATGGTAGGAGATGACAACCAGCCGGCCATTGGGTTTCAGTACATCGGCCGCCTGTTCCAGGAAAGCTTTCAGCGCTTCCATTTCCTGGTTTACTTCAATACGGATAGCCTGAAACAGCATGGCCAGCATTTTGTTTTTTCGCGTGGGCGGAATACATTTTTCAACAGCAGCCTCCAGCTCGAAGGTGGTTTCAAAAACTTTCTCTTTACGCCGTGCACAAATAAGCTTTGCCATGCAACGGCTGTTTTTTATCTCACCATACAACCTGAAAATTCTATTCAATTCATCTTCGGAATAGGTATTGACAACCTCTGCGGCAGTTAGGTTTACGTGTTTCCCCATGCGCATGTCCAGCGGGCCATCAAAACGGGTAGAAAAGCCACGTTCGGCCTTGTCAAACTGGTGAGAACTCACACCGAGGTCGGCCAGAATACCATCCACCGGTAACATACCGTAAAGACGAAGAAAATTTTTCAGGTAACGAAAATTCTGATTTACAAAGATCAACCGTTTGTCATCCGGCTTGTTGGCTTCGGCTTCTGCATCCTGGTCGAAAGCTACCAAACGCCCCTCAGCATCTAACTGTTTTAGAATAGCACGTGCATGGCCCCCGCCACCAAATGTAGCATCCACATACACCCCGTTGGGATGGATATTTAAACCCCCTACGCTTTTATGTAATAATACCGGATTGTGATACATATTTTAATCAGTTTCGAACTCACCCATAACCTCTTCCGCCAAATCGGCAAAATCATCCGGGTTATAATCCACAGCCTTTTCATAGGCGACTTTATCCCAGATTTCAATTCGGTTTACGACTGATGTGAGCACGATCTGCTTAGTAATTCCACCATAATTCAGCAAGTCCTTCGGGAGAAGCAACCGTCCGGTACCATCCAGCTCGACCGGTTTGACACCAGCCATAAACTTGGTAACAAAATCTGCGTTCTTTTTCTTAAACATATTCAGCTTTCCCACCATAGCCGTTTCTGTCTGCCACTGATCAAAAGGGAAAAGCTCAAGACATTTTTTGAAAATACTCCGCTTAACCACAAAGCCATTTTTCACCCCATCACCCATTTGGGTTTTATAAGGCGCTGGGAACATGAATCTTCCTTTGGCATCTACTTTGGCTTCGTATGTTCCTAAAATATTGAGCATTAAACACAGTTTTATGGCGTAAATATACTATATATTTACCACATTTTAACATTTTCTACCACATTTTACCACATTGTTAAAAAAATGTTACATTTTTAATGGGATTTCTTTTATTAAAAGATGGTATTATACTGATTACCACCAGGATAGATTTTTACAGAAAGTCCGTGGAAACTTATTAACAACGTAAAATCCGGTATTTTGTTAATAAACCGGTTTAAGAAAATCGACAAGCCGGAGCGGAAATGTTTTAAGGCAGAAAAGTACAGAATAATCCCTATTTTTGTTCTGATAAAACAGCAGCGGATATGGAAGAAAAAGAATCGGTTGTCAAGGCTGAAATGATTGATGTCGCACGGGTTATTGAGCGTAAAAGCCCCACATTAAGAAAACGGTTGCCCGGTTTTATTATAAACTACCTGAGGCGGGTTGTTCATGAAGATGAACTGAATGAGTTTCTGAAGCAATACGGTCATCTCGAGGGCATTCCTTTTGTTGAGGGAGCATTGACTTTTATGAACACAAAGGTAAAAGTTATCGGTCTGGAAAATATCCCCGATACCGGCAAGGCCATCGTGGCTTCCAACCATCCTCTCGGCGGGTTAGACGGACTGGCACTGATGATGACCGTGGCAAAAAAAAGAAGTGATCTCGTTTTCCCGGTCAACGATATACTCATGAACGTGAACAACTTAGAACCGCTCTTCATCCCCATTAACAAACACGGCTCAAACACAGAAAACATTCAAATTATCAACGACACTTTTGCTTCCGGCAAAATCATCTGTTATTTTCCGGCAGGTTTGGCTTCGAGGAAGAAAAAGGGCATTATAAAAGACCTCACCTGGCATCCCACCTTTATCACCAAAGCCAAACGGTTTAAAAGAGATGTCATTCCCACACACATCAGTGGCCGAAACACAAACTTTTTTTACAATCTGGCCAACCTTCGGAAACTACTACACATTAAAAGCAACATAGAAATGCTCTATCTTGTGGATGAGTTTTACAAACAAAAGGATAAAACCATTACCATAACATTTGGCAAACCAATTTCTTACAAAATTTTTGACCATAGGCACCCCCGGCTGGAATGGGCAGACCGCATGCGTGATTTCATCTATTTACTAAAAGACAACCCGGAACAAAAATTTTTAGCAGATTGATTGTATCTTTGCAACAATAAACTGAAAAAAATGGAAACAATAATTCTTCCGGTAAACAAAGAACTTTTAGTTTCCGAGTTAAACAAAAATAATTTCCTAAGGAAAACCAATAGCGGAGGCAATGAAATTTACGACCTTACCGCAGAGGAAGCGCCACACATTATGATGGAGATTGGCCGGTTACGCGAAGTTACTTTTCGGGATGCAAAAGGAGGAACCGGAAAATCCGTTGACATCGACGAATATGACCGGGGAGAAGGAGCTTTTAGGCAACTAATAGTATGGGACCCTGACGAGCAGGCCATTGTAGGCGGCTATCGTTATATCCACTGCAAAGACATGAAAATTACAAACGGGGAGGTCTTTTCTCCAACATCGCGTTTGTTTAAATACAACAACTCTTTTATTGAAAAATATCTTCCATATACCATTGAGCTGGGACGTTCTTTTGTACAGCCTTATTATCAACCGGTTTATAACCTGAGACGGGGACTGTTTTCTCTCGATAACCTTTGGGATGGTCTCGGGGCTGTTACCGTCAAGCATCAGGATGTGAAATACCTGTTCGGAAAAATAACCATGTATCCACACTTCGATTCCTTTGGCAGGGATATGATTCTCTATTTTATGCAGAAGTATTTTCCCGATAAGGAAAATTTAATCCGCCCACGTAAACCGCTACCTATTAAAACAGATATTAAAATTCTGGACAGTATTTTTAGTGGCGCCAATTATGATGAAAACTACCGAATTCTGATACAGAAAGTCAGGAAACTCGGAGAAAATATTCCACCACTTTTCAATGCTTACATGAGTCTTTCTTCCACCATGAAAACTTTTGGTACAGCGCTGAATGACCACTTCGGCAATGTTGAGGAGACGGGCATTCTCGTTACGCTGAACGACATATACGGCAAGAAAAAAGAACGGCATCTGATACCACTCAATAGCTGATTTAAAAAAGAAATGGAAATCCGGGAAGCAGAATTTATTACCAGCTCGACTATGGAGAGCCAGTGCCCAAAGCCGGAAAAACCGGAGTATGCATTCATTGGCCGCTCCAATGTAGGCAAATCGTTGCTGACCAACATGCTGACCGGAAAACGTAAGTTGGCAAAAGTCTCCGGCAGCCCGGGAAAAACCATTACAATAAACCATTTTTTAATTGACAAGCAGTGGTATTTGGTTGATTTGCCAGGTTACGGTTATGCCAAACGCTCAAAAACCGAACGAAAGAAATGGAAGAAAATGATTCGTCATTACATTCTCACCCGGTCGAATTTGATGTCGCTTTTTCTGTTGATAGATCTTCGTCACGAACCACAAAAAAATGATACGGAATTCATGGAATGGCTGGCCATGTCACAGATACCTTTTGTAATTACTTTTACCAAAGCAGATAAGCTGAGTAAAGTAAATATAGAAAAAAACCTGACTGAATACAAAAAAGCGCTTCTGCAAAAATGGAAAGAACTTCCTCCCTACATTATAACTTCTGCCATTACCGGCATGGGAAAAGAGGAACTGTTGCAATACATTGAAAAAACCAACGACTTGTTCCGGCTTTAATACAGTTCGATAAGCAATTGATTTTTAAAAACCAAATCGGTTTTCTTTACCCACAACTTTTTAATCTTAGCATCCCTGGGGGCAGCAATGATATTTCGCATTTTCATGGCTTCCAACAACAGCAACGGCTCTCCTTCCGTAACCCTTTGCCCCTGTTTCACATTAATATCCACAATCGTTCCGGGGATAAAAGCCTTAATAAGATTAATATCAGGCTCTTCGTATCGCTTTCTGTTTTTGAACTTTTCCGTCAGGATAGTTTTATAATACATCCCCCCAATGGTGAAGTTATCCAGTATTTTATTTTGATTTTCTGACATAATGGTTCGATTTTAGAATGGAGGGATTCCGTGTTTTTTCCTGGGCAGATAGACCTCTTTTTCCTGCGAAATAGCCAAAGCCCTGATCATCATTTTTCTGGTCTCGGCCGGTTCTATAACAGCATCAATATAACCATAAGCTGCAGCCACATAAGGGTTGGCAAATTTCTCCTTGTATTCGTCCACTTTCTGTTTTCTAAATTTCTCCGGATTTTCGGAAGCCATAATTTCCTTACGGAAAATAATGTTAGCCGCACCTTCGGGTCCCATAACGGCAATTTCAGCCGTAGGCCATGCAAAAACAAAATCGGCACGCAAATGATGTGAGCACATGGCAATATAACCACCGCCATAAGCTTTTCGCATGATCAGCGTAATCTTTGGTACCGTAGCTTCGGAGTAAGCATACAAAAGTTTCGCGCCATGTCTGATAACACCCGCATGCTCCTGGTCCACACCCGGAAGATAACCCGGCAGGTCAACCAACGTAACCAAAGGAATATTAAAAGCATCGCAGTAGCGGATAAAACGGGCTGCCTTATCGGAAGAATCCACATCCAGCACCCCGGCCAGCACAAGGGGCTGATTAGCCACAAAGCCAACAGTGTCACCTTCCATACGTCCAAAACCGATAACAATATTTTGGGCAAACAATTCCTGAACCTCCATAAAATCAGAGTCATCCGTAATCGAACGAATTACATCACGAACATCATAAGGTTCGCGTGCATCTGAAGGAATAATATTATCAATATTATATTTTTTTGTTTTGGGCTTCTTTTTCGGATATTTAGCTGCTTTGCGGTTGTTGTTCCAGGGAATGTAACTGACCAGGCTTTTAATCTGGTTGAAACACTCTTCTTCACTCTTCGCAAAAAAGTGTGCATTACCGGTTATTTCGCAATGTACACGAGCCCCGCCAAGTGCTTCCATACTAATTTCCTCACCAAGTACAGTTTTAATAACTTCAGGGCCGGTGATAAACATTTTAGAAATATTTTCCACCACAAAAACGAAGTCGGTCAGTGCCGGAGAATAGACGGCCCCACCGGCACAAGGACCAAGAATCACCGATATTTGAGGAATCACCCCGGAGGCCAGTGTGTTACGATAGAAAATTTCACCATATCCGGCGAGTGAATTCACCCCCTCCTGAATACGTGCACCGCCCGAATCGTTGATACCAATCAGCGGCACTTTCAGCTTCAGCGCATGATCCATGATTTTAGTGATCTTTTTGGCATGCATCCAGCCGAGTGAGCCGCCGGCTACCGTAAAATCCTGAGCATAAATACACACGGGATGACCGGAAATGGTTCCTGTTCCCGTGATAACCCCATCACCAGGAAGATATTTCTTGTCCATATCAAAATCCTTGGCGGCATGTTCTACAAACAGATCGTATTCATGAAAAGTATTCGAATCGAGCAAAGTAATAATACGCTCACGGGCAGTTAGTTTCCCAATGGCCTTTTGCTTTTGTATGGCCTTGTCTCCTCCCCCTTTTAAGGCATTTCGCATGCGCCTTCGAAGGTCAATTGATTTTTCTTTAAGTCCCATAATGAAATTTTTAAATCCCTGAGTATTAACGTAAAAAAAAGAGATAAGTAAAGCAAAATATCATTACAGGTTTCCTTATCTCCGGATGCAAAAGTAATTGAATTTAAAAAAATGTCAAGTTTTTATTTAAC
>CAZRAW010000034.1:0-20409 GCA_964598065.1 uncultured Lentimicrobiaceae bacterium
TTTCAACCTGTAAAGGTAATAAAATGAACCGGAAAACAAAACCGGACTAAATAATAATTTGGGATGCAGAGTAATAACCCCTTTACCATAAAAGCTTAAATTTGTAAAAAAATTGATATTTATGATGAAAAAACCATTACTCTTTTTGTTGTTAATTCCCGTGATGTTTGTAACCTTACAATCCTGTAAAAATATGACACATAAAACAAAAATCCGCTCGCACCTCGTGGACACCGTCGGCTTTGCACAGTATGGCTGGCAGGTAGACAGTATTTTTAACCGGATAAAAGAATATCAGGGCGACCAATTGAAAAACAGCACCCGGTACTTAAGCAAAAAGCCCGCCAAAGCGGTGCTTAGTCCCCATGATGATTATACCTATGTCGGCTATCTGTATCCTGCTACGCTGGAGCAGATCAAGGCCAAAACAGTCATCATTTTCGGTGTGGCACACAAGGCTAAACAGCTAAACTTGGAAAACCGGATCATCTTTGATTCCTACGATTACTGGAAAGGGCCTTTCGGCAACGTGAAAGTGTCCGGTCTGCGGGAAAAAATCATGGATAACCTGCCCAAAGGGTTGTATGAGGTGAACGACTCCATGCAGGCCATTGAGCATTCGGTGGAAGCCATGATTCCCTGGCTTCAATATTTTAACCGGAAGGTGCAGATAATCTCTATTCTGGTGCCTTACATGTCGTTCGACCGCATGAAAACCATTGCCAAACCGTTGGCGGAAGCAATTAAAAAAGCCACGGCGTCGGAAGACATGACATGGGGAAAAGATTATGCTTTTATTCTTTCGAGCGACGCCGTTCACTACGGTGATGAAGGCTGGGGCGGTCAAAACTTTGCCTTTTACGGCACCTCGCACACCGGTTACGCCCATGTCAAAGAACAGGAGCAGAAGGTGATGCACACCATTAGCGGGAATATCAGTGATGGAATGATTCACAAATTTTGTGAACTTACCGTGGACGACAAAGATTACAAAAAATATAAATGGACCTGGTGTGGCCGTTATTCCGTTCCGATGGGACTGCTTACCATCAACACTTTAAACGAAATGCTTTACGGCACTTCTTTGCGCGGTGAGGTCATCGGTTACTCTACCAGCATCGAACGCGAGCCCATCCCGGTAAAAGACCTCGGCATGGGCGTTACCGCTCCGGCATACGACCACCACTCGGTAGGCTATGCAGCCATCAAATATTATTAATCTGTTGTATGAATGATAGCGAAAACAAGGTGGTAGAACAAACCGTTGATTTTGTCCGGCAAGAACTCTCCGGTGCAGAAAGCGGACACGACTGGTGGCACATTTTCCGCGTATGGAAGTTATCGCTGCGCATAGCCAAAGAGGAAAATGCCGACCTTTTCGTTGTCAGCCTCGGGGCGCTGCTGCACGACATTGCCGATGCCAAGTTCCATGAAGGCGATGAAACCATCGGTCCCCGTGTGGCAGAAACTTTTCTGCACTCGCAATCTCTTCCCGAAAATATCATTGCCGGGGTTCTGAACATTGTTCGTTTTGTCTCTTTTAAGAACAGGAAAGAAAAACCGGAATTCCTTTCCATAGAATTACAGATTGTACAAGATGCCGACCGGCTGGATGCTATGGGAGCGCTTGGCATTGCGCGCGCTTTCAGTTATGGCGGGTTCAAAGGCAGAGAAATGTACAATCCTGATATTGCACCTGACCCGGACATGAGCAAAGCGGAATACAAACAATCGAAATCTACCACTATAAACCATTTTTATGAGAAACTGCTGTTGCTGAAAGATATGATGAACACGGATACGGGAAAGAAAATGGCCTGGCAACGTTACCGGTTTATGGAGAAGTTTCTCCGGCAGTTTTATTCGGAATGGGAAGGAAAAAGCTAAAGCTACCCACCCGGAAATTTCCATTTGTTTTTTTCAACTGTTTTCTGCAGAGAAGCCGGAAAGAGCTACAAATTTTACAGCATGGTTACGGAAATATGGGAGAAGCGCTTTTCAGTTCCGCCGTATCCGGCTCAGGGTTTCCGGTGAAATGCCGAGGTAAGAAGCAACATAATGCAGCGGCACTTTCAGCAACAGACCCGGATGCTCCTGCATAAGCATGTCATAACGCTCTTTTGCACTTTGGGTTTGCAGGGTAATGGAACGTTTTTCCATAATAACATAATATTTCTCGATGATCGTTCGGCCGGTTTGCTGCCATTTCCAACTTTTGTGGTACAGCAACTCCAGATTTTCCTTAGACAAAAACAGCACCTCCGAATCTTCTATAGCCTGAATATTTTCGAAAGCAGGCTTCATTTCAATAAAACTCGACATGGCCACGGCAATACTGCCGGGCCCCAAAAAGTAGGTTGTCGTGTCTTTCCCTTTAATGTTATAAAACGAACGCATTAATCCTGTCCGGATGAAAGCCAGCCGGTCGCAAAGCAGTCCTTCTTTACTGATAAAACTGTTTTTTTTTATTATATCGAAACGAAAAAGTTTTAAAGACTCTTCCAACTCATCATTGGTAAAAGGCGCAACAGATTTCAATAATTTAAATATCTCCGTAAACATGGCTTTCCCGGTTTTGGGAGTCAAATTTACGAATTCTCTGGAAAATCAGGTGGTAAGAGACTGAACACGCATCATCAGGTCATTAAGCTGAGCTGCATATTCGGGAGAACCTTCAATAGACACATATCCTTTGTCCACACCTTCCACAAACCCGGCCTCCCTGAGCAGGATTTTCAAAGCGGCATCTACGCTGCTGAATTTCATGTGGACAAAAGGTCTCCGCTGCTGGTAAAGGCCTTTTCCCGCCTTGGTTTTTCCTGCTTTCACCCGCAGGTAAACAGCTATGTCGGTGTCGCTCACCGAAAGCTGATAAATGCGGTCGGGTTGGTTTTTTGTCCAGGCAGTCATATCCGGATAACTCAGCCGGTTCAGCTTGCTTAAGGCCATGGCAACCATTGAAAGCGCCATTTTCACTTTCAGATATTTTTTTAGCGGAGCTTTCGGATTTACATTGGGCATCATCAGCTTCAGCGAAAGCAACAGGCTGATGACTTTGGCCAGCAGAACCGGTTTTGTGAGTCCTTTGATTTTTGGAAGCGCCGTACCGCCTTTCAGGAAAGTATTCATCTTTTCCACCGTCCCGAAGGAAAAACCGATATTCCCATTTTCAAAATCCTCAAAATCCAGACTGAATTCTCCCTGATTAAAAATCAGCTTACAACCCATCCAGCCATCATTTGTTTTAGCTTTGAAAATAACGTCAGCCTTTACTTTAGCAAACTTTTTGGCCATGGCAGGATCATCCTGAAGCAGAATTTTCATCACTGGGAAAACGGCCTGAAAATACAAATTGGCCACTAATATTTCTTTATCCTTCATCGACTTGTTTTCTGATTAAAATTCGTCATCCCAGTTTTCAGTCTCTTCAAAATCCTTTTGCATCACCTCCTGCACTTTTTCAATAATACCATTGGCATCGAGCTTATAATAGGCATAAAGGTCTTCGGGATATCCCACTTCGGAATAAACATCAGGGAAACCTACTTTTGTAAAAGCGCAGCCTTTGCCACTTTGGGCAATCACATCGGCCACGGCAGTTCCCAGTCCGCCAATAATATTGTGTTCTTCGAAAGTGATGATGCGTCTGGTTTCCGTAACGGCTTTCATAATTGCTTCTTCATCAATAGGTTTAATAGTGTGCATATTGATAACCCGGATACTCAGATCGTGATTTTTTTTCAGGAAATCAGCTGCTTCGGCAGCCTGCAAAACGGCAATGCCCATGGCGATGATGGTAATGTCGTTTCCGTGACGGATTTCAACGGATTTGCCAATTTGGAAACCATAATCTTTGGTGGTGTAATAGTTCGGTTCAAAACCACGACCGGTACGAATGTAAACAGGGCCGGGCCAATCCACGGCAGCACGCACGGCATTGGCCGTTTCAATCCCGTCAGCCGGAACAATCACCGTCATATTGGCGAAGGAACGCATGATAGCAATGTCTTCGGTGGCGTGGTGCGTTGTCCCTGCCGAGGCAAAAGAAACCCCGCCGTGGGTTGCAATGATTTTCACATTCAGATTTTGATAGCAAATATCCGTGCGCACCTGCTCTGCAGCACGCATGGAAGCAAAAGCGGCCATTGTTGATACAAACGGCAAAAGTCCTGTACGCGCCAGGCCGGCGGCAATACCAAACATGTTTTGCTCGGCAATACCTACATTGATGAAGCGGTTGGGAAACTTTTCCTGAAAAATTCCGATTTTGGTTGATTTGGCCAGGTCAGCGGTAAGGCCGACTATTTCGGGATGTTCTTCCCCAAGCTCGCACAAAACCTTTCCATATATTTCATTTTGTGTCAGCGTATTGGCATCATCCACCGTCCACGTGGTTCCTGTTATCTCTTTGCTCATAATGCAATTTTTGTCTTTTATTACTTTTTTAAAATCTGCTTATACGCCCATTGCCGCATAAACTTTGTCTATAGACTTATGGGCTTTTTCGGCCAGTTCCGAGTCGAGGCTTCCGTAGTGCCACCGGGTCTGGTTTTCCATAAAATCCACGCCATAGCCTTTCACTGTTTTGGCAATAATTACCATCGGTTTTTCGATAGCTTTTTGGGCTGTTTCGATGGCATCGGCAATCTGTTTCATATCGTTACCATTGATTTGGATAACTTCCCAGCCGAAAGCTTTCCACTTCTCGTCTAACGGTTCCAGTCCCATAATCCTTTCTACCGGACCGTCAATCATGTGCATGTTCCGATCCACAAAAACGGTCAGGTTTGTCAGTTTGAAATGAGCTCCGGCCATAGCAGCTTCCCAGTTGGAGCCTTCGTTCAGCTCGCCATCGCCCACCAAGCAATAAGTACGGAATTTTTTGCCTTGCAAACGGGCGCCGAGAGCCATTCCGGTGGCCATGGGCAACCCGTGTCCCAGCGAGCCGGTGGAAGCATCACAGCCGTTGATTTTATTTGCATCGGGGTGCATGCCAAATGGAGATTTGAATTTATTGAAATCGTCCAACAGCTTTTTATCGAAAAAGCCGCGCTCAGCCAGCACGGGAGCATAGGCAATGGCCGCATGGCCTTTACTCAACACAAAACGGTCGCGATCAGGGTCATCGGGATGAGCCGGGTCGATGTTCAGATATTTAAAATAAAGTGCCACCATGATGTCCAGCGCACTCAGCCCGCCGCCAATGTGTGCTCCGCCGGCTTTCATGGTAATATCCACTATCTCGTGCCGTAATTTTTTTGCCGTTTTTATCAGGCGGCTGAATTCTTCATTTGTCAGAGCCATAATACCTTATGATTTATGTGTAGGATTTTTTTTGATTGCTTTAAAGGCGTCATCAGCAATTTCAAATGTTTTTTGAATATCCTCTTCGGTGAGAGCCGCTGAGATAAACCAATTGTGATGAGAAGTAAAATAAGCCCCTCGTTTGGTACATTCGCCGCACCATTCCTGATGCAGCATCAGCGACGGATCGTCCGTAAGCCGAAGATACGGCATGGAAGGATGGCCGGTTACTTTCAGATTAAATCCACGGTCCTTAGCAATTTGCTGCAGGCCGCCGGTGATTTTCCGCCCTTTTTCGGCCAGCATGGCAGGGACATCGTTTCCTTTCAATTCCTGAATGGTAGCCAGGGCAGCAGCCATGGGAACAGCTGAGAACCAATAACTTCCAGTATAGAAAACTTTGGAGGCAGCTTCTTTCATTTCGTTGGTTCCCACGAGTGCCGAAATAGGATAGCCGTTGCCGATGGCTTTACAGAAAGCAATCAAATCAGGCTTAAAGCCAAAATATTCGTTGCTTCCGCGCACATCAATACGGAATCCGGTACGCACATCATCCACAATCAGGACAATACCTTCATTATGGCAAAGATTTTCGACCTTTTTCCAATAGCCTTCGGCAGGCAGAACATTATCCTCAAAAGTGGGATGATGGTAGGGTGTGGCAATGATCCCGGCAATTTCTCCCGGATTCTTCTTTACAAAACCCTCCAACACCTCGTAATTATTCCATTCGCCAATGAGCATATTTTCGGCATCGTCAAATAAAATACCGGGATGGTCGGGTGATTGCGTCCAGGGAGCCACGCCGTGATAGCCACCTTTGAGCCGGATAATTTTTTTCCGGCCTGTTTTAGCCCGGGCAACCATAAGTGAAAAAGTGGTGGCATCATTTCCGTTTTTAGCAAAAAAGGCCCAGTCGGCAATGGTTACCGTACTGACAAGCTCTTCGGCAAGACTGACCATCACCTCTCCCGGGGCCGTCGCACAATTGACCTGATCGCGTTGTATCTCGGCCGCCGATTCCACTACGGGATTATTATATCCCAAAATGATGGGGCCGTAAGCGCATTCGTAATCTATAAATTCGTTACCGTCTATATCCCAGAAGTGAGCGTCCTGCGCCTTAGAGACATAAAACGGATAATCCGAAACCGGAATGAGCGGCGCAGGGCTGAAATGGCCGTAAATGCCGCAGGGAATGATTTCGGCGGCTCTTTTAAAAAGCTCTTTTGATTTATTATAACTGTATGTTTTCATGGGATTCTTATTATTTATGATACGTAATGAATGACTCTGTCGAGAATAAGATTGATGCCGTCGAGGATAGGGATTTGTCCTTTTATCATGACCTCGCCCAGGGCAATGGCCGTGAACGGGTCTGATTTTCCGTTCAGAAAATCATTGGCAACACGGTCGTTTTTCATAATCATCATGGCATCGGGCCGGGTAGCTTTTCCTTTGCCTGCCGTAATTTTGCCGTCGTTGATTTCAAGATACACATCCGGCCCGTCAGGAAGCACGCCCATCTGCAAGGTGCCATCGGGAAGATGCGAAGCCGTAAACTTTGCTCTTTTGTCGTAAAGGGCAATTTCGGGCAACGCAAAAGCGGCAATGGTCAACGTGAAAAGCGTATTCATCCGGATATAATGTTCGTCCGGTTTTTCCACCTTTTCGGGACGGAGGAAATACTCCAGCCGTTGGGTAAGTTGCGTAAACTGCTTTTGCATAAATCCCAGCCGGGTAAAGCCTTTCAAAGGAATGGGGTTGGCTTTCCCATCAAACATTTTGTTCAAATGTTCACAGGAAGTAAACCATAAGAGCACCTGGGCCTGCCTGGCTTTACCCCTGCCCACCGTGCATTGTCCGTCTTCAAAATACACCCATGCTTTCGGCCCGTTTTTAACGGAAAACTGAATACGGATTTTCCTGCTTTTGATGATCGCACGGGCTTTATCATCGTAAGCCACCAAATCCTCGAGTGTCTTTAAAACAGCGTAGAGGTTAATACCTGCTTTTATCTTTTGTTGCGACATAACATAAGCGTTTTTAAATTTTCTTTAAAGTTAAAGGTCATTGAGCAGAAGTTTCTTGACATTTGTCAAGAAATGAAACAGATAAAAATTTTTTCTTTGAACAAAAGTATTGAGCATTTACCGCACTGACGAGGTATTATTATTTTTGAATTCCGGTTTTATTGTCAGGCGATAGTTACGTACTCATTTGCAAATGGTAAAAAGTATCTCTAAATTTGGCTGCTCGTAAACATCTGATTTCAAATTTATAATTATAAAAACTTCTCAACTATGGCAAAAACAAATTACAAAGTGTACGGATATCGATGGGTTATTTTGGCAGTTTTTATGTTGATTTCTATTGTGATTCAGCTGCAATGGCTTGCTCATGCCGCTGTTGAGCGGCCTGCCGAAGTTTTTTACCACGGGCAGTTCAATCCTGATTCATTTTTTAACATCGATTTTCTTGCCATGGTTTACATGCTGGTTTATATCATCATGAGTTTTCCGGCTTCTTATATTATTAACACTTACGGCATCCGGAAGGCTATTGGTCTTGGAGCGGTGATTGCAGGTGCTTCCGGGCTGCTGAAAGGTTTTTATGCCGACAGCTTCCTGATTGTGGTAGTGGCGCAAGTGGGATTTGCTGTAGCACAGCCGTTTATACTGAATGCCGTTACAGCCGTTACTGTTCGCTGGTTTCCTTTACGCGAAAGAGGGCTGGCAGCGGGACTGGCTATTCTGGCGCAATATCTCGGTATTATCTTTGCTCTGCTTATAACGCCGGTTTTTATCGGAACCAATCCGCATGAGCCCGGCTATGGAAGCGGTTTTCCGCACATGCTTATGGTTTACGGCTGGCTTACTTTCGTGGCGGCTGCCGTTACGCTTTTGCTGCTGAAAGAAAAGCCCCCCACACCACCGGCTGCTGACGATTTAGTCCGACAGAGCTTTTATAAAGGCCTCAAACACATTCTGAAGCAACGCGATATGGTACTGATAATTATTGTCTTTTTGGTAGGGCTGGGTATTTTCAACGCCATCAGTTCCATGACCGACTCCATTTCGGCCAACCTCGGCGTGCAGGATTCCAATGGTTTGATTGGAGGCCTCATGCTCATCGGAGGTATCATAGGGGCGGTGATAATCCCGGCCTTATCTGACAAATACCGTATGCGTAAACGGTTTTTGGTGATTTGTACCATTGGTGCGCTGCCCGGCGTGCTGGGTTTAAGCCTTACGGGATATTTTATTCATAATACCGCTGTAATTTACGACATAGCGCTTGCTTCCGCGTTTATTCTCGGCTTTTTCATCATGAGCGCCGGACCGGTAGGCTTTCAGTATGCCGCCGAGATCAGCTATCCCGCTCCGGAGTCCATTTCGCAGGGCCTGCTTCTCTGGGTAGGTCAGATATCGGGGCTGCTGTTTGTGGCCGGTATGAGTATTCGCAACAACTTTTATCTAAACGCCTGGATGATTCTCTTTAGTATCCTAATGCCCGTGGTGGTGGTGCTGACTTTGATGACAAAAGAGTCGCCAATGATTATTACTGAAAAAGATAAAATGAAAGCGGAACAGGCGGTTTCGGAATAAACCTGATAAACTTCTCGAATTTGTGTCGCCATTTCCGAAGCAAAGTGTGCAACTTTTTGAAACCACAGATGTAATTTCTACCGTTTAATCTTTGCATCAAAAACAAAGATTATGACTGCAAAAAAAGGTAGATATTATGGAATGAAGTTGTTTAAAGATAACTACAGGCTTTTATTATTTTTGCATTCCTTTTTACCCTGATTAATTCACAAATCAATCAGGTTAAGGGTATTTTTAAAAATAGTTTTTATATGAAAAAATTAGCTGTTGTTGCTTTTGGGGGAAATGCTTTGTTAAGGGCAGGCCAAAAAGGAACCATCGACGAGCAGGAAGTATGGCTCCGAAAGTATGTGCTGCCATTAACTTTGTGGAAAGCACGGGAAAAGATACCATCATCACCGAAACCGGTTTGCTCGGTGTGGATAACGGAGGCACCCTGATTACCATGGTGTAGCAACTTTTATTTGAAAAAAGCAAGCCCCTGACAAAATCATTTTCGACAAGGGCTTTTTTATTGACGGGGAATTCGTTTCTTACATTTGATCCACATTTACCGCCGGCCCTTCGTAATCGCTAACGGGCAGGCACGGACAAAGGTTCCGGTCGCCAAAGGCATCATCAATTTTGGCAACAGGCGGGAAATATTTGTCGTTGCGAATCCAATCCAGTGGGAAAGCAGCTTTTTCGCGGCTGTATGGCAGACCATAGTTGCTGGTGATAACCATTTCGGCTGTATGCGGTGCATTATAAACCACATTATTTTTGCGTTCTGCTTTTCCATCTTCAATCTCTTTTATTTCTTCGCGTATAGATTTCATGGCTTCCACAAAACGATCCAGAGCTTCCAGCGGCTCGCTTTCAGTAGGTTCCACCATGAGCGTTCCGTGCACCGGAAAGGCTACGGTAGGTGCATGAAAACCGTAATCCATCAGCCTTTTGGCAATATCAATAACTTCGATGCCGGCCGTTTTACTAAAGGCATTGCAATCGAGAATCATCTCATGACCTATCCGGCCATTCTTGCCGGTGTACAAAATCGGATAAGCCTTTTTGAGTTTATCTTTCAGGTAATTGGCATTGAGGATGGCGATTTTTGTGGCTTCTTTTAGTCCTGTTTTTCCCAGCATTTTCAGGTAACCGTACGAAATCAATAAAACGAGAGCGCTCCCGTAAGGCGCTGATGAAACAGCGGAGATACCCTTTTCACCACCTGTATTAACAAAAACATGATTGGGCAGGAAAGGTTTTAAATGGGCAGCCACGCCAACGGGGCCAACGCCAGGACCACCACCGCCATGAGGAATGCCAAAGGTTTTGTGCAGGTTCAGGTGACATACATCTGCGCCGATAAAGCCGGGATTGGTAAGCCCTACCTGAGCATTCATATTGGCTCCGTCCATGTAAACCTGTCCGCCATGAGTGTGAATAATTTCAATCACTTCACGAATTCCTTCTTCAAAAACACCGTGTGTGGATGGATAGGTAACCATGAGGGCGCCGAGGCTGTCTTTGTATTGCCCGGCTTTTTGCTTTAAGTCGTCAATATCGATATTTCCGTTTTCATCGGTTTTCACCACCACTACTTTAAAACCGGCCATTACCGAGCTGGCAGGATTGGTTCCGTGTGCAGAGGCCGGAATCAGGCAAATGTTGCGCTGCTGTTCGCCACGGCTGTGAAGGTAAGCCCTTATGACCATCAGTCCGGTGTATTCGCCGGCAGCGCCGGAGTTAGGCATAAAGGACATTGCCTCAAAACCGGTTATTTTACACAGAATATCTTCCATCTCATTAATGACAGCCTGGTAACCTGCAGCCTGCTCTCCCGGAACAAAAGGATGAATATCCGTAAATTCGGGCCAGCTTACCGGCATCATTTCCGAAACGGCATTCAGTTTCATGGTACACGAACCCAGTGGAATCATACTACGGTTTAGCGCCAGGTCTTTGTTTTCCAACGACTTCAGATAACGCATCATTTGTGTTTCGGAATGGTATTTTTTAAACACCGGATGCATCATAAAATTGCTGGTTCGCTGTAGTTTTTCGGGGATTGCAATAAGCTTGTCGTGTTCCGGTTCGCTGAATGGCACCGGTAGTGGTTGTGCATCTGCCGCATCAGCCAAAACTTCAACAATTTTCTCAATATCCTTATTATTAGCGGTTTCGTCTAAGCTGATGCTAATATGTTTTTCATCTACATAGAAGAAATTTATTCCATTTTCCAATGCTTTGGCACGAATCAGCCCGCTGTTCACATTGTCGGGAATTTTAAGATACAGAGTGTCAAAATAAGCGCTATTTTGGTTTTGATAGCCGTATTTTTTGAGGGCTTCGGCCAAATCAACGGTAAAAGAGTGAATACGGGCAGCTATTTCAGTCAGTCCGTCTTTGCCGTGATAAACGCCGTAAAACCCGGCCATAATAGCCAATAAGGCCTGTGCCGTACAGATGTTGGAGGTAGCTTTGTCTCGTTTGATATGCTGCTCGCGGGTTTGCAGCGCCATACGCAACGCAGGCTTACCATTGGCATCTTTGGAAACGCCAATAATACGCCCCGGTATTTGTCTTTTGTAAGTTTCGGTTGTAGCAAAATACGCTGCATGCGGCCCACCATAACCCATGGGCACACCAAAACGTTGCGAAGAGCCGAAAACCACATCGGCGTCCCATTCTCCGGGAGGCGTTAGCAGGGCGAGGCTCAGCAGGTCGGCAGCCACAGCGAGCGGAATATTTTTTTCTTTCAGCTGTTTTGCCAGGATGGAGTAATCATTGATTTGACCATTTTTGTCAGGATACTGAACCATACATCCGAAAACTTTTTCGGAAAATTTAAAAGAAATTTCATCGGCAATACGAAGTTCAATTCCGCGGGATTCGGCTCTTGTTTTTAAGACGTCAATAGTTTGGGGGAAAACCGCATTGGAAACCAAAAAAATGTTGGCTCCGGTTTTGGCCTGGGTGCGATTACGGGCGTGATAGAACATCAGCATGGCTTCGGCGGCAGCAGTTCCTTCGTCCAATAGCGAAGAGTTTGCCAGCGGCAGTCCGGTCAAATCGGAAACCATTGTCTGAAAATTCAGCAACGCTTCAAGGCGTCCCTGGCTAATTTCGGCCTGATAAGGCGTGTAGGAGGTGTACCAGCCGGGATTTTCAAATACATTACGCATAATGACCGGCGGTACAATAGTATTATAATAGCCCAGTCCGATATAGGTTTTATAAATTTTATTTTGGGAAGCCAGTTGCCTGGCGTGTCGCAGATAGCTGTATTCATCCATACCTTCCTCTAAATTGAGGTCGCCTTTCAGGCGAATATTGGCAGGAATGGTCTCGTCGATAAGCTGATCAACGGAAGAGAGTCCCATTGTTTCGAGCATGCTTTGAACATCTTCATTTTGGGGCCCGTTATGACGGGTTAAAAATTTATTTTGAACCATTATTTTATTTTTATAAAAGCTGTAAAAGGTTAATTATCAGAAATATTACAGGGTTAGCCTGCTTCTTTTTCGTGTCGCAAAAGTAAGAACAATTCTGTTATCTGTTTATTTTATAACACTTTATTTTCCCGATGTTTTCAATGATTTATAAACAATTTTTACAAGTTTGCCGGAGAAAATTTTAAAAGGAAGTGAAGTATGGCAGGCAGTTGTCAGACAATAAGTCATTCAATGGTCATTCAATGATCAAACGGTTGTCATTCATAGTAATTTGTTGTAATTTGTTGTAATTCTCTGTTTATTTCATTCAACATTCATCATTATTTCATTCATCGATTCGATGCGGGAGGGATTGAAGTGGCAGCTCCCGTCAGCGAAAACGTATGTGAAGCAGGCAAACAGGAGCAATTGGAATGAGCTCCCTGTTTGCCGTAGCGGAACAACGTTTTTCGCTGACGGGACTATAACGGAAAGCCCGTGCAGGCCTGTGGGGGAGGCCGCCCAAAAAAATCATAAAAAAAGGGAAAGCACCTGCGGCACCTCCCTTTTTAAAATAATCTGACAAAAATTATAGCTCTTTTTTTATCCTCATATTATAGAACGAGCGGTAAACGAATATGAGTGCAATAGCAAGAAATAAAAATCCAAAGTAGGGGGCTACATTTCTAAAGTTTTGCGAAATAGAAATCTCCATAGCCAGCAGACCAAACAGGGTGGTGAATTTGATAATCGGGTTTAGTGAAACGGAAGAGGTGTCTTTGTAAGGATCGCCAACGGTATCACCTACTATGGTAGCATCGTGAAGAGGGGTTCCTTTTTCGTTCAGGTCAACTTCCACCACTTTTTTAGCATTATCCCAGGCGCCACCAGCATTAGCCATAAATATTGCCTGGTATAATCCAAAGAAAGCAATGGAAATAAGATAGCTAATGAACAATGAAATAGCCTGGTAATTGCCGTTGGCCGGAGCTGCAAGCAAGGCAAAAGCCATGGCAAAGGAGAAAATCACAATAAAAATGTTTATCATACCAGTTTGAGCATAAACTGTACAGATATGAACCACTTCGCGCGATGTTTCAAGAGAGGCTTTCTTCTCGGCATTGGGGTCAAGATTAATATTTTTCTTGATAAAAGCGGTAGCACGGTAAGCTCCGGTAGTTACAGCCTGAATAGAAGCACCGGTAAACCAATAAATAACGGCACCACCAATGAGCAGACCTATAATGGTGTATGGGTTCAGAATATTTAAAATATCGCCGAGGGTATGCGTTGGGGGAAGAATATCTTTTATCACAAGAATCAAAGAGAATATCATGGTGGTGGCGCCTACAACAGCCGTACCGATGAGAACCGGTTTTGCCGTGGCTTTAAAGGTATTTCCCGCACCATCATTGGCTTCGAGATAATATTTGGCTTTCTCAAAATCGGGTTTAAAACCAAATTCCTTTTCAATTTCGAGAGTAACCCGGTCTTTGTTTTCTTCAATTAAGGACAATTCATAAATAGATTGTGCATTGTCGGTTACCGGTCCGTAGCTGTCCACGGCAATGGTAATAGGCCCCATACTGAGGAAACCAAATGCTACCAGGCCAAAGGCAAACACAGCCTGATATTCCATGAAATTACTCAATCCGTAGTTGCTGACAAAATAGCCGACAAACATTAAAACGAAGAATATAAATCCCATCCAGAATGCGCTGAAGTTACCGGCAACGAGGCCCGAAAGAATATTCAGTGAAGCGCCGCCTTCGCGTGAAGCGGTAACTATTTCTTTTACATGTCTTGATTTGGGGCTCGTAAAAATTTTGGTAAATTCGGGAATAATAGCAGCGCCAAAAGTTCCGGCACTCATGATAATGGAAAAGGTAAGCCACAAATCATGAGGAAGGTTTCCGAGGGTAAAATAGCTGACAATGAATGTCATAATAATGGAAAGTATGGAGCTAATCCAAACGAGGGATGTCAGGGGCTGTTCGAAATCCAAATCATCTGCATGGGAATATTTTGCAGCAGCAAGCGCATTGTTAATGTAGAAGGCAATTACGGAAGTAATAATCATCATAATACGCATGACGAAAATCCATTCCAGAAATTGTATCTGATACTGTTTGAAAACGCCCAAAACAATAAATGCAATCAGAGCCACGCCCGTAACGCCGTATGTTTCGAAGCCATCAGCCGTAGGCCCCACACTGTCGCCGGCATTGTCGCCCACACAGTCGGCAATGGTTCCGGGGTTACGCGGATCGTCTTCTTCAATTTTAAAAATTACTTTCATAAGGTCGGCACCGATGTCGGCAATTTTGGTAAAAATACCACCGGCAATTCTTAGTACCGAAGCTCCCAATGATTCACCAATAGCAAATCCGATAAAGCTGGCACCGGCCAGATTTCCGGGGACAAAAAGCAAAATAATCAGCATCATGGTCAGCTCAAGGCTAATGAGCATTACGCCAATACTCATACCGGCATTCAGGGGAATATTTAATAACTTTAAAGGTTTCCTTTCCAGTGAAGCAAAAGCCATGCGGCTGTTGGCCAAGGTGTTCATCCTGATACCAAACCAGGCCACGCCATAGGAGCCGAGAATTCCTAAAACCGTCCAACCCAAAATCATAAGTACATTCCATACTTTCATATCCTGAAGAAATCCAAAATAAAAAGCAACGACAATACCAATGATAACAAAAAGGGCAATCAGGAATTTTCCTTGTTGCAACAAGTAGGTCTTACTGGTTTGATAAATAACATCTGCCACATCAAGCATAGATTTGTGGGCTTTAATCTTTTTTACCTTGTTATACTGGTATAAACCGAATAACATTCCAAGGCCCGTAACGAGAAAACCCCAATAAAGGAGCATATCGCTTTTCATTCCACTGGGAATTATTAAATTTGCTTCACCAGCCATTGTGAAAGCAGGGACAGTAAAAAATGCCAAGAGAAAAAATAATTTTTTCATACTACATAAATTTGATTGAAACTATTGAATTAAAACGTTTGCGTAATCGTGGTACAAATATAAAAATTCACTTTAATGATAGGGCATTATTGTGGGATTGTTAATAATATTTTTTGCCGCGCATGTAATGGCAGATATCTTATTAATTGATTTGTAGTGTTTTGTGATCGAATTTAGTTTGTTTATGAATAACAATCCATACCATTGTTAATAAAACCCATAGAAACATCTTCATTTATGGCCGGAGATAACCGAATTATATTTAATTTTATTTGCTGTAAAATGAAAAGGTAAAGCATGAAAAAAATTGAGATGTTTGTTGCGGGAATGTCTTACAGTCAGTCGCAAAGCGGGGCTTACGCCTTATTTCTCGGTGTTGTGGGAGAAGACAAACGGCTGCCGATTATTATTGGTGGTTTCGAGGCACAGGCAATTGCTATTTTTCTTGAAAAGATGAAACCGCAACGACCACTAACCCACGATTTGTTTAAAAACTTTGCCACCAGTTTCGGTATCAACCTGAAGGAGGTGGTGATTAATAAATTTGAAGAAGGCATTTTTTATTCAAAGCTGGTATGTGAGAAAGATAACAGGATTGTGGAAATAGATAGTCGCACGTCGGATGCTGTGGCCCTGGCGCTCCGTTTTGGCTGCCCAATTTATGCAGATGCAGCCATTGTTGATGAAGCAGGCATTGTAATTGAAGAATCGGATACGGAACCTGAAACCGAAGAAAAAGCTGAAGAACAGCATGCGGAGACTACCTCATCAGGCTTTGCTTATGAAAATTACCTGTTGGAAGAGCTGGAAGATATGCTTCGGAAAGCCATCGAAGAAGAAAATTACGAGGAGGCTTCACACATTCGCGACGAAATAAAAAAGCGGAAAGAGAAACTTTAGATAAATAGTTTTAACACCGTCCGGAATTGGCATTTCCGAAAACAATAAATTAATTTATGAGACAGTATCTAAACTTATTACAGCATGTAATAAATAAGGGGGCGGAGAAAGGCGACCGTACCGGTACCGGTACCGAAAGTGTTTTCGGTTATCAAATGCGTTTTGATTTAAGCAGGGGCTTTCCGTTGCTAACCACCAAAAAGCTCCACCTGAAATCTATTATTTACGAACTGCTGTGGTTTTTGAAAGGCGAAACCAACGTGAACTATCTCCGGGAGCACGGTGTGAAAATATGGGATGCCTGGGCGGATAAAAACGGGGATCTCGGACCGGTGTACGGTGCCCAGTGGCGTAACTGGAACAACGAAGGTATTGACCAGATAAAAATTGCGGTGGATCAGATTAAAAACAATCCTGACAGTCGCAGAATTATCGTTGCCGGCTGGAACCCGTCAGTATTGCCTGATACAGGAAAAAGTTTCAGTGAAAACGTAGCCAACGGAAAAGCCGCCCTACCCCCCTGCCATGCCTGGTTTCAGTTTTACGTGGCCAACGGCAGGCTCTCGTGTCAGCTTTATCAGCGAAGCGCTGACATTTTTCTCGGCGTACCTTTCAACATTGCCTCGTACGCTTTGCTGACAATGATGATGGCACAGGTTGCCGGCTTGCAACCGGGCGACTTTGTTCACACGCTTGGCGATGCCCACATTTATCTGAACCATCTCGAACAGGTAACACTACAACTTTCACGTAAACCCCGTCCGTTACCGGAGATGAAACTCAATCCGGAAGTGAAAGATATTTTCGGATTTACTTTCGAAGATTTTACCTTAAAAAATTACAATCCTTATCCACATATCAAAGGGGAAATTTCGGTGTGAATGGCGAATAATAAATGAGCAGTTAAAGAGGAAAGTTTATGAGCAAAAAACAAATATCCATCATTGTGGCCATTGCCGAAAACTATGCTATTGGCAAAGACAACGACTTGTTGTGGCATATTTCGGAAGATTTAAAGCGGTTTAAGAAACTGACCAAAAACCATTATGTGGTCATGGGAAAGCGCACCTATTTTTCGCTGCCCACACGGCCATTACCCCACCGGACAAATATGGTTATTACCGATGTCGCCGGTGAGCAGATTGATGATTGCCTTATGGCGTATTCCATTGATGATGCCATTGAGAAAATGGATGCAGGGAAAGAAAATTTTATTATTGGCGGAGCTTCCATTTACCGTCAGTTTATACCTTTCGCCCAAAAGTTATACATCACCCGTGTGCACAAAGATTTTGAAGCGGACACTTTTTTTCCGGAAATCTCTCCCGACGAATGGACATTAACCGAAAGTCGCCTTGTGGACGATGACCCGCAAAATGATTTTACTTACTCTTTTGAGACTTACCTGCGAAAATAACTTTTCCTTTTTCCTGTAAAACCCGGATTAGTGCTGAATTTGCGTCATCGATTTGGGGTCGTGTTTATATTTAAACAACAACATGAAAGTTATGCCGACAACAAGCGAGTAAGCAGCAAAGATAAACCAAATGGTCTGCCAGTCGCGTGTACCGTTTAGGGTATAATATTCAATAATTACCCCACTGCCATAAGCGCCAAACATAGCGCCGAGGCCGTTAGTCATAATCATAAACAAGCCCTGGGCGCTGGCTCTGATTTTAGGCTCGGCTTCCATTTCTACAAACAACGAACCTGAAATATTGAAAAAGTCGAAGGCCATTCCATAAATAATCATGGAAAAAAGCAGGAAAACAAGACCAAACCCTAACGGCGAGCCAATACCGAAAAGTCCAAACCGAAATACCCAGGCAAACATACTCATGAGCATCACCTTTTTAATGCCGAATCGCTTCAGAAAGAAAGGAATAGTAAGGATAAACAGTGTTTCAGACATTTGCGAAACCGACATTAAAATGCCATTATTTTTGACAGCAAAAGCGTTGCTGTAGGCGGCTATTTTTCCAAAATCATGCAGGAAAGCTTCGCCCCACATGTTGGTAATCTGCAGGGCAGCGCCAAGCATCATGGAGAAAATTAAGAAGATGGCCATTTTCTTGTTTTTAAACAGGACAAACGCATCCAATCCCAATGCCTGAACAAGTGTCTTTTTTGCCTTTGATTTTTCGATAGCACAATTGGGAAGCGTGAGTGAGTAAAGTCCCAAAACCAACGAAAAGACGGCAGAGAAATACAACTGCATATTGCTTAAACCCCATCCCAAAATATCAATTAACCAGACGGCAACGATAAAGCCGATGGTTCCCCAGACTCGTATAGGCGGGAAATCTTTGATGATATCATATCCTTCTTTTTCCAGAAGGTAGTAAGAAACGGTGTTGTCCAAAGCAATAGTAGGCATATAAAGCATGAGGTAGAGCAGCATAACAAGATAAAGCGAATCAAAACCCGTTTGTTTCGCGGCGAGATATAGCAGAAAGGCGCCCACAATATGTATCAGAGCATAGAGTTTGTTGGCACTTATCCAGCGGTCGGCCACAATACCCAATAGCCCGGGCATGAAAAGGGAACCAATTCCCATTGTCATAAAAATGGCGCCAATTTGTTCGCCGCTAAAATGCAGGGTTGCCCCGAGATATTTTCCAAATGAAAGAAGCCATGCACCCCAGACAAAAAACTGCAGGAAGTTCAAGACAATAAGACGAAATTTAATTCCCATGATGGTATTTTTTGTTACTGCTATTATCTCTGCAAAAAATTAGACGCAAATGTAAACTAAAAACGCAAAAACTCCTGCATCCGGCGGCAAGTAATATATTTTAAAACTATTTAAAAGAAAACAGGGAATCGATTTTTGACTTCTGACATCGAATTACGCAAAAAGTATTATTTGATAAATTCGAACAATTCGATGATAATAAATGTACCGGGGGATTTCAAATCATCCTTTCCGGAGATCTCCGGGCCGCAAAACCGAATGAGCATAAGGAAAGTGATTTAATTACTTTGAGCGCGGACACTTAAAGCGGCAGACGTTGTCTGTTCTTTCTTTTGCCATCTCGTGCCATCCCCTGAGCCTTTTGGTTTGTTAACGAACTACTTTATTGACAATAAGGATTTTATCTTCGCTTTCATGGCTTCAAATTCTTTGGTATTGTAAAGCCGGGTCAAAAAAACAATTTTTCCTTCGGGATTGATAACCACGTTGCGGGTAACGCCGGCGCCCTTGTAAGCAAACCGTGTAAAAATTTTCGCTCCGGGATCTAAAGCAAAAGGATAAGTAACCTTCATCTCTTTTTTAAAAGCTTCCACCTTTTTCAGAGGTTCATTATAATCCACGCCGATAAGTATAAAATTTTTGTCTTTGAAAGCCTGCCATATTTCACTTTCCAAATGGGGCATCTCTTTGCGACATACCGGACACCAGCTGGCCGTAAACTGCAAAACCACCACTTTTCCCCTGAGTTGCTCGAGAGAGGTAGTCGTTCCATTGATAAGGTGCAAAACAATATCGGGAACTTTATCTCCCACTTTTACACGGTATCCCCGGTCGCCTTTGGTCTGGGCAAATGTTACAGCACTCATCAAAAGCAAAATAAATGTCAACGATTTTAATTTCATAACAGATGCCCTTAAAAAATAATTTCCTGCTAAAATACAATTTATCCGATATGTTTTGTTCCTGTGGGAAAGAGAATCATGCTCAGGCAGACAATTTTTTTTACTACAACCATACTTTTTAATGAAACCTCCCCCTTTACTTACTTTTGCAAATCTAAAAGTAGCCGTGTTATGCCTGCGAAAGTTTTTCGCGACGTTCACCAACATAAACGCATAGGGTAGAAAAAATAGTTACTACAGGGATATACTCCACTGTCAGGCATCCACAACATCTCGGCTGGTTCTTGGTCCAGGTCGGGTTTACCTTTCTGTTATCCGGATGGTATGCCTTACTTGCTATTCCCTTGATTCTTGGACTGCTTTATCTCCTCTCCCGTAAAGAAGAGGCAGAGCTAATTAAAGAGTTCGGTGAAGAATATGCAGCCTATAAAAGAAGGGTTCCAATGTTTATCCCGGGATTTGGAAAAATAGGTTTGTTATGAAACTAACGACAAAGCTGAAGTCAAAACCACCTAACAAGGCGCTATACCTAAACGCAGAAAACCAGCAGGGATAAGCAGGTGGCAGCAAAAGTTCAGGAATACCATGTTCCAACACAAAA
>CAZRAW010000035.1:0-20319 GCA_964598065.1 uncultured Lentimicrobiaceae bacterium
GGGGCGGTTTTTTCCGATTTCCGAACAGATTTTTTCATTCTAACCGGATATGCAGCTGCCATGCTCACTTTCTCGGCATTGAAATACCGGAAGACGAGCTAATTTGAAGCATTACAAGGTCAAGACAAAAATCAAAAACTACAAAGATCAAATCGTAAATAAATTTCAGATTTTAAAAAATAATTTTTAAACGGAATTCAACAGTTTGTGATTTCAGTACTGATCATCTGAATTTGTTTGGTTTTTGTGATTTGAATTTTGGAATTTCTTTATCTCATCTCCACCTTTGCCCAAAAGGCCATTTTCCCTTCGTTTGATTTGAAGCCTCTGATTAAACCGGGGTCGGCTTTACTCATTTCAATGGAGATGGTGTCGCCTAACAGGCATTCGTGGAAATAATTGAAAGAGATAAAGGCAATATCGTTAGTGCCGAAAATCTCATAAATTGCATCTGAAAGCCAGACAAAATATTTCCCGGCATTTACATGGCCGTTCATATCCATGTCGGTATAGCGAACTTTTACAGAAAAGAGATCTTCAAATTTTAATTTTGGATTCAGTTTGAAAAACGGACGATCCAGACTGATTTTTTCCGTAAGATGTACGTACAGATTTGTGAGACTGCTCATGCGTTGCGGACGACGGGTTTTCAGATTAATGACCGACCATTCGGAAGTTGCCGTACAAAGCATTTCATCTTGCTCCCCAAGCACTTCAAATTCACGAAATGCAGTAATGGCTTTCACGCGGCTGGGCCATGTAATCACTTTGTATTTTTCTTTCCACAAGGGCAGCCGGTTTATCTGCAGATTCATACGAAACAAGACCCACGACAAATTTTCTTTACTTGTATCGGTAAAACCGAATCCAAGATGTTCGGCATGGTTTATAGCCGTTTGTAGTAATATTCTATCCAAAGTACTAATGCTAAGGTGCTTATCAATAGCAGTGTCTTCCCATGAAACCTCATAGTTTTCCTGCCACAACCGTTTTTTCTCTTGTTCCATAGTTTCTTTTACAATTCTCCCGAAAGCAGGTTAGCCTCGTCAAGGAGTTTTTTGATTCGTTTATCCTCAATACCCATCTCTTTCAAAAGAGGTTCGTTTTCCCGTAAATCACGACAGAGGACGACTCCTTTCTCCAGCAAATATTGTTTTTCCGCTTTTTTCAACTGGCTGAGGCTGGTAACGGGATGATATCCCGAACGGTCGATCCAGTCTTTGAGGCTGTCGCCATTGGGATAGTCCCAGGATACAAGCTTTAATCCGGCACATTCGGCATAGCGGGTGGCATCGTCCGAAAAACGGGTGTTGGTAATAACCATTCCCTGGTATTGCATGCCGGCATCCGGTTCTGCATCTTTCCATGCCGCAGCCACATCCCAAAACCGCGAATGAATATACAAAGCTACTTTTACATCGCTATTTAGCTTGCTGTCGCTGTGGTATTTACATTCAATCATTATTTGTTGCCGATTCTTTCTCGCCACCACATCCACTTCATGCTGTACACATTTTCCCCGGACAATGACGTCCACTTTAGATTGAAAACCTTTCGATTCCATCAACCGTCCTACAAATTTTTCAAAAGGATAACCCGATGGCCCCAAATCCATCATGGCTTTTTTCAACCGGTAACGTCCGGCAGAATGGTGAGAACTTTTTTTCAATATCCGGTAAGCCGTTTGATAAATTTTACGGGTGCTGATGCCCTGATAAAGATTTTTTTTAACCGCTGCCAGGGCTTTTTCCACCTCTAAGGTACCGGCACCGGAGTTTTTCAATGCTCTTCTCAGTTTATTCTCTTCAAAAGGAACCCGGTCGCCGTTTCCCTTGGTTACATAAACAGCTTCTTCTTTCATGCTACAAAATTTAGGGAATAAAATTACAAAATATATGCCACGCCCCTCTTTAAAGAATCAGAGAGTTAATTGTCTTCGGCATACCACTCGGCATAACTCGTGGTTGTTTCGCGAAGAAACATCCGCTTCAACATAACATTTTCAGGCAACCGTGCCTGAATTGTTTTCACAAAATCAAGCAGCATCAGCTCGCTGGTAGGATTGTAATCTTTCAGAATAATCCTTTCAAAATTATTTTTCAGTTCGGTTATCAAACTTTCAGACATTTTATTGTTGAGAACAAGAGAGTGGTCATATTTATCCACAACTTCCTCTTTGACAATTTTCTTCAAATCACCAAAGTCCATGACCATGCCAAGTTTAGGACTGTTTTTGTCGAAAACGAGGTGTCCCGCAACCGTTACTTTCAGTTCGTAAGTGTGTCCGTGAATATTTCTGCAAAGCCCGTCGTAACCTTTCAATGCATGTGCCATTTCAAATTTGAAAGCTTTGGTTATCCGAATAATCTTCTGTTTATCCATTAGTTAGAAGTTGTTTTTAAAATTTTATATACTGTTTTGTCCATTGGCCGTTTTCGCCCGCGACCGTTAAGAAGCAGAACAAAAATGCCCAATTTATGTAGATGTCGAACCATAAAATCGTTATTAAAAGTTTAGACAAAAATAAAATAGAAAGAGACGACCATAAGCAAACCTCCACCAATCATATACAAAAGAGAAATAACCGACAATGCCTGTTTTTGATTTTTTATAAAAACAAACAGCAATGTGAGCGAAAGGGAAAAAACCGCAAGATAAATCAGGTTTTTACCGGGGTTTGCCGACAGATCAGGATAGTAAAACAGAATACCCGCAAGAAAAGTATTCATTGCCTGCGCAATGGCCGGCATGATATAAAAAGAAGCCTTCTTTCCTACAGCATAAGTACGTTCTCCTTTGCGAACCTTAAAAGCTTCCATGTTGAAACGGACGGCAATAAGAAAAAACCCGATAAAAAGCACGTAAGTTTTCATTCGGGCCAACAGGTACATAAAATGGCTTCCCAGCCATACCCCGAGCACGAACAGCAGCATCTGCCCCAATACCAAAAACAAAATTCCACTTATCAACTGAAAAGCGGGCATGTTTTTGGAATCCATCCCCACCGCCACAGGCATCACCTGAAACGATAAAACAAACAGTATAATGATGGAGACAACCAGCATGGTGACTAATTTGCAGCAAAAGTAATAAAAAACACGGCCTTTTAAAACAACAAAGACCGTCAGCCACAGGGTGAAAAGGAAAAGTTAAGTATCCGGAGAAAAGAGTCTGTAATTGACGTGGGACATAACTTTCTTTGTTAACTTTGCCCGACATACAAAATGTAAAATTCCTGATTATGAACTTAGAAACTTTTTATACGCTTTCCTACGGACTTTATATCGTTAGTGCTCAAAGCGAGGGAAAGAAAAACGGATATGTAGCCAATACGGCCTTTCAGGTAACGGCAGAACCTTCGCAACTGGCCATTAGCTGCAATAAAGATAACCTCAGCGCAAAAATCATTGCGGCAAGCGGTTTTTTCAGCGTATCGGTGCTGGAACAGGATGCCTCTCAGGATATTCTCGGACGGTTTGGTTATAAAAGCGGAAAAGACTTCGATAAATTTGCGGAAACGCAGTATTTTGAAACGCTCCACGGCGTTCCGGTGGTAACAGAAGGTTGTATTTCGTGGTTTGTCTGCAAGCTGACAAAAACATTTGATGTCGGAACACATTTGCTCTTTATTGGCGAAGTGCTGGATGGCAATTTCCTGAATAAAGAAAAAACGCCACTGACTTATGATTACTACCGTAAAGCCCGCCACGGACGTGCTCCGAAAAATGCTCCGACCTATGTCAAAGAGAAAGGGGTAAAACAGCAGGCTGCCAAATCTGTCGCAAAAAAGGCTGAAAAATCAAATCAAAAATGGGTTTGCCAGGTTTGTGGTTATATTTATAATCCTGCCGAAGGAGACCCGGAAGCAGGTGTTGCTCCGGGAACATCTTTTGAAGAGCTGCCTGACGACTGGGTTTGTCCGGTTTGCGGTGCGGAAAAAGCAGATTTCAAGCTTTATAAGGGCTAAGAAACTTTAACCTGATTGATCTATTGCGAAGCCAAACTGCTTTGATTAAAGGCAATGCTCGATTTCCGATTCTCGAAATAGCTAAGGCTATTCCTGCGAGTCGAAAATCTGCGCTCACCTTTACTCTTCGTATTTTGACTTCTCATGACGAAAAACTTATGAATTAATCAATTTCTGTTGTAAGCGATTATTCTTCAGGGAAATAAACAAGTTTCACAATTTTCTCCAGTCCGACGGCATCTGCTTCATCAAAGTTATCCGGCGATTTACTGTCTACATCTAAAACGCCCAAAATGTTACCCGCTTTGTCGTAAAGCGGGACAACAATTTCGGACTTAGCTCTGGAGTCGCAGGCGATATGGCCGGGAAAAGCTTCCACATCGGGAACAATCAAAGTTTTCTTTTGGCTGATGGCTGCCTGACAAACGCCGGTGCCGGCCGGCAGGTTGATGCAAGCCAGAGCGCCCTGATAAGGTCCCGCCTGAAGCTTATCTTCCTGAAAAAGATAGAAACCGCACCAGAAAAAATATTCCATTTTGTGATATAGCACCGCATTGATGGTAGCCATGTTTGACAAAGGATTGTTGCTGCTTTTTATGATTAAATCGCGTATTTGTTTATGCAACCGCTGGTAGCGTTTTTCTTTTTCCATTTTATTCGTGATTTGGTTTCGGATTTTCAAAAATAGAAAAAATCGGGAAACTGGTCAGTGTGAAGCAGGACCAAAATATTTCCTGTACTCTGCCGGAGAATTTATATTCACAAGAATTTTTTCATCTGCCACAGGGCAATTGATTTTCGGGTATGCCTGTAAAAAATCCCGTAGATTTTTCTTATAACTTTTGGATGCTATAATATCCCCGACGATTTTTCCGGAAAGCAAAACAGGATGTCCGCCATGCCCGTTGTGGTGCGGCACCACAAAAGTACCCGGTTCAAGGGCCTCCGTCAGCTTTTGAAGCCACGCAGGATGAACAAACGGATTGTCGATGTTTTGAACAAAAACAGCAGGAACCCTGTCCAGCGATTTTAGTCCCGTTTGTAACGAATAGAACCGCTCCCTTTCGGGAAAAGCGTTTAAAACCACGGAGACATTACTTTCAGCCGGAAAATCCTTTTGTTGCTTTAGCACCTCTTTACCCTGCCTGTTTACCACTAACACTATATTTTTACAGCCGGCGGAGAGATAGGTATTAATGATTTTCTCTGTAAAAGTTTGGTTCTCATCGAATGGCAAAGAAAGTTTGGGGACACCCATACGTCCGGAAAAGCCGGCAGCGAGAATGACACCGGCTGTATTTTGTAATATGGTTTTATCTGCTCCCGGCATCCTGCAAAAGTAAGCGGTTCTTTTGGAGACAGCCGGCTTTTTGCTACATTTGTCAATTAATTTTTTGAGAAAGGAACGACAATGACGGACAGATTTGAGATTATTCCTTTGCGCGAACTACTGCAAATCATTTTAAACCAATTAGATAAAAAAAACAGCCTTTTGGGGATTACTTCCGGACTGTTTTTTAAACCGAAGGAAAATGATCCTTTTCGCATAAAACGTTTCGGGCAACTGTTAGAAACGCCCATCGGGGTAGCTGCGGGTCCGCACACTCAATTAGCACAAAATCTTGTGGCTGCCTGGATTACCGGAGCGCGTTTTATGGAACTGAAAACCGTTCAAACTCTCGATGAACTAAAGGTCTCCAAGCCTTGTATCGACATGCAGGACGAAGGCTATAACTGCGAATGGTCGCAGGAGCTGAAGATAAAACAGTCCTTTGAACAGTACCTTGATGCCTGGATTATCATCCACATTCTTCAGGACAAATTCGGCCGGCAGGACGATAAATCCGGCATGATTTTCAACATGAGCGTGGGTTACGATTTTGCCGGTATCATGCAGGAAAATGTGCAGTGGTTTTTTAATAAAATGGCGGATGCATCCGAAGAGCTGAACCAAAAGCTATTGGAAATCAAAGATATCTATCCGCGCGTAACCCGTTTGAAGATTAATCCGCAGATCTCGGATAACATCACGCTGTCCACCATGCACGGCTGTCCGCCCGACGAAATTGAAAAAATCGGCGCATATTTCCTTCGCGAAAAAGGACTGCACACCACTATTAAGCTAAATCCGACCCTGCTGGGAAAAGAGGAGTTGCATGCTGTTTTGAGAAATTCGGGCTTTGAAACCGAAGTCCCTGATCTGGCTTTTGAACATGACCTGAAATATCCGGAGGCATTACGTATCATTGCAAACCTGAAAAAACTTGCCGAAGAAAAACAGCTCTTTTTCGGGCTGAAACTGACCAATACGCTGGAAAGTCGCAACCACAAAGATATATTTTCTCCCGACGAGGAGATGATGTACATGAGCGGTCGTGCGCTGCATCCCATTTCGGTGAACCTTGCAAGGAAACTGCAAAATGAATTCGACGGAAAACTGGATATCTCTTTTTCGGGCGGTGCCGATGCTTTCAATACGCCCGATTTGATTGCTTGCGGACTTTTTCCTGTAACGGTGTGTTCCGACATTCTGAAACCCGGAGGTTACGGACGGCTGCATCAGTATGTAGAAGTGCTGCAGAAGGCTTTTGCCGAAACCGGGGCAAAAGATACAAATGATTTCATCGCAAAGAAAAGCGGGCTGAGCCATGCCGGCTTAACCAAACAGCGACTTCATAACCTGAACCGTTATGCAGACAAAACCCTGACGGAAGAACGTTACAAAAGAACCGGTCTGCGGGCACCGGACATCAAAACTGCCCGCCCGTTAGGCTATTTCGATTGCATTCATGCCCCTTGTGTGGATACCTGTCCCACCAACCAGGATATCCCCGGTTACATGTACCACACGGCAAATGGCGATTTTCAGAAAGCCTTCGAGGTCATTATGAAAACAAATCCGTTTCCAAACACTACAGGCATGGTTTGCGACCATCTTTGCCAGATAAAATGTACACGCATTAATTACGACAGTTCTGTTTTGATACGTGAGATAAAGCGGTTTGTGGCCGAAGAAGCGGTGAGAAATAACTATGAAATTTCAAAAAACATTGCCGGCAAAGGCAAACGAGCTGCCATTGTCGGAGCGGGACCTTCGGGCTTGTCGTGTGCTTATTTCCTGACGCTGGCAGGGTTTGATGTGAATATTTATGAAGCCAAATCCCGTCCGGGCGGGATGGTTTCCGGTGCTATTCCCTCTTTCCGGCTGACCGATGAGGCCGTGGACATCGACATCCATCGTATCGAAGCGCTGGGGGTTACACTATTTTTTGATACAAAAGTAGATCAACAGTTCTTTGACCGCTTACGCGAAGATAACCATTTCGTTTACCTTGCTGCCGGTGCACAGAGATCGCGTCCGTTGATGATAGAAGGAGCAAATGCCGGCGGTGTGCTTGACCCGCTGGACTTTTTGTTTCGTGTGAAGGAAGGCCTGCCCATCGGCATCGGCCGCAACGTGGCTGTCATCGGTGGCGGGAATACGGCTATGGATGCGGCACGCACCGCTTTTCGGCTAACGGGTGAAGAGGGAAAAGTAACTGTGATTTACCGCCGGACAAAACAACAAATGCCGGCAGATGTGGGTGAAATACAGGCGGTAATGGAAGAAGGCGTGGAAATTATGGAGTTGGTTTCTCCGGTGAAAATCAATACCCGCGATGGGAAAGTCCGGTCGCTGACCTGCGTCAAAATGAAACTCGGTGAAAAAGATGAAAGCGGGCGTTCCCGTCCGGTGGAAATTCCGGATTCCGGATTTGAAATGGCATTTGACACCATCATTCCTGCCATCGGACAAGGCCCGGTACTCGATTTTGTGGAAGCTTCGCAACTGAAAACCAAACCGGACAGCTATGAGACCTGCATTGAAAATGTTTTCATTGGCGGGGATGCCCTGCGTGGCGCTTCCACAGCCATCAATGCCATCGGTGATGGACGTAAAGCAGCCAAAGAGATGATCGAAAAAGCAGGATTACATTCGGATATGAATTGTAAACCGTCGCGAACACAGCAACCGTTAAACAGCCACATGTTTAACCGGAGTCAGAAAAAAACAGCGGTACATCCGCAGGAAACGCCGCTCGATAACCGAAAAAATTTCCAATTAATTACTGCTACCCTCACCCGCGAGGAAGCACGGAAAGAAGCTTCACGTTGCCTGCTTTGCAATGAAGTGTGCAACATTTGTACAACGGTCTGTCCCAACCTCGCATTTCATTCTTACGAAACCGAACCCCGGCAGTGGTCGCTGCAAAAGATCGCGGGCAACAACGGCGCTTATGAACTAACAGACGATGGCTATTTCAGGTTAGAACAAAAGCTTCAGATTCTGCACCTCGCCGACTGGTGCAACCAATGCGGAAACTGCGATACTTTCTGCCCTTCGGCAGGGAAACCTTATCTGGATAAACCGCATTTGTATCTGAAACGCGAAAGCTTTGAGGCCGGCAAAGATGGCTATTTCTTCAATAAAGAAAAAGCACAGCTCGAAGCTTACGAACAGGACGAACTTGTGTCGCTTCAGGAAGAAGATGATAGTTATATTTTCCAGAATCATACATTGCAGGTACGACTCGACAAAAAGAGTTTCCGCGTAATAGCTGTGGAAATCAGGGGAAAAACTAATTTTGCCGTTTCCCTCAGGACGGCGGCACAGATGAGCGTGATTTTGGAAGGAGCCCGGTCGTTCTTCGAAACGGAAAATTCCTGATAAAGATGGAATTTTATCACCGTAAGAATATAGAAAATTACAAAAACATTAAAATTACAGATATGACGGAAAAATAAAATCAGGTTTTGGAAAACATGGTAAAAAGATGCCGTGAGAGAAAAATTATCCTTCCCACCTACAAACAGATGAGAAATCCGGAACTAATACCGGAAAAAATAAAAGATGCATTAAAAAATATCGGACTGTGGGATTTAAACCCGTTGAGCCCGTTCAGAATAACCTGGAAAAATGAGCCTGTCGAATTCGGTGGTAAATTCGGTGGCCTTAACTACATTGAACTTCCTTCGAAGCTTACCAGCGTACTGAAAGAATATTTGTAGAAACCTGATTCTCAATAAGAAGTTGTTTAAAGTTAAATTTAGAACCCATGAGAAACATCTTGTTTAACTTTTAAACAACTTCTTTATTAAAATTCCTATTCTCATTCGGTCTGTCCAATTGCTGAACAATGGTATTGTATTTAAATTTGAGCAATAATTACGGCAATTCTTCCTGTGTCAGTCCCGGCTTGTCCGGGTTAGAAATTATGATCCCCGAAAATAAAGAAAAATGAAGAAGGGGCTTCCTTGCGGATACTTTCCATGATTGGTATAAAAAATACCCGCAATCAGCTGATATACAGGAATTGATGAGGTACCGAGCGGATTCGAACCGCTGTATAAGGTTTTGCAGACCTCCGCCTAGCCACTCGGCCACGGTACCTTTTTTAAAAGGGACTGCAAAAATAAGAATATTTTTGTTTTTTCATTAAAAATTATTCCGATTTGCTGCATGTGAAAGCAGTGCCGCATCGCAGACAAATTTCCGGTTTCATCAAACTCTTTGGATCCATAATTGTTTTTACTTTTGTTTCCGGCCATGGCATTTGCCATCCTCCCGGTTCCCGTATTTTTTATAATTTTGACCAATAAACCGGTGGGGAAAATGCCGGCGGATAAATATAGTTATTAATACAGTGAAAACGTGAATTCCGAACCTGATTATCTCAACGCCGATTTAAAATTTTCGGGCACCGATATCCCTTCCGGGAAAATGATCTGGCGCAGTCCTTCTAACATTGCACTGGTAAAGTACTGGGGAAAAAAGCCGGTGCAAATTCCACAAAATCCTTCGGTAAGTTTTACTTTGAGTAAATCCTTTTCGGAGACGGAGGTGAGCTATACTCCCGCGACTTCCGGAAAGTCGGAAATGGAGTTTTATTTTGATGGGCAGCGAAACCCGCAGTTTGAAGAAAAAACCTCCAAATTTTTTGAAAGTCTTTCGGGAATTTTTCCGTTTGTGAACCAACTGAAGTTTGAGATTCATTCTAAAAATACTTTTCCCCATTCTGCCGGCATTGCCTCTTCCGCTTCGGGCATGAGTGTGCTGGCCATGGTTTTGTGCGATATGGAACGGCAGTTTTTCGGGACGCTGCAAAAGGAAGAGACTTTTCGCCGCAAGGCATCCTACATTGCCCGTCTCGGATCAGGAAGCGCCTGCCGTTCGGTGTATGGTGGCTTAGTCATTTGGGGCAAAACCGATGGTGAGCCGGGAACTTCCGATTTTTACGGCTTTTCCGTTAATGAGGGTATTCACGAAATTTTTGCCGATTATCAGGATACCATTTTGCTGGTGGACGCCGGCGAAAAGAAAGTATCGAGCCGTGTGGGCCACGGACTTATGAACAGCAATCCGTTTGCTACGAAACGTTTCATCCAGGCTCGCGACAATATGGCCAAACTGTTGCAAGCTATGCGCACGGGAGACACGGAAACATTTATCCGTATTACAGAATCAGAAGCGCTGACGTTGCACGCCATGATGATGACATCGCAGCCCTATTTTCTTTTAATGAAACCAGGTACATTGCAAATTATTGAACGGATTTTTGCTTTCAGGGAAAAAACCGGCTTTCCGGTGAGTTTCACACTCGATGCCGGCCCCAATGTGCACCTGCTTTATCCGGCAACCATTAAAAGAGATGTAAAACAGTTTATTGATAATGATTTACGCGTTTTCCTGAGTCCGTTAGGATATATTGACGATATGGTGGGAAACGGTCCGGAGAAAATTTTGTAAATATGTCGGTACGAAGAATTTTCTATTCAAAAATATTACTGTTTGGCGAATACGCCCTCATGGCAGGTTCGCGGGCGCTGAGCATTCCATTTGGCCAGTTGCATGGCGCGTTTGCTTTTAGGCAACAGCCTGCCGGTACCGCTTTTGATTCAAACAGTCATTTAAAAGAATATGTAGGCTACCTGCGTGAACTTTCGCAGCAAGGAAAACTCAGTGTCAAGCTGGATGTCTCCCGGCTGGGAAAAGAAATTGACAACGGACTTGTTTTTGAAAGCAACATTCCTCCGGGCTATGGATTGGGAAGTTCCGGCTCGCTGGTAGCAGCCGTTTACGACCGTTATGGTCTGGATAAGATTCCGGCTGATGTGGCGCTTCCCAACAAAAAGCTAATTGCTTTGAAACAGACAATGGCTGCCATGGAATCTTTTTTTCACGGAAAAAGCTCCGGCCTCGATCCGATGATTTGCTATCTGCAACAAGCCGTGCTAATTGAGCGAGAAAACCAGTTGAAAACCGTTGAATTGCCACAGTTTGAGAAAACTACCGGAGGGGCCATGTTCCTGTTGGATACGGGCATAACCGGCGAAACCCGGCCGCTGGTAAATTATTTTGTGGCGCAGTGCGAAAAGGCCGGCTTTCTCGAAAAAATCAAATCGGAACTCATTCCGCTTAACGAACATTGTATCCATGCTTATCTTTCGGGCGACAGGGACACATTGTTCTCCTGTTTGGAAAAATTATCGGCTTTCACACTACAATATTTTGATCCAATGATACCGGAAAAGCTGTTCCCTGCGTGGAAACAGGGATTGGAAAACAGACAGTATTTTCTGAAACTTTGCGGTTCGGGCGGAGGGGGCATGATACTGGGATTCACGCACAATTTCAAAAAAGCCAAAACATATCTAAAACCTTTTCCGTTAATAATAGTTCAGCAATTTTAAATATAAAATAATGACAACAACGCATCAAAAGCATACGGCTGACGAGCTAAAAGCCATTTTTGAAGATTACCTTTTCACCAAAGGAGACGAAGGTTTTCCGAAGGTGCTGTACAAGCCGGCACTGCAAATTATGAAAATGAAAGCCAAACGTATTCGTCCGGTGCTGCTGCTGACAGCCTGTGAAGCTTTCGGCGGAAATATTGAGGAAGCTCTTGATACGGCCTGTGCCATTGAGACATATCACAATTTCACACTGGTGCATGACGACATTATCGATGAAGCGGATATCCGACGTAACGAAACCACCGTACATAAGGCTTTTGGTATCAACAAAGCCATCCTCACCGGCGATGCCATGTTGTTGCATGCCATACATTTGCTAAACAAAGCGCCCCGCGACAAACATTTTGCGCTGCTTACCGTATTTGAAAAAGTGGCTGCCGAAGTTATTGAAGGCGAACAGTATGATGTTGATTTCGAAAACATTCCTGAAATTTCGTTAGACGAATATCAAAACATGATCAGGCTGAAGACTTCCGTTTTGCTTGCGGCAGCCCTGCACATGGGCGCTATTTTGGGCAATGCTTCTGCGGAAGACCGGAAAAATATTTACGATTTTGGTGAGAAGCTGGGTCTTGCTTTTCAGATTAAAGATGATTATCTCGACACTTTCGGCGACCAGAAGACTTTTGGCAAACGCATTGGCGGCGACATCCTGCAAAGCAAAAAAACTTACCTGCTCTGTTTGTCGCTGAGCAAAGCTGACGAAGCACAACGCCGCGAAATTTTCCGTATTTTCGATGAAAAAGATGAAGAGAAGAAAATCCTCGGCATGAAAGCGATTTACGAGCAGCTAAACGTACACAAAGACACTTTTGCCATTATGGAGAAGTTCTATGATGAAGCGCTGGAATCACTCGGAGCGCTCTCCATTGGTCGTGAACAAAGCGAACGCCTATACGTGTTGGCGGAATCTATTTATAAAAGAAACTTTTAAGGCCATGGTTTGTTCGTGCCGTTGCTTCATCGTTGCCGTTTAAACCGGAAAAACGGTATTTCATCGTTACAAAGATGTGAAAATCGGGGTTGTGAAGAATACCGGTAATAAAATTCTATACTTTTGCTTTTTAACAGGCAGGAAGTGTACGCTATGAAAAAATTCAAAGAATTTACTGTTTATTGTGAAAACACAAAGAAAGAAAAAAAATATCCTTTCGGGACAACTTTGACTGATATTGTTGAAGATCAGAAAATTGATACCGGGGAAGATATTTTGGGCGCCATGGTGAACAACACGCTCAAGGAGATGGATTACATGCTGTACAAACCCAAAACAGTCAGCTTTATCGGTTACAGTCATCCCGATGGCCAGCGGATGTACGTGCGTTCTTTGTCGATGGTGCTATTTAAAGCGGTCGTTGACCTTTACCCCCGTTTCAGGCTGAAAATAGAACACACGGTTTCCAAAGGCCTTTACTGTGAGCTGGAAGGTTTGATTAAAGATGAAATGCATGATAAGGTCATTGAGAAGCTGAGAAACCGAATGCGGGAGATTATCGAACAGGATTTGCCCTTTGAAAGGGAAGAGATACGAACGGAAGAGGCGTTACGAATTTTTGAGGCGTTCGGGCTGGAGGATAAGTGTACGCTCATGCGCACCAGGCGGCAGTTTTACAGTTCCGTTTATAAGCTGGATGATGTGGTCAACTATTTTTATGGTTATCTCGTGCCTTCGAGCGGCTACCTGAAACATTTCGACCTGGTGAAATATTACAAAGGGATGTTGTTGGTTATGCCCAAAAAGAACAACCCTGATGAGCTGGAGGATATTGTGATTCAGAACAAGCTGTTTGACATTTTTCAGGAGTTTAATGAGTGGGTCGAAATTATAGGGGTGCCCAATGTAGGGCGGCTGAATGAGATAACACAGTCGGGCAAAATCGGGGATATAATTAAAATTTCGGAAGCGCTTCAGGAGAAAAAGCTGGCTAGTGTTGCCGATATGATTCAGAAAAGAGGAAAAGTCAAAGTCATCTTCATCTCCGGACCATCTTCTTCGGGAAAAACGACTTTTGCCAAACGGCTTGCTATCCAACTGAGTGTCATAGGTTTTAAGCCGGTGGTTATCTCCATGGATAACTATTTCGTGAACCGTAAATCTACCCCGCGTGATGAGGCCGGGAACTACGATTTTGAAAGCCCGCATGCATTAGACATAAAACTTTTCAACGAAAACATGCTGGATTTGATGGCAGGAAAAGAGATTAAGTTGCCTAAATTTTCTTTTTCCAGGGGAAAACGTTTCTATGATGATACCTCCCTGAGTATGCAGGAAAACAGTATCATTGTCGTTGAAGGTATTCACGGATTGAATCCTGAGATTTCGGAATTAATTCCGGAAGAAAAGAAATTTAAAGTTTATGTCTCTGCGCTTACGCCGTTGAGCATTGATGCCAATAACCGTATTCCCACAACGGATAACCGGCTGATTCGTCGAATGGTTCGCGACAGTCGTTATCGTGGTTATTCGGCATTGGAAACTTTGCAGCGCTGGCCCAGTGTACGCAGGGGAGAGGAACGGAATATTTTCCCTTATCAGGAAGAGGCCGATGTGATGTTTAATACCGCTTTATTGTTTGAACTCGGTGTTTTAAAACGATTGGCAGAGCCTTTGCTGCAGGAAGTTCCGCCCAATGCGCCCGAGTATTCCGAAGCAAAACGCTTGTTAAAATTTCTGTCTTATCTTGTGCTTATCAATGAAAAAGAAATTCCGCCAACCTCTATTTTGCGTGAGTTTCTGGATGGCAGCAGCTTTGATTATTCTTAATTCTGAAAATGCATGGCATTCAGTCCGGGACAATCGCCACCGGCGGTCAGGAGACCAATCTTCCTGGGTTTTCGCATGTTCGTATCTGTTTAAAGTGAAAACTGTTACAAATTTATTATTTTTGATGCATCATCCGACACCGAAGTCGGTTAATTTTTAATAAGATTTTTTTATGGGACAAAAAAGGAGAAAGATTGCCTTCCATTGGCAAATTCTTTTCGGAATGGTATTCGGGGTTATCTTTGGAATGCTGGCGATACACTGGCACTGGCTTCGGTTTACCGATTTTTATATCAAGCCCTGGGGTACCATTTTTATCAATCTGCTGAAACTGATTGCCGTTCCTTTGATAATTGTTTCGTTAATCAGTGGTGTAAGTAACCTTACCGATATTTCAAAACTGTCGAGAATAGGGCTGAAAACCCTGAGTTTTTACATTCTCACCACCGTTATTGCCATCACTGTAGGATTGATTATTGTAAATATTACCAACCCGGGCAAGGTGTTTCCGGAAGAAAAAGCGGCCGAGTTCAAACAAAAGTTTTCCGAAAATACTGAAGCCAAAAAGACAGAGGCGGTGACGTTAAAAAACACCTCTCCGTTACAGCCACTCGTGGATATTGTTCCTTCTAATATTTTCAAATCACTTACCGACAATACCAAAATGCTTCAGGTGATATTTTTTTCCATCCTTTTTGGTGTTGCCATGATTTTTGTCCCGGAAGAAAAGGTAAAACCGGTTAAAGTCCTCATTAACAGCCTCAACGATGTGGTTCTTAAAATTATAGACATCATTATGAAAGCAGCGCCTTACGGTGTGTTTGCCCTTATTGCCGCACTGATGGTGGATGTGGCGGGGAGTCATCCGAAAGATACGCTTTCTCTTTTTGCTGCGTTGGGATTGTATGCGTTTACGGTAGTGATTGGTTTGCTAATGCTTATTTTTATTATTTATCCGGTTTTTTTAAAACTCTTTACCAAAGTAAAATACACCAAATTTATGAAGGCCATTTATCCGGTACAGCTTTTGGCTTTTTCAACGAGCTCCAGTGCTGCCACGCTGCCTTTTACCATGGAAACTGCCGAAGACAAACTGGGTATTGCAAACGAAACAGCCAGTTTTGTACTCCCTTTGGGCGCCACCATAAACATGGATGGCACCAGCTTGTATCAGGCCGTTGCGGCAGCTTTCCTGGCGCAGGTTTACGGCATGCATCTTGGGTTGGCGCAACAACTGACCATAATTGTTACAGCCACACTGGCTTCCATAGGCTCGGCAGCCGTCCCCGGTGCCGGCATTGTTATGCTGGTGATTGTTCTGACGGCAGTGGGTATTCCCACCGAAGGCATTGCATTGATTTTTGCCGTTGATCGGCCGCTTGACATGCTGCGAACAGCGGTAAACGTTACCGGCGATACGACCATTGCCAGCATTATCGCCTCCGGTGAAGATGAAATCGATCTCGCAGTGGCCAACGAATAGTCTGTGTCATAGTTTATAACTTAGCCCGAATCTTCCGCCGTAGCGCGAAACACTCCATCCCATCTCTAACTGAACACCCCAATGGTCGTTCCAATAATAACGTCCGCCCGTCTGCATCCCGAAAATCAATGGCGAGGTTCCCGTGTTATCGCTTAAATAGAGGCGAAAACCTAAATTGACTCCGGCATAAAAATCCCAATTCTGCGGAATATTCAATAAACGGTTGAAATGGTAATTACCATAACCCGCAAAGCTCATAAAACTGTCCTCTCCACCAATAGTAATACCGACCATGGGACTCACTGTAATGTCGTTACTTACAGCAAAATCCATCTGTCCGTAAAGTGGTAACCCCGAGCTGTCTAATCCCAACCCGAAATTAATTTGTTTTGACCCTTTTCTTAACGGAGCTTCTCCATTCTGAGAAAAGGAATAGGAGCTCAAACTCAATAATAGAAACAGAATAACAAGCTTTTTCATACATTTAATTTTTGAATCCAAACGGCACTTTGAAATATTTATTATAAGCCGTTTAAAAATCTTCCGAAAATTGCTTATCTTAGTCGGATATTATACCTTTGAATAACAATGGGATCGCAGGTTTATTTTTGCTAAGAAACGGAGAAAAGAAATGACAGAAATTAAACGAACATTTGACCTGTTGACACAGGCAGAAGAGAAATTCCCCATGGATGTTGCACTCGCTGTAAAACGCCACGGCAAATGGGAGACTTTCAGTACGGCTGACTACCGTAAAAATGTGGATAAAGTTAGTATGGGACTGCTCGCTATGGGTTTTGAAAAAGGGGATAAAATCGCCACGGTCAGCAACAACAGGCCGGAGTGGAACTTTATGGATTTCGGCATGTCGCAGATCGGATGTGTCCATGTGAGTATCTATCCCACCATTAGCGATACGGAATACCGGCATGTCCTGACGCATTCCGATTCTCGCATGCTGATTGTTTCGGATAAAGCTCTTTTTGAAAGGCTGCATCATTTTGTGGATGAAATTGAGAAATTAGAAGCCATTTATACATTTGATGAAGTGAAAGGAGCCACCCACTGGCTTGCTATTCAAGGTCAGGGAGCAGGAAAAGAGTCAACATTAAGGCCGTTACTTGAAAAAAGGCGTAACGAGATAAAGCCGGAGGATTTGCTAACGCTTATTTACACTTCGGGAACTACAGGGCTTTCCAAAGGGGTGATGCTGAGTCATAAAAATGTGGTAAGCAACGTCCTTATGTCGCAGGACATTGTTTCAGGGCTGAAGCCAGGAGACCGTGCATTGAGTTTTCTTCCCCTGTGTCATATTCTGGAACGTACCGGATGCCTCGTCTGGCAGTCTATCGGTATGTCTGTTTATTATGCCGAAAGTATTGAAACCATTGTGGAAAACATGAACGAGATAAAAGCCAATACTTTTATTACTGTTCCCCGTGTTTTTGAAAAGATTTATGATAAAATTATCCTGAAAGGAAGGGAACTTACAGGAATTAAAAAGTCAATTTTTTTCTGGGCGGTTAAAATTGGCGACAGTTTTGATCCCAATCCTGCCAGCAGAACCGTTGCCTACAACTTTAAGCTTGCCTTAGCCCGAAAACTGGTACTTAGCAAATGGCGCGAAGCATTGGGTGGTTCGCTGAAAGGCGTTATCTCCGGAGGAGCGGCGCTTCAACCCCGGCTGTCACGGATTTTCTGGGCTGCAGACATTCTGGTTCAGGAAGGATACGGTCTCACGGAGACCTCTCCTGTGGTGTCCGGTAATAAATCCTATTATCCTTATGTCCGCTTCGGATGGGTAGGGGTTGTGCCTGACGAAATTGAGGTAAAAATTGCCGGCGATGGTGAAATTCTGGTACGTGGCGATAATGTGATGATGGGTTATTATAAAGACCCTGAAAAAACGCGCGAAGTGCTGGAGCCGGATGGTTGGTTTCATACGGGCGATATCGGCGAACTGGATAAAGACCGCTTTTTGCGTATTACAGATCGTAAAAAGGAAATTTTTAAACTCTCGGGCGGGAAATATGTTGCGCCTCAGCTGGTCGAAAATGTCATGAAAGAATCTATGTTTATCGAAATGCTAATGGTGATTGGTGAAAACCGCAAATTTACAGCCGCCCTCATCGTTCCCGATTTCGATTATCTGCATGCCTGGTGCCATTTACACCATGTTACTTATCGTGATAACAAAGATTTGGTCAGGAAGAAAAAAGTTGTTGACCGCTATCAGGAAGAGGTGGATAAGTACAATCAAAAGCTGGGACACACAGAACAAATCAAAGTGTTCAGACTGGTTTGCGACAGCTGGAGCCCCGAAACCGGAGAACTTTCGCCCACGCTAAAACTTAAAAGAAGAACCGTTATTCACAAATACCAGCATCTCATTGATGAGATTTATGAAATGCAAAAAACGGCATAGTTACGGTGATTAGGAAAAGTATAAAAGTGCATGAGAAATGAAACTCTTTCCCTGAAGTTCAACAATAAGACGCTTACTTTGTAAAGTCGTTATCTCCCGCGTTATGTGATGGTACCATCAGTATATCGTACGACAGTTATCCTGAAATTTCGAAAGTAAGTTGTGGAAAATTTTTCTTATTACATTCAAAACATAGAAAATACCGTGTAAAAGGTATTTTCTATCATTTTTCTCTGTTTTATTTTTGTTCCGTAAAAAATATAACAGACATGAAATTTCTTTATCCAGGCGTTACCGGATTTCGAATCGGTTTCTTTTTATTTGTTCTTTTTGGTTTGATGGGAGGGACTGTTTTTGCCCAGGTATCCGGTGTTTCGGCTTCCAAACTTACAGCCATTGATGCAAAATTGGTCTCTGCGAAGACTCTCGAAGCCGAGCCCTCTTTTATTTATTTGTACGGAAAGGATGCCTTTGACAATGATGGAAAAATTTATCCTGTTTCGTCAGATCCTGACAGTGCGGTTATTTTAAAAGATATGTTCTTCCGGTTTACGTATGGTGTGAATAAAAATCTTGAAATAGGGACTTTTGTAACAGCAGATCTGAGCTCCATCTCCTTTGGTGCCAAATACCGGTTTGTGCAGTACAGGAAGTTTTTGGGTGTTGCGTTATTGGGTATTAATTTTTCCAACAAATCAAACTTCAGTATCAGGAAAACAGGGTTTTTTGGAAAATCTATCGGAATTGCCACAGGAGTTGCTTTAACCAACAACTTTACGCCCCGTTTATCGCTTGATGTGTCAGTGCAGTATCAAAATTCTTTCTGCTATGAGGGCTCTCTCTCGGACGATTATTTTTTGGATAGCGATTTGGGATATTATGTTTTTCATCAAACTTTACAATTGGTTGGAGGTTTTAGCTTTCAATACAATCATTTTAAAACAGGGAATCAGGATGCTTATCTTTTAAGTTTTCATCCCGGGGTAACCATAGAAACCGGAAAATCATTTATTATCGTATTTTATACGCCCATCGATTTGATGGGAAAAAATGTGGGGTGTTTTACCGGTTTCTCTTTTGCGTTTACACTGATAATTCATTAAGGACAAAAGAGTCAAAACAGGGGTTATTATCAACGTTCGTTAGATGACCGGGAAAATCATAAATGAGTAGCGCTCCAGTAAATGACACAAAGGATAAAGCCTTCTGCTATGATAGAACTTATCATTAATGGAAAAGAGAATTTGTTTTCCCGATAGTATTTTCGGAGTAAAAAAGCGCCAATGGGAAGGGACAATAAAACCGGAGTAAGCAGGATAATGCCCCACATACCGTAACCCCGGCGTAATTTGACCATAAATTTATTTATCCAGGTAAATTTTTTCCGGTTTTTTCTTTTTTCCCTGCGCCGTACTTTGCGCTTTTTTGCTGCCTGCTGCCAACGTACAGGAAATATTTTTACAACATAAGGGTTAAGATACCGTGAATAAACAATAACAAGCTCCGCAAAATAATAGTAAATGGTAAAAGCCAGTGTCCCGCCGGCAATCAGTGCGAAAAAATTCTCCCAGAAACCCATTCCGATAGCTACGCCGTAAAGCGGAGCATAGAAGTACTTAATCATGGCCAGAAAAAATACCTGCGTTATTTTTAAAGTATGGGGCATTTAAGATAAAATCTTTTTTCTGATAAAGAATTTTTAATAAGATTGCAAAAGTAAGAATATTCGGGAATCAGTACCCGTGAGGCTCCGATCAAAAATCAGGAAAACCGTTAATCCAAATAACTTCATAAATTTGCCATCCAAAAAATTTAAGGCTATGGAAGATACATTCAAAAAAATCAGGGAACTTTCTGAAAAATACCGGGACGATACCGCCCGCAAC
>CAZRAW010000036.1:0-19693 GCA_964598065.1 uncultured Lentimicrobiaceae bacterium
ACCTGTCGAGCCAGACATATTTCCCTTCGTCAATACGGCTGATTTTTGAAATATGGTCCAGCTTGTCGTGGTGGGTTTCGTACAGATAATGAATGGCAGCTCCGGCGGCAATAATTCCTTCCGTCAGTTCTTCCACTCCGAACCCTTTTAAAGAGGCTGTCTTAAAATGACGCAGCAGGATTTCACGACCAAAATCTTCACGAAAAACCCAGTCATCGAAAAATGTGAGATAAAAACGATCCCCAAATTCTTCGAGAAATCTTACCCGGTTCTGTCGTTGGACAATCACTTCACTCGGGGCAAATCCCTGCAACAGTTTGTCGATGTACTCTCTGTTGCCCCTGGCAATAAAAAACTCGCCTGTAGAAATGTCCAAAAGTGAAATACCGGAAATGCCGGTGGTAAGATGAACGGCAGCAAGGAAATTGTTCTCTTTCTGTTCCAGCACATTGTCGTTGAGCGATACCCCCGGCGTAACCAACTCGGTAACACCACGTTTTACAATTTTTTTAGTAAGTTTCGGATCTTCTAACTGGTCGCAAATAGCCACGCGGTAACCTGCTCTGACCAGTTTAGGCAAATAGGTGTCGATTGAATGGTGCGGAAACCCGGCCAGCTCTACAAACGAAGCGGAACCATTGCGTCTTTTGGTCAGCACAATCCCCAATATCCCTGAGGCTTTGATAGCATCTTCGCCGAAAGTTTCGTAAAAATCACCCACGCGAAACAACAACAAAGCATCCGGGTATTTTGCCTTGATGTTGTTATATTGCTTCATTAAAGGGGTCTCTACGTATTTTGCCATGGCATGTTCCTGTTTTTCCGCACAAAGATAATCATTGCGCTGTTTTATAAAAGCCTGTTTTAACCTTTAGGGTGGGCTTGCTCCCGAAAGGTCGAAAGGTAAAGAGGCTATGCTGTTGTCAGAAAGATAAGACAGGATGGGTGATAATGGGAAAGAATAAAAAAGGACTTGACAAACCATTCAAAAAGTTGTATTATTGCAATATTAATCTAATATCATAAAAATATCAACTATGAAACAAGAAAAAATATTTCAACCTGTAGTCGGCTATTATGCCGTGGTAATTATTTTGCTGCTCATTTGCCTGCCTGTACTGGCCATCATCTATTATCAAATGGTTTGGACCATTGTTTTTATTATCCTCGGTGTTGTGGCTATTCCAGGACTGGTAGTAGTCAATCCAAACGAGTCGAGAGTGTTGACTTTATTTGGCGCTTACAAAGGGTCTGTAAAAGAAAATGGCTTTGGATGGGTCAATCCGTTTTTTGTGCGCAGCAAGATTTCGTTGCGTGCCCGGAATCTTGACAGCGAGCCGATTAAAGTTAACGACAAGCTCGGGAATCCGATTATGATTGGTGTGGTGACGGTTTGGAAAGTGAAAGATACTTACAAAGCTGCTTTTGATGTGGATGACTACTCCATGTTTGTGGATATTCAAAATGAAGCGGCTATTCGTAGGTTGGCCGGGCGCTACCCTTATGATAATCTGGAGGATGAGAATGCACACCTGACCCTTCGTAGCAGTAGCGATGAGGTAAACGTAATGTTAGAAAAAGAGATTACCGAGCGGCTCTCTATTGCCGGAATTGAAGTGGTGGAAGCACGGATTAACTATCTCGCTTATGCCAAAGAAATTGCCGGCGCCATGCTGAAACGGCAACAGGCTTCAGCTATCGTGGCTGCCCGTACAAAAATCGTGGAAGGCGCTGTGGGAATGGTTGATTTAGCCTTACATGAGCTTTCGAAGAAGCACATCATCGAACTTGATGAAGAGAAAAAAGCAGCTATGGTCAGCAATTTGATGGTGGTACTCACTTCCGACAAAGATATTGCACCGGTGGTGAACACGGGAACCCTATATCACTAAAAAACCTGATATATGGAAAAGAGAAAACAGTATAAAATCTTTTTTAGCGAAGAACAACGGCTTTCCGACAGCCCCAAAAAGTGGATATTCCCAGTAATTTTTTTGCTGAGCGTGGGAACACTGGGTTACGGGCTTATTCAGCAACTGGTTCTTGGGAAACCGTGGGGTGATAACCCAATGTCGAATACTGTTTTGATGCTGACTTTCGTCTTAGTGGTGGCGCTAATGATTGTTATATGGGTTATCCTGCACTACATAAAACTAATGGTTTATATTGACAAGGAAGGCATTCATTACAGATTTCCGATTTTTATTCGCCGCGAAAAGCTCATTCCGAAAGAACAAATTGTAAGCTACGATGTTAGAAAATATCGTCCGCTATTTGAATATGGCGGATGGGGCTATCATTCAAAATATTTTTATATGGATAAAAGTATTGCCTATAACATCGCGGGAAATATTGGCCTTCAGCTTTATTTGGCCGAAGGGAAGAAACTGCTCCTTGGCACACAACGGCCGGAGGCCATGAAACGTGCCATGAAAAGATTGATGGATGAAAATGAACAGCTCGATGACTAAGAAAAAGCCATTTGTACTCCGGCTCCGGCCTGAAATGATGGAGGCCATTGAAAAATGGGCTGCCGATGATTTTCGCAGTATCAACGGGCAGATTGAATGGATACTGAACGAGAGTTTGAAAAATGCGGGACGATGGAAAAAGATTCCGGAAAAAGACGTAGAGAACGACAAAAATTAGCTGCCTGATCAGAAAACTTTTGAAATCAAACAGGATGGAAGAAAATGAATGCCGTTATATAAAAGATTTAAATTCAGATTAATAAGGTAAGAATCTTTGATGTTTTCGGTGCTATTAAAAGATTCCAGGCTTTTGAACCTGCCGGGTTTATCGAGATCTTTAAACTTTACTTCAAAAGATTTTTTCTCAGTCATGGTATCCAAAACAAAATCTACTTCAGCACCATTCCTTGTTCTGTAATAATTCAACACGGAAAACGAAGGGGCATTTTTAATGAGTTCAAGAAATACATAATTCTCAAAAATCGCCCCGTTGTCCGTCCTGATGAGTATATCATTGAAACTATTGTAAATCATATTGCGCATACCAATGTCATAAAAATATATTTTCTTCATCTTGGTTATCGTATTTTTCCTGTTTGAAAAATATGGCTCAACCTGTTTGAGAATGAACATTTGTTCCAGTAAATAAAGGTATTCCTGTGTTTTTTTATAACTTAATCCTGTCGCCCTTGACATCGTGTTGACATTTGGTAAATTTCCTATTTGTGCAGAGAGCAATCGCAACATTTTATTGAAACCCACGCTGTCTTTATTCTTTACGTATGCTCTGACATCACGCAATAGATAAGTCTGATATATGTCGTTTAATAATTCGATTTTTGCAGCATTGTTTTTTGCCAATGCAACGCGAGGTAATCCGCCGTAAATCAGATAATTCAATTCCAGAAGTTTAATCTTTCTGTCAATAACTTCATCTTTGGATGAAATATCGTACCTGTTGTAGATTTCATACAAATCACCATCGTGAAATTTAATGTATTCGGGAAATGAAAGAGAATAAACATGAATCATTCTCACCCTGCCGGCCAACGATTCTTTTACATGTTGTATAATATCAAGGCTGGAACTTCCTGTGGTAATAACTTTTAAGTTTTTGTTGTTATCGGTGAGAAGCTTTAAGGTTGTAGAGACATTCGGAATATACTGGAACTCATCAATCTGTAAATAGCCTTCTAATTGGGAATTTAAATTGATTTTTAAATAGTTCTCAATGACAGAATAACTTGAAAACAGATCAATAATTTCCGGATTTTGCCCATTCAGGAAAAGCGTTTGTTTATCATAATGATAACCGTTCATAATAGTTGTTTTGCCCACCTGCCGTGCACCGATAAGTACCACCACAGGCATCAAATCAAAAGCTTGTTTTATTTTATTGTTATAAATCTCCCGAATAATCATCTTGCTATTTTTTGTCAAAAGTAAACAAATTTTTCGTAAAAGACAAAAATACGGCCATATTTTTTTCCATTTGGCAAAAAATGTGACCATGTTTTTTGCTTTTTGAATCAATGAAAATAATAGATGCTTTCATATCTCTGAAAATTTCACATTTTTCCAAATCAAAAAATAATTCTACCTTTGTACATTGATAATGGTTAAGGGAATCCTGTGAAAATCAGGAGCTGTCCCCGCAGCCGTAAGTCGTAGTAGAAGTTTTTGGCCACCTTAGTGCCACTGTCTCGTCTCAGGCGAGGTGGGAAGGCCGCCATTAATGCGACAAGCCGGAAGACCTGCCTTTGTCGTTTTTTCGAAGCTTTCGGTGGAAAAGCAGGAGGAACTACCATTTCTTCCCCTTTTTATTTCCGGTTGGCTTACGAAAATTGCAGGGTTTGTAATGAAACAGCGTTTTCGTTTCGTTGCAATATCGATGTATTAATTTTTGTAATGTTTAACTAAATTATTTTCAAATGAAAAAAAATTACTTTTTAACAATCCTACTCACTGCTGGACTGTTGCTGCCTGTCTTTTTGCAGGCTCAAATCTCAACTTTTGATGATTTGAAACTTGATTCGACCAACGCTTACTGGAACGGTTCCGATACTTCGGGCGGTTTTCAAAGTGGTAGTGTTTATTTCTACAACAACTATAATCTGTCATGGAAAAGCTGGTCGGGCTTTGCTTATTCCAATGTGAAAAACGATACGACAGCCGGGTATACCAATCAGTATGCTGCTGTTACTGCGGCCGGAGTATTTAATTCTTCCAAATATGCTGTGGTAAATGCTTATTCGCCTGCCGGTTTGAAACTGAAAGGCTTGCTGGCCGGCTCGGTGTTGAAAGGAATGTATGTTACCAATTCCACTTATGCTGCCCTTTCCATGGAAAATGGCGATGCTTTTGCCAAAAAATTCGGCGGCGCCGATGGTACTGATCCCGATTGGTTTCTGCTGACAGTGAAAGGATATAAAAAAGGAACTTTTACCGATTCAGTCAACTTTTATCTTGCCGACTATCGTTTTCATGATGCCGACAGCGATTACATTGTTAAGTCCTGGAAATGGGTTAATCTGCAGCCGCTGGGTGCCGTGGACAGTGTAACTTTTGTGTTGCATTCCAGCGATACCGGTGCTTATGGTATGAACACTCCGGCTTACTTTTGCATGGATAATTTCAATGATACTGTCTATTCCCATACGTCCATTTCCACTTTCGATGATCTGAGCCTGGATCCGAAAAATGCTTACTGGAACGGTTCCGATCTGGCCGGCGGTTTTACCAGCGGCCATGCATTTTTCTATAATAGTTACAACCAATCGTGGGGAAGCTGGTCGGGTTTTGCTTATTCGAATATGAAAAACGACACAACTGCCGGCTATACTAACCAGTACAGTGCCATTACCGCCGGCGGAGTGAACGGATCAAACAATTATGGCATAGCTTATGCCGGAACACCGGTCAGCGTTAAATTAGACAGTACACTGGCCGGTACCGTGTTAAAAGGCGTGTTTGTAACCAACTCTACTTATGCTGCCCTTTCCATGGAAAACGGTGATGCTTACGCCAAAAAATTCGGTGGTGTTGACGGGACTGATCCCGATTGGTTTCTGTTGACCATAAAAGGTTATGAAAAAGGTGTTTACAGCGATTCGGTGAATTTCTATCTTGCTGATTTCCGTTCGAATAATCCTGCCGACGACTACATTTTGAAGAGCTGGGCCTGGGTTGATTTGCAAGGTCTCGGCGCTGTAGACAGTCTTACTTTCGAGCTGCATTCGAGCGATGTGGGCGCTTACGGCATGAACACGCCGGCTTATTTCTGTCTTGATAATCTGAACGACATTACCAACGGTGTTCCTTCTTTCCATGCCGGTTCAAACGCTTTCGATGTAAAATTGTATCCCAACCCGGCGGTCAACACACTTTATATAAAAGGAGTGCAAGATGCCCGGATAATTATCTACGACATCACCGGACGCAAGGTGTATGAAACGAATGCTGTCACGAAAACGATTATAGTGAATGTATCTGCTTATCCCAAAGGAATTTATCTAATGCGTATTCAAAAAGGACAGGCTGTGGAGACCAAAAAGCTGATAAAAAAGTAAACCATGAAGTGCCGTAAACTGTTGATGTTTTTCTTGTTTGTTCTGCCTGCCGCAGTAGTGGCACAATTTGCTCCGGCAGCGGGACAAGCGGGAACTACGGCCATCTACAAGGATAGTACTGCCTTTACGGGCTGGGCTGTTTCCTGTAAAGTTACTCGCGGTTTCATCAATATCGAAGACACCACGGAAACATACACACAAGGCGACAGTACGTCAAACCGTGCCTTTTTCGGAACGGCTGAGAATGCTGTTGGGAAACCGGGTAGTGCAACGGATGTGGTTAGCCTCGGAGATGGCGGAGCCGCCGTACTTACATTTGCACACCCCATAACCAATGGTCCAGGTCCTGATTTTGCCGTTTTTGAAAATGGTTTTCAGGCACAAGTCGCTCCTTTTGAATACTATCTTGAACTGGCTTTTGTAGAGGTAAGCACCGATGGAAAGCGCTTTGTCCGGTTTCCTTCTGTCTCGTTGACGCAGGACACCTTGCAGATTGATGGCTTCGGGCAACTCAATCCGGAGAAAATCCATAACCTCGCCGGGAAATATGTAATAAATTACGGAACTCCTTTCGATTTAGAAGATATCGCCGATAGCACGGGTATTGACATCGACAGCATTAACTATGTGCGCATTGTGGATGTGGTAGGCGATATTGATTCTGCGTATGCCCGTTACGACAGCAGGGGAAACATTATTAATGATCCCTGGCCCACGCCTTACTGGACAGGAGGTTTTGATTTGAATGCCGTGGGCGTGATTCATGAAAAAAGTCAGCCGACAGGAGTAACATTGTGGCAAAATAATAAATACGGATTTATGATTTATCCAAACCCTGCTGATGAACAGGTTGTTATTGAGAATAAGAATATTAGTTCCGAAGCTTTCCGGTTTGCTGTTTATTCCCTTGGCGGGAAAACAGTGACACGTGAAATTGGTGCGAAGAAAGTCTTTTATTTAAACACATCCGGTTGGCCAAATGGAATATATGTTTTTAAAATTCAATCGGGAAATAAGATTATTGTAAAAAAATTAATTGTCAGTCATTAAAACTCCGGGAATGAAAGTATTTGCCCTTTTCTTCGGTTTGCTTTTAACTGTTAGTCTGAAGGCACAAATGCTTCCCGATACCGTTTTGATTCCCGAGGTGGAGGTTCACGCTAAAATTAATGTATCGGACGCCGGTTTGGAGAGCCATACAGTGGATACGCTGGTAATGATGCGTGAGGCGGAATCATCTTTGTCGGATTTGCTGGCGGCACATACGTCCATTTTTATCAAAAGTGAAGGCCGGGGAGCTCTCGCTACGGCCTCATTTCGCGGCACCGATGCTTCACACACGCAGGTTTACTGGAACGGGATGAACATTCAGTCGCCCATGCTCGGGCAGGTTGATTTTTCACAAATTCCCGTCTTTTTGATAGATAGAATTGTACTGCATCCGGGCGCCAGTTCGGTGGTGGATGGCAGCGGTGGCCTGGGAGGAAGTATTGACCTTAAAAGTCGTCCCGACTGGACACAAAAGCTGCAAGTCAACGGACTGGCCGCTTTCGGAAGTTACCGGACGTTTAACAATTTCCTCAGAATCAATGCCGGGAACAATCATTTTCAGACGTCTACAAGGCTCTATTACAACCGCTCGAAAAATGATTTTCCGTTTTATAATAAAAATGTAGCGGATATTGATCCGAAAACCGGAAAATACGTTTATCCTTTGCAGAGAAACGTGCACGCCAATTATCTGTTAGATGGCCTTTTGCAGGAATTCGCTTTCCGTTTCCGGAAAAAATATTTGCTGCAACTCAACTACTGGTTTCAGAACTCAAAACGAGCGCTGCCACGGCTCAATACTTACGAAGGCGATGACCATGCCAACATTAGCCAGCAAAATCAACAGACCCACAGGGCAACATTGCAACTATCGCGGTTTGGAAAGCATGGCCGACTGAGCCTGAACATGGGTTTGCAGGCCGAAGACATGAAATATTGGGTGCAAAATCAGATTAGCGGCAGAGGCTATTACAATGCGGTTTATTCGCATTCCAAAACATTGGGTAGCTACAACAAACTGGAATACAGATACAAATGGGGAGAAAAAACGTTGTTGAATGTGGCTTACCGGTTCAATTTTGAGCATGTCAATACATACGACAGCATCAGCAACACCGGTTACGACCGGCTCAGACGGCGGCATGCTCTGTTTGCCTCGTGGCAGCAATACATTGGCAGCCGTTTTTCCACGATGGTTATGATACGAAAAGAGTGGATAAACAACGCTTCGTTGCCCGTTATTCCCTATTTTGGATTCAGCTGGTTGCTGGAAAAGGAAACGGGATTGTTGCTGCACGGCAACATCAGCCGCAACTTTAATTATCCTGCTTTGAATGATTTGTATTGGAAGCCGGGGGGTAATCCCGAATTAAAACCGGAGGAAGGTCTTTCTTCGGAGATGGGTATCCGGTTAAAGACGAAAGGAAGGAAGGTCGTGTTTGAAACCGGGCTGAACATTTTTTACAACGACATCACCAACTGGATTATCTGGACGCCGAGTCCGCTGGGTTACTGGTCGCCCGAAAATATCCGGCATGTGGTGGCGAGGGGATTTGAGCTGAAAGCAAACCTGAATTTTTCAGTTCACAGGTTTCGTTTTTTTCTGAAAGCCGGTTATGCCTTCACCAAAAGCACCAACGAGGGCAACGCTGACAAATGGGGCGAAGCGTCGGTGGGGAAACAAATTCCGTATGTTCCGGTTCATTCGGGAAATTTTATGGGAGAAGTGCGTTGGAAAGACTTTTACATGACTTGGGTAAATACCAGCTATTCAGAACGTTTTACCACATCTTCCAATGATTTGTACCTGCGCGACTGGCTTTACCCCTACTTTATGAATGACTTGTATGCCGGGAAACGGTTCCCTTTGAAAAAAGGAAGTCTCAGTTTGCAATTAAAGGTTTACAATCTGTTTAACGAAACGTATCGCTCGGTTTTGGGGCGTCCCATGCCAGGACGAAATTATTTGCTCATGCTGACATTCAAACAATGAAAATGAGGAAACTGAAATATCTGTTTTTGCTGTTGATTCCGTTGTTGTTGGCGGGATGTATGAATGATAATTCCCTGTATGATTTTCACAGGCTGGTGGTCAACAAAGAGGGGAGAGCCGTTTTTATCATCAACGAAGGTAATTTCATGTATGGCAATGCATCATTGAGTTATTACAATCCGCAGAATGGAGACGTGCTAAACGACATTTTTTATAACACCAATGCTTTGCCGCTGGGCGATGTGGCTACTTCCATGAGCATCATGGATTCGTTGGGCTATGTGGTGGTAAACAATTCGGGGAAAATTTACATCATCAACACCAACACATTCAAATATGTAGGAAAAATCACCGGGCTGACTTCGCCCCGAAATATTTACTTTATCAACCGCAACAAAGCTTACGTAACCGATTTGTATGCCAAAGCCATCACCATTGTTGATCCTGCCACACGACAGATTACCGGGAGTATCTCCATAGATAACCATAATACTAAGTTCTACCAGCATTCGTCCGAGCAAATGGTCTTTCTCGGAAAATATGCCTTTGTCAACAGTTGGTCTTATGACAATAAAATACTAATTATCAATATTTTAACAGATAAGTTGGTAGATTCCATTACTGTTGTTAAACAGCCCAACAGTATGGTTTTGGACAAAAACGACAAGCTTTGGGTACTTTCGGATGGCGGTTTTAAAGGCAGCCCTTATGGGCAGGATACGGCAGCGCTTACACGTATTGATCCGGTCAGCAGAAAGGTGGAAGCTGTGTTTCGTTTTCCTGATTTGGGAGCTTCACCTTCGGGATTGTGCCTGAATGCAGCGGGTGACAGCCTTTTTTTCCTTTACAACAACTGGGCGGGCAAAGCTGTTCCCAATGCCGGGGTTTATGCCATGAATGTTGAGGCTCAGGCACTTCCTGATATGCCATTGATTCCGCAGGGAAACCATCTGTTTTATGCGTTGGGTATTGACCCTGGCAGCGGTCATATCTATGTTTCGGATGCTCGTGATTTTTTGAGCAGGGGAGAGGTGTATGTCTTTTCAGGACGGGCTGTACTGATGGATAGTTTGCGTGTAGGGATTATTCCGGGTAGTTTTTGTTTTAAGTGATACGCTGCGCTGTCAAACGATAGTCAAACAGTTGTCAAACAATAGTCATTCAGTCGCCTTTTCACCTCATCGCTCTTTCGCTTCGTCATTTTCAGTGGCAGGGATAGAAGTGGATAGTCCGCAGCACCAAAGCGGAATGGAGGCTTGCAGAAGTGGGGCGACGACAGAAGCCACCGTAAACGCTATAGCCTACACCGCTTTGGGACGTTCCGATAGCTACCGGAAATGAATGGACAGCCTCTTGCCTTAGACAAGCCCAATAAATAAAAACCATGAAATAACAAAACATTAATTAATTTTGGCACGAGATTTGGAAAAAGAGAAAAAGTTATTTTTACAAAAAAATTGAAACATGGATTTAAGCAAGATTTTGTCAATTGCCGGGAAATCCGGTTTGTATAGACTGGCCGGGGAGGCAAAAAACAACCTGGTGGTTGAATCATTGACGGACGGCAAAAAAGGGCCTGCGTTTTCCCATGAGCATGTCAGTTCGCTTCAGGAAATCAGTATTTACACGATGGGTGAGGATTTGTCGTTGCACGATGCGCTAAAGAAAATTTATGAAATGACGGGCGGGCGGAAAGTGGAAAACCCGAAGAAAATATCCCCGGCACAGTTGAAAGAGCTCTTCAAAAAGGCTATTCCCGATTATGACGAGAACAGTGTTTATGTCTCTGACATGAAAAAGATATTTTCGTGGTATAATATGCTGCTGGAAAAAGAGTTGCTCGATTTCAGCGAAGAGAAAAAAGAGGAAGAGAAAATGGAAGCCGGATCGGAAGAGCAACCTACTGACGATAAAGAATAGGTATGCTTTACAAAACCTTCATCAGGCCGCTGCTGTTTCGCTTTGACCCCGAGAAGGTTCATTATTTTGTAAGCGGCTCCCTGCAATTTATTTTTCGAATACCCGGAATGGCTGCGCTCGCACAGAGTTTCACCAAGGTAAAGGATGTGCGGCTGGAGCAGGAGGTCTTTGGACTGAAATTTAAAAATCCGGTAGGTGTGGCTGCCGGGTTCGACAAGGATGCCCGTCTTTATGGTGCGCTGGAAAATCTAAGTTTTGGTTTTGTGGAAGTGGGAACCATTACGCCGGAAAGCCAGCGAGGGAACCCAAAGCCTCGTCTTTTCCGTTTGCCTGCAGATGGTGGCCTCATCAATCGTATGGGTTTTAACAATGATGGACTGGAAGCAGCCGTAAGCCGGCTGAGAAAGAGGCGGAAATCCGGCGTTATTATTGGCGGAAACCTCGGTAAAAACACGCTGACCCCTAATGCAAAGGCGTCGGATGATTATGTCCGGCTTTTTGAGGGCCTTTTCGATGTGGTGGATTATTTTGTGGTGAATGTGAGCTGTCCGAATATCAGCAATCTGCGTGAGTTGCAAGATAAGGATGCGCTTCGCGAAATTCTCGACAGGTTACAAGCCCTGAACCGCAAAAAACCGCATTCCAAACCTGTTTTACTCAAGGTGTCTCCCGATTTGAATAATTTACAATTAGATGAAGTGATTCAGCTTGTATCGGAAACCGGCATTGCCGGCGTGGTAGCGGTGAATACCACTATCAGCCGTGAGCAGCTGAAAAGTCAGGAAGAACGTGTTCGTTATATCGGCAAAGGTGGTCTCAGCGGAAAGCCGTTGCAGAACCGGGCGCTGGAAGTAGTGCGTTACCTTTCGGAAAAATCCGGAAAAGCGTTTCCCATTATCGGTGTCGGAGGAATTTTTACAGCGGAGGATGCATTACAAATGCTGGCTGCCGGTGCTGACCTGGTGCAGGTTTACACTGGATTTATTTATGAAGGACCTTTTATTGCAAAGCAGATAAATAAGGCGGTTCTGAAGAAATTTGGTGTGAAGTAATTGCCGGTGGAATTTCTTTCGCAATGGAATACTGAGGGTATCGCAAAGTCGCCAGACTGATAACGCAAAAGAAAAATTTTTTACTTACGATACAGTATTCACTGAGAAATACTTACTTTTGCAGTTCAAACAAATAGGGGTGCCTCAATACACGGGCTGAGATCAAACCCTCTGAACCTGATGCGGATAATGCCGTCGTAGGAAAAAGAGAAACAACCCAATGCAAGGTCATCCTCTGTTGATTTTAAATAAATTTGAAACAATTGAGTCATGCGTAAAAACATCCTTTTATTATTTGTTATTTTACTGATGCCGTGGTTTTTAAGGGCGCAAATCAGCCTGACCGGAACTGTTATTAGCCAGGATAACCACCAACCGCTCACCGGAGCCAATATCATTTTGGGAAAGTCGTTTATGGCAACAACCACCGACAACAACGGCGATTTTTCGTTTAAAAGTCTGAAACAAGGAACTTATACGCTAAAAATTAGTTTTGTGGGCTTTAAGAGCCAGGTGGTACAGGTTGCTCTGGTTAAAAGCAAACATATCAACATTCGGTTAAAACCCACAAGTTACCTCAGTGATGAAGTAATTATCTCGGCTACCCGTGTGAGTGGTTCTTCACCAACAACCCACGAAAATATTAGCGGCAAAACGTTGAACAAAAATAACATGGGGCAAGATTTACCTTATCTGCTCCGAATGACGCCATCGATTGTTGTAACTTCCGATGCCGGCGCCGGTGTCGGTTATACAGGTATGCGTATTCGCGGAGTTGACCTCGCCGGCATTAACGTTACACTCAATGGCGTGCCGGTGAATGATGCCGAATCGCAGGGGGTCTGGTTTGTTGATCTCCCCGACCTCGCTTCTTCGGTGGACAATATTCAGATACAGCGAGGCGTAGGAACATCAAGTAACGGTTCTGCCGCTTTCGGAGCCAGCATCAACATCAAAACCGACCGGTTTAATCCCAAGGCTTCAGCAGAAATCAGTAGTGCTGCCGGTTCGTTTAACACCTTTAAAAACACATTGCATTTTGGCTCGGGACTCCTTAACAAGCACTGGATTATCTACGGACGTTTCTCGCATATCACTTCCGATGGTTATATTGACCGGGCCTCTTCCAACCTGCGTTCCGGATACTTCTCTACAGGTTATTATGGCAAAAAAAATGTGTTTAAAGCTATTGTTATGCTGGGACATGAGAAAACGTATCAGGCCTGGTACGGCGTTCCCAAAGACAGCCTTGCTACCAACCGGACTTACAATCCTGCCGGCGCTATATACAATGATCAGGGAAAACTTTTGGGATATTATAAAAATCAAACGGACAATTACACCCAAAATTACTACCAGATGCACTATGCTCACCAGTTCAACAAAAAGCTGAATATGGCTACGGCCCTTTTCCTGACACGCGGTTTCGGCTATTACAATTCCTATAAAAACGACCAGAGATTTTCCAAATACGGCATGAACGATACCATCATCGGAAATACATCCGTATCGACCACCAATTTGATACGTCAGAAATGGTTAAACAACTACTTTTACGGATTCAACCTGATGGGTAACTACAAAACCCTCCGGAGTACTATTTCTTTCGGTAGCGGATGGAATCATTACGACGGCGATCATTACGGAAAGATTGTCTGGGCGCAGGTTGCCCGTCTTGGCGATTACAACCGCAACTGGTACTTCAACACGGGATTAAAAACAGAATACAACATTTTTGCAAAATGGGATTACCGTATCAATGAGCATCTTAGCCTTATGGCCGACCTGCAATATCGCGGCATTAATTATCAGATAAAAGGAACACATGATGACCTGCGCGATTTGACGCAGAAGCATAATTTTAACTTCTTTAATCCCAAAGCCGGTATCTCTTATGCCATAAGTCCGCGGAATAATTTCTATTTTTCCTTTGGCGTCTCTCATCGCGAACCCAGCCGCTCGATTTATCGCGATGCCGACCCCAATCAAAATATCCGAAGCGAACGACTTATGGATTATGAGCTGGGATACAAAATCATCAGGACAAAGCTTTCGGTCAATGCCAACCTTTACTTTATGGATTACAAAGACCAGTTTGTACTGACCGGAAAAATCAACAATGTGGGTGCTCCGATTATGACTAATGTGCCGAAAAGCTACCGTGCAGGTATAGAAATTTCATCAGCCTGGCAAATTGCAAAAAAGTTAGTGTGGAATGCGAATGTAAGCCTGAGTCAAAACAAAATCAAAAACTTCACCGAATATATTGATAACTGGAACTACTGGGATAACCCGGCTACCGAACCATACCAATACTCGAAATATCTCGGAACTACCAATATCTCCTTTTCTCCCGGCGTGATTGCCGGAAGCAACCTGACGCTAACGCCTTTGAAGAATCTGCAAATTGCCTGGATATCGAAATTCGTAGGGCGACAGTACATCGATAACACTTCCGGTAAAGAACGCAGCCTGAATCCTTATTGGGTGAACAACCTGAGATTCGATTACAGTATTCATTTGCACGGAATAAAATCGCTGGGATTTATGCTGAGCCTGAACAACATTTTTGCGGCTGCGTATGAAACCAATGCCTGGGTTTACCGTTACGTGTATAATGGTGTTGAATCGGAAATGAACGGCTATTTCCCGCAGGCGAAATTTAATTTTATGGTAGGGGTAAATCTGAAATTTTAAACAGGAAGTTTCTTTTATCGTTGCCGCAGCACTTTCCGGTAACGGTTTCCGTTGGGGGCATCCACTTCGCTCATAATACGAATCATGGCATTTTTTTCAGCCGGAGTAGCTTCGGAAAAGATATTGATAATTTCGCCTCGTTTGGCATCAAGTATTAGTTGCAGATCGTATAATCCGGGTCGTGTGTTATAGACTTTTTTCAGCAGTAACAGCGAATTCAGAATTGCTTTTCTTCCTTCAATCACGTTATCCGCCATAACATCCAGTCCTTTACGGTGGTATTGATACAAAAAAGTACGCAACGGCTCATAAGCTTTGTTTAAAAACTGTTCCACAAAATGATACCGGTTTTTTTCACTTTCGTACGATTGCCATCCGGTGTATCCCGAATTTTGTGCAGTCTGTACCACGGTCATGGCCTTTTCATAAAAAATAGTACCGCCGTTCGGGGCAAAAGAATCAAAGTCAATCCCCAGCATCATGTAGGAATAAAAAGCCAGCAGCGAAGTAAGGTTATTGGAGAAAGTATTTTCAGAAAAGTTCATGGCCTGTGAAGGCTGATATTTAAATCGGATATTTTTATCAATCATATTCAGTAGCGGTGAACGATAATCAGTCTTATACACAGGGCGTTGCAGTACAATATTAAAAGTCCCTTTAAACTCGTCGGAAGAGATGATTTGGGAAACATTAAAGAGAAGAGTGCATTCAATCCGTTCTTCAGGCGCAAAGTTGTAATTAGTCCATTTCCGGTTGTTCATAAAGTCGGTGATGGCTGTTTTTAAATTACTAACTACACTGCGGTCAAAGCCCTGCACCTGTTGGGTGTTGATTTGCACTTTGCAATTAAACTCCTGTGCAAAGAGGCCGGAGGTAAGCAGGAAAACAAGAAAAAAAAGCAGACCTGTTTTTTTCATTTGTCATCCCCCCATCAAATGTTTAATGGCAGAAAGAATATCTTCGGCAACAGCCTCTTTAGTTTTCAAAGGAAAAAATTGAGGTTCACCTGTTTGAGTAATCAATGTAATTTTGTTGGTATCTGTGTCAAAACCTGCTCCTTTGTCGTTCAGCGAATTCAGAACGATCATGTCTAAGTTTTTCTTTTGGAGTTTTTTTCGTGCATTGGAAAGTTCATCCTCCGTTTCGAGGGCAAAACCAATGAGCAGTTGCTTTTTCTTTTTCGTTTTCCCCAGACCGGCGAGAATATCGTTGGTGGGTTTCAAGCGGATAACATCCAGTCCGGAGTCTTTTTTGATTTTTTCTCTGACAGGACTTACCGGTGTAAAATCGGCCACAGCGGCAGCCATTACAGCAATGTCGACAAGAGGAAAAATCTTTTGGCACGCATCATTCATTTCGGCAGCGGTGTTTACCCTTTGTGTGTGGATACCCGGAAAACCGGTATCCGGCCTGGCAGGGCCCATAATCAATTCTACTTCTGCTCCTTTTTCGGCAAAAGCCCTGGCGATAGTTAGTCCCATTTTCCCCGAGCTGCTGTTTCCGATAAAACGAACCGGGTCAATAGGTTCGTGTGTAGGACCTGCGCTCACCATCACTTTTTTTCCTTTGAAAGTTTGCTCCGTGGAAAAAAAATCAAGGAGCACTTGCAGCAGCTCTCCCGGCTCTTTCAGCCGTCCTTTGCCTTTTAGTCTGCTGGCCAGCTCACCTTCTGCTGGTTCGATGTAGTGATAACCGTAGGATTGTAATTTTTTTATGTTTAAGGTTACCGTAGGATGTGCGAACATATCCAAGTCCATGGAAGGTGCGAAAAACAGCGGGCAACGTGCGGAGAGTACGAGTGTCATCAGCAAATTATCGGCAATGCCTGCTGCCATTTTCGCCATGGAGTTGGCCGTAAGCGGCGCTAATATCATGGCATCAGCCCATAAGCCGAGGTCAACATGGCTGTTCCAGCTTCCATCCTTTTTTACAAAATAGTCGGAAAGCACCGGATTCTCCGAAACCACCGAAAGTGTCAGTGGGGTTACAAAATCTTCGGCAAATGGCGTCATAACTACCCGTACTTCTGCGCCTTCTTTCTTTAACAACCGAATAAACAAAGGAATTTTATAAGCAGCAATACCTGCCGTAATGCCAACAATTATTTTTTTTCCTTTGAGCATGGTGTTTCTTTACGGAACAAAGATACCAATTAAAAATCGGTAGCCGACTCTTTATGCGGATTTCTGATATAAATCTGATTGTTCATAAACTCATGAATTGCCAGTAATGTAGGTTTGGGAAGACGTTCATAATATTTGGCAATCTCAATTTGTTCCCTGTTTTCAAAAACTTCTTCAAGGTTATCATTAGAAGAAGCAAACTCGGAAATTTTCTTGTCTAACTCTTGTTTTAGATCCTGTGCAATCTGGTTAGCACGTTTCGACAAGACCACCACCGTTTCGTAGATGTTTCCGGTTTGCTCATAAAATTCTTCTTTATGGCGGGTTATAGCGGTTGTTTCCGTTTTAATTTTTTTGTAGTCCATTTTCGTTTATTTTAAATGTTCTCTTGCTTTCACACTCAGCGGTTTTAACTCCGGTAAATATTTACTTTTTGGGAAAAGAAATAACAAATTGTTATAGGATTCCACCATTTTTTCATAGCGGTCCTTTTGTTTTTCCACAATACTTTTCTCAGCATACTCATAATAAGCCTTGGCAATATAGTAAAGATAAAGTTCTTTGCTATCAGTATTCGGATAATCGTTAATCAAATTCTGAAAAGAAGTAATGGCAGCCTGATAACTTCTCATACGGTAATAGAGATAAGCTATATTGAAGTCTTTGATTTCCAGTTTTTTATGCAAATTATCCATAAGCCGGGTGGCGTTGGCCACTTTAGGACTGTTGGGATAACGGTCGATAAACAACTGAAGCTCCTGCAAGGCTTTGTAGGTGTCTGACTGATCAAGCTGGGGCCGTGGCGATTGAAGATAAGTACAGTAGGCTTGCAAATATGATGACTCTTCGGCATGTTCCCCTTTGGGATACATCTGCTGATACTGATGAAAATAATAACCGGCTAACTGATAATCCTTCATCTGGAAGTAACAGTTTGCCGTGTAGTATGTTAGCTTTTCACCTTTTTTTGTGCCCTGATAAAAAGATCGCAGCATATCAAAGAACTGCAAAGCCTTTTTAAAATTACCATTCTCGTAAAGGTTAACTCCCGTTTGATACTTCAATGTATTATCGGGGCTTTTTAAAATTTTGGAATAATTATTACATCCCGTGTTAACTACAAGAAGAACAGTAATCAACAAAATAAAATAAGCCTTTTTTAGCATGGGGCAAAATTATAATAATTTATTGAAGTACAAAACGAAAATTCAACATATATCGTATAAATACCGGCTCAATTTTTTCTTTATAAAAAAGATAAAAATATCAACCTTCTTTTGGGAGAAAAGAAATTCGGAAACCTCCCGGCTAACAGAGAAAACAAAATGCTTTTTTCGAAGCAGAAAAAATCCCGGGGGCTATCTTATTTTTCTTTATTATCTGCTTTTTGCCTACGGATGATACTTGCATCCTCGCTTAATTTACCTACTTTTGCCCTTTATTTTAAAAGTACAAACAATGGATATTTTTGATAAATGTGAGGAGAACATGGGGCCTATCGGAATGTATGCCAAGCAGTCGGAAGGCTACTATGTGTTTCCGAAACTTGAAGGTGAAATTTCCGACAAAATGATATTTATGGGTAAAAAGAGGCTTGTCTGGAGTCTGAATAATTACCTCGGACTGGCCAACCATCCTGAAGTACGGAAGGCGGATGCAGATGCTGCCAAAGCATGGGGTCTTGCTTATCCTATGGGCGCCCGGATGATGTCGGGGCACACAAAATATCATGAAGAGTTGGAGCATCAACTCGCTGCCTTTGTAGGAAGACCTGCCGCTTATCTGTTGAATTACGGCTATCAGGGAATGGTTTCCATTATTGACGCACTTGTTGACAGAAACGATGTAATTGTGTACGATTCTGAGGCACATGCCTGTATTATTGATGGAATGCGGTTGCATTTCGGAAAACGTTTTGTTTATCCGCACAACGATATGCAAAACATGGAAAAAGAGTTGCAACGTGCCACCAAAATTGTTAAAAATACAGGCGGTGGCATTCTTCTGATAACGGAAGGTGTTTACGGCATGGCCGGCGACCTCGGTAATCTGCCTGAAATTGTTGCCCTGAAAGGGAAATACAAATTCCGTATTCTCATAGATGATGCACATGGTTTTGGAACAATGGGGCCCACCGGCGCAGGAACAGATGAACATTTCGGGGTTCAGGATAAAGTGGATATTTACTTCGGTACTTTTGCCAAATCCATGGCCGGCATTGGCGCTTTCGTAGCCGGCGATTCCAAGGTAATCAAATATTTGCAATATAATATGCGGTCGCAGATGTTTGCCAAATCACTTCCCATGCCCATGGTTATCGGGGCTATGAAACGGCTGGAACTGTTGCGCGAAGAGCCTTCCCATCGCGAAAAGCTATGGACAATCGTTAATGCTTTGCAGAAAGGTTTGCGCGATGCGGGTTTTAATATTGGCAACACTGCTTCACCCGTAACGCCGGTTATACTCAACGGAACTATTCCCGATGCAACACAAATCACTTATGACCTGCGCGAAAATTATGACATTTTCTGCTCAATAGTTGGTTATCCTGTAGTACCCAAAGGGACTATCCTGTTGCGCCTGATTCCTACGGCTGTTCACACTTTGGAAGATGTTGAGTACACCATAAAAGCCTTTAAAGAAGTCAAACGGAAACTGGAAAACAACGAATATTCCAAAGAATTTAAGATAGGAAACCAATAACGGATTTGTTTTCAGGAGAAAATTTATCAGCCGGATGTGTATTTTGTCCGGCTTTTTTTTATGTGTTTAAAATTTTGTAATATATTGATATAATGTGTTTTGATACCATCGCCCC
>CAZRAW010000037.1:0-19297 GCA_964598065.1 uncultured Lentimicrobiaceae bacterium
GAAGGCCATAATCTGACAGATATGACCCTCGAAGAAATGGATGCTTACTGGGACCAGGCGAAAGAAAAAGAATGAAGCCGGTATTTATCGGATTTGCTTATGTTTGAAATTTCAAAACAGAAAATAAAATACCCCTTCATGAAAATCAATAAATCTATTATTACCTTATTCTTAATTCTTATTTTTTCTGTCCAATTGTTTGGACAACAACGGAATCTGACGGTAGCTTTTCCACAATATTCTTACAAACCCGATAAAGAATATTATAAATCCTATTGGACGGCCATTAAAAAAACAGCTACCGGGCCTGCCCGCTGGGGGAAAAAGGAGTGGATTGGCTTTGGTGGAGTTGTTGTGGGAGGAACGGTACTTTATATTTATGATGCACAAATCCGGAATTTTTTCCAGGCACATCGTACAACAGCCACCGACAATATTTCGAAATACGGTTTTGAACCATGGGGAAGCGGGTATTATACCCTTCCTTTGCTTGGTGGCTTTTACCTTTATGGCCTTTCTGCCAATAATACAAAAGCGAGGCAGGTTGCAATGGCCGGAACACAGGCTTTTATTATGGGCGGCATAAGCGTGGAGGTCTTGAAAGCTGTTTTTGGCAGGCGCCGGCCCTATCAGGATATTCCACCTAATCCCAGAGTGTGGACAGGCCCTTTCGGTGCGTTAAGCTATAATTCCATGCCTTCCGGCCATACCACGGTGGCCTTTTCGGTGGCAACCGTATTTGCTTCTGTATATAAAGACAAACCCTGGGTAGGAGTCCTCTCTTACGGAATTGCTACCGGCGTGGCGCTGTCGCGGCTTAACGACGACAAACACTGGGCTTCCGATGTTTTTATCGGTGCAGCCCTGGGCTTTGCCGTGGGAAAAACAGTTTACCATATCATGGAAGGACACACAAACCTGACGTTGGGGATATCCAATACGGGAGGGATTGCTTTGGCGTACCATTTGTAGAAGCCTGCCTGCCAGGCTAAAACTATTCTCTAAAAAAATTACAGTATTTTCGGAAAAAGCGCTTTCCTCTCCTTCGGATAATTTGAGAAATAACGGTGATACCAGCGATGGTGGTCCAGCGCACGCGGAATCAGGTTGGCTGCCGTCCACAAAGCAAAGGAGAAAGCGGGTAGGCACCAGCTCATTAGCGCCCAGCCGCTCCATTCAATAATTTCACCCATCAGGTTGGGCGACGAAACTTTTTCAAAAAGGCCGCCATGCGGGATATAATAGCCTTTTTTGCCTCCTTTGCGGAGATTCAAAAGCGCCTGGTCGGAGGAAATATTTATGTACATCCCTATAGAAAACAGGATAATCCCCAAAATAAACTGCCAGCTCCAAAACCAGGAAACCAGATAAGCCGGACTCAACGTGCCAAACCAGTAGCCGTTGAAAAAGCCGTTGGCGAAATTGAAAAACAGCGCGAGCAAAACAATAAGCCAGGGCATCTGCTTTCCGTTCTCGCGCAGGCGGAAAGGGAAAATGAAAATCCGGTTAAAATAGTGCAGCATAAACAATCCGTAAAAAACATACATGGGTGCGGTTTTTACGGTACTGCCACGGAAGAAAAACCAGGAAAAGATAACCGCTACCGGCAACTCCATCAGAAACCATCCCAGCCGGTTGTTTACCATCGGCCCCCAGGTACTCCGCGTGTGCCGGCCGTAAGGAACCGTAATTTTCAGTAAAACAGGAAATAACAGAACAGCTAAAGCCATCCAGGCGTACAGGAGCTGATAATAGAGCGTTTCTGAAATCATTCGGTCAAAGGTATTGATGTTTTTTAAACCATTCAACCGTGTCGGCAACGCTCTCTTCAAGCGGACGGGGAGAAAAACCCAGTGTTTCCCTGGCTTTGTTGTTGAGTATCTGTTTGTTTGCCGACTGAAGAATGTCGAGACTTTCGTTGGTGTATAAAGGATGCTGCTTTTTTAATCTTGCATAAACCGCCATAAACGGAACTCCAATCCGGGCCAGCCAAAAGGGGAAAACCGGCATTCGGCATTTTTTACTCCGCTGTATACAGACCATCCCGGCAAGCGATTCCAGCCTTTGCCATTTGCCTGAAAGCAGGTAACGTTCGCCAGGCTCTCCTTTTTCAATGGCGTTCATGGCTGCTTGCGCCACATCGCGCACATCCACCCAGTTGTAGCCGCCGGGAACCAACCCGGGCAGCGTGCCTTTGTAAATTTTTTGTATCACCTGCCCGAGGTAGGAAGGTTTGAAATCAAACGGGCCGATGATGGCCGTAGGATTTAAAACAACTACCTGAAAATCAGGACTGTTTTGTTCCAAAATCCATTGCTCCGCAAGGGCTTTGGTTTTTTCGTAAACCATTTCGGAGTGTAGCGCCAGCGGACGGGTTTCATCGACCGGTTTGTTCTGAGGATACTGTTCCAATGCATGGATAGAGCTAAAATGGATAAAGCGTTTTGCACCGGTATTCCGGGCGGCGGCAGCCATCTTTTGGGTTCCTTCCACATTTACTTTGTAAACTTCGTCATAACTTTCGCCGCCAATAGAAATTTTTGCAGCCAAATGGAAAACCACTTCGCTATCTTGGCAAAGCCGTTGTAGCACAGCGGTATCTTCCAGGCTGCCTTTTACGCTTTCCACATCCAAACCCTGCAATGCCCGGCTGTCAGTATGCACCAGCACCCGCACTTCATGCTTTTGGCGAAGTAATATCCGCACAAGGGTTGCCCCAAGATGCCCGCTGGCGCCGCTAACCGCTATTTTCATAGATAAATTTTGGGGAAAGGTAGAAAAATTTTGGCTACTTATCTTTTTTATAACCGTTCTCCACTGTTGAGCGAATGATAAACAGAAACCATCTGCCCGGGATAATTTTCCTTATAAACAACAACATTTTTCCCTGTGTGCTGGAAGGGTAACGCATTTTTTTACAACGGCTTGTGGCTGCTTTGTAGATGGTCTTAGCTACCACTTCGGGACCGGGAGCCTTTTCCCCGAATTTGTCCGTGTTGGATAGTGCCACTTTTTCGTAAGCATCATAATCCGGAAAACCCTCCTTTTGAAAAACATCTTTCGAGCGGGAGTAAAAGTCCGTTTTGATAGCTGCAGGTTCCACCAGTTTTACATCAATGTTAAAAGGTCTCAACTCAAATTGCAGTGATTCGGAAAAGCCTTCCACTGCCCATTTTGTGGCATGATAAACGCTATAAACCGGGAATGTAATCCGGCCTCCCACAGATGAAATGTTGATAATTCGTCCTGCTTTCCGTTTTCTGAAATAGGGCAGAAAGGCACGGGTTACATTCATCAGCCCGAATACATTGGTGTCAAACTGTTTTTGAATTTGAGCGGGTTCGGCTTTTTCAAATATTCCCACGGCACCGTAGCCGGCATTGTTGACCAACACATCAATATCACCAAAGACTTTCAAAGCGTTTTCAACGGCATTGGCAATGGTTTCGGGTTGGGTAACATCCAGCCGGAAAAGTCGGACATTATCAAGTTTTTGTAAAGATTGCTCTTTTTCCGGGGTGCGCATGGTGGCAGCCACGTTCCATCCTTTTCGGGAAAAATGTTCGGCTGCAGCCCGGCCGATACCGGAAGAAGCGCCGGTGATGAAGATTGTTTTTTTCATGGTCTTTTGGATTTAGTGTTTTGTGAGGTACCTTGTTTTACCATAAATGTGCACGAAGAACGACTATTCAATAAGGAATTCTAATTCAGTTATAACGATGGGAAAAGCTCTCCCCTGAATTTCCCCCGTTTTTGTTGCTATAAGAAAGCACAAAGATACGATTTGTTTAGAATCATTCCGGATAATTTTTTACTTTTGCATAAAGCAAGCTGATGGTCAGCAAGTTTTTTCTTCACACATATAAATCATGGATAAACCGGTAATTGTACAGAAACACTCTTTAAAAATGGATATGGAGGCAGGCACCTGGTTTTGGTGTTCCTGCGGTCGTAGTAAAAATCAACCGTTTTGTGACGGTTCGCACAGGGGTACCTCTTTTCATCCTGTTAAAGTAGTGCTTGATAAGCCGCAACGGGTAAAATGGTGCATGTGTCGCCACAGCGAGCATGGCCCGTTTTGCGACAATAAACACCGGGAACTTTAAAAGAAGATTGCTATGGCTTCATTTCAAGAGCTTTCCACTACAAATCCGGAATATTTTTATCCAAAATTGGAAAATTTGTATATTTGAGAACCGTTCTCATAATAGGAAAGCCTGATTTATTTTTTCTCCCATGATCTAAAATAATGAAATGCAAGCTGTTGACAAACAAGGCATATAACTTGTTAAACTTCTTTATTGAAATAAAACATTCGCACAAAGGGAAAAGAAGAAAAGCTATTTTCATTTTGAGGAATTTCCATATCCTGGAAACTTTTACTGAAAAAATGAGTAAACCTTTAAAGGAAAACTAAATATGCTTAATATGAAACATCCTTTAAGAATTTTTGTAGTCGAAGACGATCTTTTTTACGGAGAACTCTTAAAGCGTCATTTATCACTTAATCCCGACAACGAAGTCCATCTTTTCAAAACGGGGAAGGAGTGTCTTGAAAAACTTTACCTGAAACCGGATGTGATTTCGCTTGATTATGGTTTGCCTGATATCCCAGGTGACAAAGTGTTGAAGAAAATTAAAGTGGATTATCCTGAACTTCCGGTAATTATCGTTTCAGGACAGGAAGATATTAAAACAGCTGTCAGCTTGCTAAGAGGTGGTGCTTACGACTATTTTGTGAAAGATGGGGATACCAAAGACCGGCTTTGGAATGCGGTGAATAAGATCAGGCAACACAAAAACCTGCGTGCGGAACTGGACGAACTGAAGGATGAAATTGAGCAGAAATATGCTTTCAGGAATATTATTAAAGGGAGCAGCCCGTCCCTGAAAAAAGTATTTGCTTTAATGGATAAGGCCATTCATTCCAATATTACGGTTTCTATTTCCGGCGAGACGGGAACGGGTAAGGAACTGGTGGCCAAAGCCATTCATTATAACTCTCCGCGGGCAAAAAAACCTTTTATCCCCATTAATGTTTCAGCAATACCTAATGAGTTGATAGAGAGCGAATTGTTTGGGTATGAGAAAGGTGCTTTTACGGGGGCCAATACCCGGAAGATCGGGAAATTTGAGCTGGCGGACGGCGGCACACTGTTCTTGGATGAGGTGGCCGAAATGGATGCTAATATGCAAACCAAACTCTTGCGGGTTATTCAGGAAAAAGAACTTACCCGGGTGGGCGGTCATGACGTGGTTAAAACAGATGCACGGCTTATTGTAGCGACCCATCGTAATCTGGCCGAAGAGGTTCATAAAGGGAATTTCAGACAAGACCTCTATTACAGACTGTTGGGATTACCCATCGAATTACCTCCTCTCAGGCAAAGAGGTATCGATGTTCTGTTGCTGGCCAAATATTTTGTGCAATTATACTGTAAAGAAAACGGGTTGGAACAAAAAACATTTACCAAAGCCGCCAGAGACAGGCTGATGAGTTACAGCTATCCGGGTAATGTCCGTGAACTATTTGCCGTGGTTGAGCTGGCTACAGTTATGTCTGACGGAAAATATATCGACAAGCAGCATATCAGCTTTAATTCGGCAGGTGTTCCCTCCGACTTTTTATCGGAAGAAACTACACTAACAGGCTATAATAAAAAGATTATCCGCTATTTCCTTGCGAAGTATGATAATAATGTATTTCTTACGGCAGAAAAACTGGGGATTGGTAAGTCAACCATCTACCGGATGCTGAAAAATAAAAATATTTAAAGTGTCCGGACAAGAAGATAAATTTGCGCTGCTTCGGGCTTATCTCGACAACGACATGCAGCAAGTCAGAGAGATGCTGGTACTATTCCTTGACAAAATCCCCGCTGACCTGATAGAATTAACAACATTTTGCCATAAGCACGATTTTGTAAATATCCAAAAGTCGGCTCATCGTATGAAATCATCCGTAAAACTTTTTGGCCTGAACGAGGTGTCCGAAATGCTGCAGCAAATAGAAACGATGGCAGGGAATAATGCAATATCCGATGACATTGACTCAATGTCTTCCCTGCTGAATCGAAAAATGAAAAATGAACTTGAAATACTCCGGAAAGAACTGACCCTGCTTTAATCCTTTTTTCTTTTTTTAACGATTAATTTATAGATGGTTTATCTCCTGAGCGCATATTATTTTTGTAATTTTGCGCTTCAATTTAAATTTAATCTAAATAGATAGACCATGAGTGACGAAAAGAAAAACAAAGATGTTTTGGAGGAGGTCACTAACTGCGAATATAAATACGGTTTTGTTACGGATATAGAATCGGATCAGGCTGCGAAAGGTCTTACCGAGGATACCGTTCGTTTTATTTCAAAAAAGAAAAATGAGCCGGAGTGGCTACTCAAATTCCGCCTGAAGGCTTACCGGCACTGGCTTACGCTGAAAGAGCCTGACTGGGCGCTATTGCATCATCCTCCCATCGATTATCAGAATATTATTTATTATTCGGCTCCCAAGCCTAAAAAAGAGCTGGAGAACCTGGATGAGATTGACCCGGAACTTCTCGATACTTTCAATAAGCTGGGAATTTCACTCGAAGAGCAAAAACGTTTGAGTGGTGTGGCAGTGGATGCAGTCATCGACAGCGTTTCGGTGAAAACCACTTTCCAGGATACGCTGGCCAAACACGATATTATTTTTTGCTCTATCAGTGAGGCTGTTCAAAATCATCCGGATCTGGTTAAGAAATATCTCGGAACCGTGGTGCCTTACACTGACAATTTTTTTGCGGCATTAAATTCTGCCGTTTTCAGTGACGGTTCCTTTTGTTATATTCCCAAAGGTGTTCGTTGTCCTATCGAACTTTCCACCTATTTCAGAATTAATGCAGCCAACACCGGGCAGTTCGAGCGTACTTTACTTATTGCCGATGAAGGTAGTTATGTGAGTTATCTCGAAGGATGTACCGCTCCCATGCGCGACGAAAACCAGCTTCATGCAGCTATTGTGGAGATTGTTACCCACGATGACGCAGAGGTAAAATATTCCACGGTACAAAACTGGTATCCCGGTAGCAAAGAAGGCAAAGGCGGGATCTATAATTTTGTTACCAAACGCGGTTTGTGCAGAGGCCGTAACTCTAAAATCAGCTGGACACAGGTAGAGACAGGTTCGGCCATAACATGGAAATACCCCAGCTGTATCTTGCTGGGTGATAATTCCGTGGGTGAGTTTTATTCTGTTGCTGTAACCAATAACTACCAGCAGGCTGATACCGGTACCAAAATGATACATTTGGGAAAAAACACCAAAAGCACCATCATTTCCAAAGGTATTTCCGCCGGGAGGAGCAACAACAGCTATCGTGGTCTGGTAAGGGTTTCGAAAAACGCCGACAATGCCCGTAATTATTCACAATGCGATTCGCTGTTGCTCGGCAACAAATGCGGAGCACATACTTTTCCTTACATAAAAACAGGAAACGATACGGCTATTGTTGAACATGAAGCCACCACGTCCAAAATTTCCGACGACCAGTTGTTTTATTGCCAGCAGCGGGGTATCGACAAGGAAAAGGCTATCGGACTAATTGTTAACGGCTATGCCAAACAAGTGCTGAATAAACTGCCTATGGAGTTTGCCATGGAAGCGCAGAAACTGCTGGCAATTACGCTGGAAGGCAGTGTGGGGTAAACGAAGTGCCTAAAGTACTTGGAACTTAACCGCCAAATAATAAATTAGATAACGAATAAATAAAAAACACATGCTTTTAAATATAAAAAATTTACACGTTTCAATTGATGGGAAAGAGATCATCAAAGGATTGAATTTCAGTGTAAACAAAGGAGAAATCCATGCTATCATGGGGCCCAACGGCACCGGAAAAAGTACCCTGGCAGCAGCCATCACCGGACGTGGAGGCTACGAGATAACGGAAGGCGAGATCATTTATAAAGGCGAAGTTATCAATGAATGGTCGCCTGATAAAAGAGCTAACGAAGGTGTTTTCCTGAGTTTCCAGTATCCTATTGAAATTCCCGGTGTCAGCATGACCAATTTCATGCGTACTGCGCTCAATGCAAGACGGGAATACCATGGACAACCACTTATCTCTGCGAGAGAGTTTCTGAAAAAAATGGAAGAGAAGAAAAAACTGGTACAAATTCAGTCAAAACTCGCTAACCGTTCGGTGAATGAAGGTTTTTCGGGTGGCGAAAAGAAAAAAAATGAAATCTTTCAAATGGCAATGCTCGAACCGGAGCTGGCTATTCTCGATGAAACCGATTCAGGCCTCGACATTGATGCGTTAAAGGTGGTGGCCAATGGTGTGAACCAATTGAAATCCGACGAAAACGCTTTTATTGTCATTACGCATTACCAGCGTTTACTGGAATATATTGTTCCTGATTTTGTGCATGTTATGTACGATGGGCGTATTGTGAAATCGGGGGGAAAAGGACTGGCCCTGGAGTTGGAAGAACGGGGTTATGAATGGATTAAAGAACAGTTTGACGATTAATCCGGTAAAAGGGAAAGAGGTTATGGAAAAAATAAAAAAAACAGTCTATCCGCTGGAGGAAATTCTTACCCGGTATTTCTCAGACCATTTTGAAAGATTAAGTCGCTACGATATTCCAAAGGTAACCCGGATGCGCAGGGAAGCTATGGAATATTTTAAGCAAAACGGCTTCCCCCACAAAAAGATGGAAAATTGGCGCAATACGGATATGGAAGGGATTTATGAAAAGGAATTGGAGGTCTTTGACCGGGAAATCCCTTTCGAGAAAGTATTGAGCGAAATTTTTCTTTGCGAAGTACATGGTTTTGAGACCCGTGTTCTTTCGATACTGAACGGCTGTTTTTACAGCCCTGAAGAATTAAAGCTTACTGTTGACGAAAACGGCGTAATTGTAGGCAGTCTGGCCAAAGCACAGCAGGAATATCCCGAACTTATTGAAAAATATTACGGCGAAATTATACAGCAGGAAGATGGTTTTAAGGCTTTAAATACAGCCTTGGCATCGGATGGTGTTTTTATCTATGTGCCCGACAATGTTGAAGTAAAAAATACCATTCAGCTGATAAATATTTTAAATAAACCCAATCTTGTGATTAATGTCCGTAATCTGATTGTGTTGGGTAAAAATGCTAAACTTACTTTTTTGCATTGTGATGACTCGGTGAACCTTCATGCCGGATTTATCAATAAAGTGAATGAAATTTATCTCGGCGAAAATGCTGAGCTGGAGCTTTATAAACTTCAGAATTTGAACGATGAAACGGCTTTATTAAACCAGACGGCTATTCATCAGTCTGCCAACAGCCGGTTGAAAGTCAATGTGCTCTCGCTCAACGGCGGACTGATTCGAAATGAAATCACCAATTTGATGAACGGCGAAGGGGCATGGTCCGATATTCGCGGATTATACCTTATGGACAGGCAGCAACACATTGATAACCAAATTTTTGTTTACCACAATATGCCGCATTGCAACAGTAATCAGCTTTTTAAAGGTATTTTGGATAATGAAGCTACGGGTGTTTTCAATGGCTATATTTATGTGGCAAGAGATGCGCAGCAAACCAATGCTTTTCAGAGAAACAGCAACATTTTGCTGACCAAAACAGCACAGGTGGATACCATGCCGCATTTGGAAATTTATGCTGATGATGTGAAGTGCAGCCATGGTGCTTCGGTAGGGCAATTAGATAATGAAGCTCTGTTTTATCTCATGCAGCGTGGCATTCCGTTTGACGATGCCCGCATGTTGCTTTTATATGCTTTCGCCGATGCCATTATCAAAGAAATTTCTATCGAAGTGCTGCGCATTAATATAGAAGACATGGTGAAACGCCGTTTGCGGGGCGATTTGTCTATTTGTGACCGGTGTGTGTTGCATTGTAGCAACCCCGAAACCCCCGTTATATTTGATATTGATTTGAGTAAAATTTAACATTATGGATATTAACCGAATTAGAAAAGATTTTCCCATCCTTGACCAAAAAGTCAACGGAAATCCATTGGTTTATTTTGACAATGCAGCAACTACTCAGAAGCCGCTAACCGTTATTCGAAGAATTTCCGATTATTATCTGAAAGAAAACAGTAATGTCCATCGCGGGGTGCATCACCTTAGCCAGGTGGCTACGGAGGCTTACGAAAATGCGCGCAAATATGTTGCGGATTTCATCAATGCAAAGGAGAGTAAGGAAATTATTTTTACGCGTGGCACTACCGAATCCATTAACCTGCTCGCTACCGTTTTTGCTTCCCGGATACATGCCGGTGATAAAATTGTGGTTTCGGGGATGGAACATCATTCCAATATGGTTCCGTGGCAGCAGCTGTGTGAGAAAAACAAAGCCCTGCTGAAAGTTCTTCCGGTGGCTCTAAATGGTACTCTCGATTTGGATCTTCTAAATAAACTGCTGACACCACGAGTTAAATTGCTGGCGGTTACCCATCTCTCCAATGTGTTGGGAACCGTTAACCCGGTAAAAGAGATTGTGCGTATTGCTCACAAAAAGGGGGTGCCTGTACTGCTGGATGGTGCCCAGGGCATTGCCCACACCAAAGTGGATGTGCAGGATTTGGATGTTGATTTCTATGCTTTTTCCGGACATAAAATTTATGCGCCCATGGGTATCGGCGTGTTGTACGGACGTTCTGCCTGGCTCCAAAAGTTGCCTCCCTATCAGTTTGGCGGTGAGATGATTGATGAGGTGAGCTTTGAGAAGACTACGTTTAACGAATTGCCTTACAAATATGAAGCCGGAACACCCAATGTTGCCGGCGCTTTGGGACTGGAAGCCGCTTTGCGATATGTGAATGAAACGGGATTGGAAAATATTCTAAATCACGAAGATGGCCTGTTACGCTACGCTACGGAGAAATTGGAAAATATTGAAGGTATGCGCATTATAGGCCAGGCCAAAGACAAGGCAGCAGTCATCTCTTTTCTGATTCATGGTATTCATCCTTTTGATTTGGGAACGTTGCTGGATCAAATGGGAGTTGCGGTTCGAACCGGTCATCATTGCGCCCTGCCACTCATGGATTTTTACTGTATCCCGGGAACGGTGAGAGCTTCCTTCGGTTTGTATAACACAATAGAAGAAGTTGATATCTTTGCCAAAGCAGTGCAAAAAGCTGTGAGTATGTTACGTTAACAGTCATAAATCTTAATAAACAAAAGATGAGTATTGCAGAAAAAGAACAAACGGTCGTTGAAGAGTTTTCGCTGTTTGAAGACTGGATGGATAAATATTCTTATCTCATTGAGCTGGGAAAAGAACTACCGCTTATTGATGAAAAACACAAGACAAACCAGTATCTGATCTCAGGTTGTCAGAGCAGGGTTTGGCTTCATGCCGAACTGAAAGAGGGTAAGATATTCTTTACTGCTGACAGTGATGCCGTGATTACAAAAGGTATTATCAGTTTGCTCATCCGTGTTTTGTCGGGGCACACACCTAAAGAGATGCTGGAAGCCAAACTGGATTTTCTTGAAAAAATCGGTTTGAAAGAACATTTGTCGCCTACCCGTGCCAACGGCCTTTCGTCTATGGTGAAACAAATTATGTTGTATGCCAAGGCTTTTCAGATAAAGATGAATCAATAAAAATAAAAAAATGACGACTGAAGAAAAAAAAGTGCTGGAAGAAAAAGTTGTCAATGTTTTAAAAAACATTTACGATCCGGAAATTCCTGTCAATATTTACGAACTCGGACTGGTTTATGAGCATAAAGTGGATGACGCGGGAAATGTGAAAGTGGTTATGACCCTCACGGCTCCTAACTGTCCGGTGGCTGATGCGCTGCCCCAACAGGTGAAAGAGGAAATTTCTTATCTCACCGGTGTGAAAAATGTGGAAGTGGAGATTACTTTCGATCCGCCGTGGGATATGGATATGATTTCGGATGAAGCCAAGCTTGAGTTAGGACTGATGTAAGTATTCCTTTTCAATTGCGTCACCCCATGTAGCAGCCATCGAGATCACTAAAAAGCAGCGACAAGCAACAGATTGTCGTTTTGCCCGACAGAGGTGAAAAGCACCTGAGTATGCCGCTGTTTTCCTGATTTTATTCGTGAAGTTGATTCTTTCAAAAGAATATTTTACAAAAGGATTCGTAAAAAGTTATTAGTTTCAAAAATATTTTACATTTGTCCCCATGATTATGGACAGTCACGGCAACATAAAGATATTTATTCTATCGGCACATAGAATGAGGTGTTGAAAGGGATTTTTGTAAGCTGTTGCTAAAATGATACAAACTTCCCGTTTTCGGCGGGAAGTTTTTTTTTGTGAATAGAAAAAGGGAAAATAGATATAGAATTCAAAAGAAACGATTATGAGTGATAAGATCATTGTTTTTGACACTACCCTTCGGGATGGTGAGCAGGTACCCGGCTGTCAGCTGAATACCGTGGAAAAAATCGAAGTGGCCAAAGCCCTTGAATTGTTGGGCGTCGATGTGATTGAAGCCGGGTTTCCCATCTCCAGTCCCGGCGACTTTCATTCGGTGGTCGAAATTTCAAAAGCCGTAACCAAACCGGTGATTTGCGGACTTACCCGCGCCGTGGAGAAAGACATTGATGTAGCGGCCGAAGCCCTTCGGTATGCTAAACGAAAACGCATCCATACAGGTATAGGCACTTCTCCTTATCACATTAAATATAAGCTGAATTCTACTCCCGATAAAATTGTGGAGTGGGCTGTAGCAGCAGTAAAATATGCCAAAAAGTTTGTAGAAGATGTGGAATTTTATGCCGAGGATGCCGGTCGCAGCGATAACGAATATCTTGCCAGAGTGGTAGAAGCCGTCATTGCTGCCGGTGCCACAGTGGTGAACATTCCGGATACTACCGGTTACTGCCTGCCGGATGAATTCGGAGAAAAAATCCGTTATTTGATGGAAAACGTTCCCAATATGCACAAAGCCATCCTTTCGACACACTGCCATAACGATTTGGGTATGGCTACTGCCAATACTATCGAAGGCATACTCAACGGCGCCCGGCAGGTAGAGGTAACCATGAATGGTATCGGTGAGCGGGCGGGAAATACTTCGCTCGAGGAGGTAGTTATGATTTTGAAAAGCCACAAAGATATTTCGGTTTATACCGATATTAACAGCAGGCAAATTCATAAAACCAGCCGGTTGGTTTCTTCCCTTATGAATATGCCCATTCAGCCCAACAAAGCCATCGTGGGCCGAAATGCTTTTGCTCATTCTTCGGGAATTCATCAGGATGGCGTGTTGAAAAACCGCGAAAATTATGAGATTATCAACCCAAAAGATGTGGGGATTAAAGAGTCGAGTATCCAACTGACGGCACGGAGTGGCCGTGCTGCCCTGAAGCACCGGCTGAGAATCCTTGGTTATGATTTTACCAAAGATGAAATTGATAAGATTTACGATCGTTTTCTGACTCTTGCCGATAAAAAGAAAGACATCAAAGATGATGATTTGAGAGTTTTAGTGGGGAAAGCTACCAGGGAAGACCGGGCGATAAAACTGGAACTGTTGCAGGTGGTTTGTGGTAAATCTTCTGTTCCTATGGCAACGGTACGGCTGAAAATAAACAATGAAACTCATTCGGCCACCGCTTCTGGTAATGGTCCCATAGATGCGGCATTTTCAGCTGTAAAGCAGCTTATTAAAAGAAAAGTTAATTTGGAAGAGTTTCTGATTCAGGCTATTACACGTGGTAGCGATGACCTTGGAAAAGTACATGTTCTGGTCGAAAATCGAGGGAAATTGTACTATGGTTTTTCTGCCAGCACTGATATTATTACAGGAGCCGTGGAGGCTTTTGTGGATGCTATTTCTAAAATAATTTAACTAATTATATTGCTCATGAAAGCAAAAACATTATTCGATAAAATTTGGGACCACCATGTAGTTGATTCCATTAACGATGGTCCGGATGTTCTCTATATCGACCGGCATTATATTCATGAAGTTACCAGCCCGCAGGCATTCACCGGCTTGAGAAAAAGAGGAATCCCTCTTTTCAGGCCGGAAAAAACTCTCGCTACAACCGATCATAACATCCCCACTCTTCATCAGGAACTACCTATCCGTGAGGAGCTTTCGCGGATTCAGGTGCAGACGCTTACGGAAAATTGTAACGAATTCGGTGTGCAGCTTTACGGACTAAATCATCCTTATAATGGAATAGTCCATGTAATTGGAGCCGAGTTAGGGATCACACAGCCGGGAATGACTATTGTCTGTGGCGACAGCCACACATCAACACATGGCGCTTTTGGAAGTGTCGCCTTTGGTATCGGTACCAGCGAAGTGGAAATGGTTTTTGCCACTCAGTGTGTTCTGCAACCCAAGCCAAAAAAGATGCGCATCAACATTGAAGGAGAGTTAAACAAAGCTGTTTCTTCCAAAGATATTATTTTATATGTTATTTCACAGGTTTCTGCCAGCGGCGCCACAGGCTATTTTGTGGAGTTTGCCGGCAGCACCATCCGCAGCCTGAGCATGGAAGCACGTATGACTGTTTGCAATATGAGTATCGAAATGGGTGCTCGAGGGGGACTCATTGCTCCCGACGAAACTACCTTTAACTATTTAAAAGGACGTGAGTTTGCACCAAAGGGGGCTGACTGGAACCGGGAGATGGAAAAATGGCAAGCATTAAAAAGTGATACCGATGCAGTTTTTGATAAAGAGTTGTCTTTTCGTGCCGGAGATATTAAGCCTATGATAACCTACGGTACAAACCCTGGCATGGGCATTCCCATTGATGGTTGCGTGCCGCAACTTGATGAGATTCCGGCTGAGCAACAGGAATCTTTTAAAAAAGCACTAAAATATATGGATTTTGAGCCCGGGACAAAACTGGAAGGACATCCCATTGATTATGTTTTTCTCGGAAGCTGTACCAACGGGCGTATTGAAGATATCAGAGCTTTTGCCTCGCTGGTAAAAGGGAAGAAAAAGGCGGAAAATGTTACGGCATGGATTGTCCCCGGTTCAAGACAGGTAGAACAACAGGCACGCAAAGAGGGTCTGGTTGCTGTTTTGGAAGAGGCCGGGTTCGTATTGAGGCAACCTGGATGTTCAGCATGTCTTGCCATGAACGATGACAAAATCCCGGCAGGCAAATATGCTGTTTCCACTTCCAATCGGAATTTTGAAGGCAGACAGGGCCCCGGAGCCCGCACTTTACTTGCCGGTCCCCTTACAGCGGCAGCGGCAGCCATTACCGGAAGGATTACAAATCCGGCTGATCTCCTGTAACGTTTTTTTAAACCAAAATTTAAACATTATGTCTATTGAAAAATTTCATATACTGGAATCCTCCTGCATTCCCCTTCCGGGAGAAAATATAGATACTGACCAGATTATTCCTGCCCGGTTTTTAAAAGCCATTTCCCGTGAGGGCTTTGGAGAAAACCTTTTCCGTGACTGGCGTTTTAATAAAGACAATAGCCCGGTGAAGGACTTTGTTCTGAACAACCCGGAATATTCGGGAAAAATACTGGTAGCCGGAAAAAATTTCGGGAGCGGATCCAGTCGCGAACATGCTGCCTGGGCACTTTTTGATTATGGCTTCCGGGTGGTAGTATCCAGCTTTTTTGCTGACATCTTTAAAAATAATGCTATGAACAACGGATTGCTTCCTGTACAGATTTCCGAATCCTTTTTGAAAAATATTTTTAAAGAAATTGAAAAAGAGGCAACCACTAAAGTACAGGTAAACCTGGAAAAGCAGGAAATTAAAATATTGATTACCGGAGAAACCCAACGATTTGACATTAACCCCTATAAAAAGTCATGCCTGCTCAACGGCTATGATGATATTGATTTCCTGTTGAGTCAAAAGGAAAATATCGTTACATATGAACAAAATCGACGGTTATGAGAGTTGAAATAATGGATACTACCCTGCGAGACGGGGAACAAACACAGGGGATATCTTTTTCTCCAAAAGAAAAATTGCAATTAACTAAATTTTTGCTGACCGAATTGGGTGTTGATCGAATTGAAATGGCTTCCGCCAAGGTTTCAAAAGGTGAATTTGAGGCTGCGAGGATAATTGCCCAATGGGCCGGAGAAAAAGAAGCTTTAAATAAAATTGAAGTATTGGGACTTATTGATGGTGGCGATTCTCTCCGCTGGATTCAGGATGCCGGATTGAAAGTGGTAAATCTTTTAAGCAAAGGTTCCCTCCGGCATTTGGAAAAACAACTTCGGAAAAGTCCAGGGCAACATGTCGAAGAAATTAAAAGGGAGGTGGCTCTTGCCGGGAAAGCGGGTATCGCGGTAAATTTATATCTCGAAGACTGGTCAAATGGTATGCTTCTTTCTCCTGATTATGTATATTTTATGATAGATGCTCTAAAGGATGAAAATATTAAAAGATTTATGCTTCCCGATACCCTCGGTATATTAAACCCGGATCAAACCTATCTGTTTTGCAAAAAAATGATAGATGCTTATCCGAAATTACACTTCGATTTTCATGCTCATAACGACTATGATCTGTCGGTTGCCAATGTACTTGCTGCCGTTAATGCGGGAGTAAAAGGTATTCATACAACCGTAAACGGCCTGGGCGAAAGAGCAGGCAACGCCCCGCTATCCAGCGTTGTCGGGATCCTCCACGATCACTTAAAGATAAAAACGAATATTGTAGAGACCAGTATAAACAAAGCCAGCCAGCTTGTAGAACGTTTTTCAGGAATTAGGACTCCTGTGAACAAGCCCATCGTAGGAGAAAATGTATTTACACAAACTTCCGGTATTCATGCCGATGGCGATAGCAAGGATAATTTATATTATAACGATCTGCTTCCGGCACGTTTCGGCCGTGTAAGGAAATATGCCCTGGGAAAATTGTCGGGGAAAGCCAGTATCAAAAAAAATCTTGAAACATTAGGATTTCATCTGGATTTGGAATCCTTAAAACAGGTTACAAAAAAAATTATTGAACTGGGTGATAAAAAGGAAAGCATAACCTTAGACGACCTTCCTTATATTATTGCTGATGTGTTAGACAAAGGTCCGGTTAATAATCATATTTTTATTAATAATTACGCACTGTCTCTTTCCCGTGGGATGCGGCCTGTTGCCAGCATTCAGGTAGAGATTGATGATAAATTGTATGAGGGATCTTCCATTGGAGGCGGACAGTATGAAGCATTTATGAAAGCGTTATGGAAAATATATGATCGTATTGGAAAAGAAAAGCCGGTTTTAACTGATTATCGGGTTACCATCCCTCCTGGGGGAAAAACCGATGCTTTGGTAGAAACCATAATCACCTGGCATTTTAGAAACCAATCTTTTACTACAAAAGGATTGGATGTGGATCAAACGGTTGCGGCTATAAAAGCTACCGAAAAGATGTTGAATATTATTGAGTTAAAAGAACAAAAACCCGAGCCGGCTTAACGATTTACGGAGCAAATCAGGAAATAAAATTGAAATAAAATGAAAATGAAAATTGCGGTTTTGCCGGGCGATGGAATCGGCCCGGAAATTATAGAACAGGGAATCAAAATTTGTCGTGCTATCGGTGAAAAATTTCATCACGAAATGAATTTCGAGGAAGCTTTGGTGGGCGCCTGTGCCATTGATGTCACCGGAAATCCTTTCCCCGACGATACTTTTGAGCTGTGTAAAGGCGCTGATGCAGTACTTTTTGGCGCTATCGGCGATCCGAAATATGACAATGATCCGAAAGCCAAAGTCAGACCTGAACAGGGTTTGCTCGCTATGCGAAAGAAGTTGGGACTGTTTGCCAATGTGCGACCGATAACTACATTTCTCTCTTTGATAGACAAATCTCCCATACGGCGTGATTTGGTGGAAGGGGTTGATTTTGTGGTGGTGCGCGAACTCACCGGGGGTATCTATTTTGGTAAGCCTCAGGGACGTTCCGAAGATGGTAACACCGCCTACGACTCTTCCGTTTATCATCGTTATGAAATTGAACGTATTGTGCGCCTCGCTTGTGATTATGCAATGCAACGCAACAAGAGAATAACCGTTGTAGATAAGGCTAATGTACTGGCCACCTCGAGGTTGTGGCGCGAAGTGTCGGGGGATATAGCCCTTGAGTTTCCTGAAGTGAAAATGGATTTTCTTTTTGTGGACAATGCTGCCATGCAGTTGATTCAATGGCCCCGAAAGTTTGATGTGATGGTAACCGAAAATATGTTTGGTGATATTCTTACCGATGAAGCCAGTGTGATTACCGGATCGCTGGGGCTGCTGCCTTCTGCTTCCATCGGACAATTAACTTCTGTTTTTGAACCTATTCACGGTTCATATCCCCAGGCCAAAGGGAAAAATATTGCCAATCCGGTGGGAACCATCCTTTCGGTAGCCATGATGTTTGAATATGCTTTTAAACTGATGGATGAGGCCGGTTTGATTCGTGAAGCAGTAGAGAAATCCCTGACGGAGAATTTTGTTACTGAAGATATTGACCCGGCAAATCCCCGTTCTACCTCCGATGTTGGCGACTGGATTGCAGATTTCATTTTAGGGAAAGGCTAAAATCCAAAGTGAAAAACGAAAAGAGAAATAAAAATTGAGGCAACGCGAATGACCATTGAATGACAATTGTCTGACGCCCGCAGGACAAATGACTACCGCAGGTTTTAGCCTTTTATCACATTTCTCAGGTTCTGTTATCTTTGCCTAAAACAAATTACTATGGAATTTTACGAACTCATCCAAACACGCGAAACCATCAGAAGTTACGACCCGGACAGAAAAATTGACAAAGATGTTTTAAACCGGATTCTCAATGCGGGCAGGCTGGCCCCTTCCGCTTCCAACCGCCAGCCCTGGACGTTTGTTTTGGTGTCATCCGAAAATAAATTGAAAGAAGTTAAGGCAAGCTACCAACGTGACTGGTTCCAAAAGGTGCCTCATGTCTTGGCCGTTGTCGGCAACAAATCCAAATCGTGGGTTAGGCCTTACGATGGGTATAATTCTATAGAACTCGACGTGGCCATCGCTATGGATCACATGGTACTGGCTGCTGAAAACGAAGGGGTAGCTACCTGCTGGATTATCGCTTTCGACTATCAGAAGCTTGCCAAAGCCCTGGGCCTTAAGGAAAATGAAGTGGTGTATTGCATTACTCCGCTGGGCTACCCGCCGGAAGGCTTCCAAAAACATGGGAATAAAAAGCGGAAACCCCTTGAAGAAACAGTAAAACGCATCTAACCCACCGAATAAAATACTTCAAAAATATTTTTACAAAGAAGTTGTTTAAAGATACTGTGTTAAAATCCAAATTTTTTTACAATTATTTTTCA
>CAZRAW010000038.1:0-19192 GCA_964598065.1 uncultured Lentimicrobiaceae bacterium
ATGGCACCAATGTAAGATGGATGACCACACAGCGGTTTCCAAGTTCCCACTTCATTTGCCGTACTGTTTCAATAAATGGAAATGATTCAATATCGCCTACTGTTCCGCCAATCTCCGTAATAACAAAATCATATTTTCCGGTTTTGCCCAGTAAACGTACGCTGCGTTTTATTTCGTCGGTGATATGTGGAACTACCTGAACTGTTGTGCCGAGATACTCTCCCCGGCGTTCCTTGTCAATCACATTTTGATAAATACGGCCGGTAGTAATATTGTTTGCCTGCGAAGTCGGGGTGTTCGAAAAACGTTCGTAATGTCCTAAATCCAAATCAGTTTCAGCACCATCGTCTGTAACGTAACATTCGCCATGTTCGTACGGATTGAGTGTCCCCGGGTCGATATTAATGTAAGGGTCAAGCTTTTGAATGGTAACCGAAAACCCCCGAGCCTGTAAAAGTTTAGCGAGTGAAGATGAAATAATTCCTTTACCCAATGAGGAAGAAACACCCCCGGTAACGAAGATGTATTTTACGTTTTTATCCATGATGAAACAGTGCTGAATTTTAAAGATACAAAGAAACAATTTTTTTGCCAAAGATTCCAAAACTGTTTCCGGTGTTTTTACAATATTTATTAACCGGAGTCCTACCGGTTTTTGGTTCTGTGTTAAATATTGTGGGTAATTCTAAAGAAAAAACTTTTTGTTTTAAAACATACAAAGGGGAAACAAATTCCATAAACACTGAAACGGGATACTGCCCTTAATGCTGAAAGCCGGAATAACCCCCATCCCGCTGAAAATCCTATCTTTGCCCCAATGATCTATCCGGATAATTTTGAACAAAAGATAGGATTCGATACCATCAGAACTCTTCTCGCAGAAGCCTGTATCAGCGATATGGGTCGGGAATATGTATCCAAAATCCGATTCTCTTCCAATACCACGGTGATTGATAAAATGTTGCTTCAAACCACCGAATTTATTCAAATCCTCGAAATTGGAAAACCTTTTCCCACAAACGATTATATTGATTTACGAGCCGAACTGGCCAGGTTGAAAACTCCCGGAACTTACCTGGAGCAGGAAGCCTTGTTCGACCTGAAAAGTTCATTGCGCACGCTACAAAACATTCTCACCTTTTTTAAAAACAGTGAAGAAGAAGATTATCCTCAGCTAAAAATGCTCATTGCAGATTTGGATATCCCTGCTGATCTGCTGGCGAATGCTGACCGCATTCTGGACGATAGAGGAGAAATCAAAGATTCGGCTTCCACAAAACTGGCAGAGATCCGCCGGCAAATAATGGCAAGACAGCGACAGGTGATGCAGGAAGTCCGCAAAGCCTTTTCGCAAGCCAAAAAATCTGGCTGGCTGCCCGAAAATGCCGAAATTACCATCCGCAACGGCCGGGCGGTTATTCCCGTGAGAGCTGCCGACAAACGCGCGTTGAAAGGCATTATTCATGACGAATCCGCTACCGGACAAACTATTTTTATAGAACCGCTCAACAGTTTTGAGGTTTCCAACGAAATTCTCGAACTCGAAAGTGAAGAGCGCCGCGAAATTGTACGTATACTTATTCGTTTTACTGATGAGCTGCGCCCTTATCTGGAACTGCTGGCAGAAGCTTATCGTGTCCTGGGGCTGCTGGACTTCATGCGTGCCAAAGCATTGTTTTCAAAAAAAACCGGAGCTGTCCGCCCGGTTATAAGCAGAAGTCATTTTCACCTGAAAAAAGGTATTCATCCGCTGCTGTATCTTTCGCATAAAGCTTCCGGAAAAACGGTGGTACCGCTTGAGATGGAGCTGGACAAAGAAAACCGCATACTGCTTATTTCAGGCCCCAATTCCGGCGGAAAATCTGTCTGCCTAATGACTGTCGGGCTGCTGCAATACATGCTGCAATGCGGATTGCCTGTTTCTGTTTCTCCCGACAGTGAGTTCCGTATTTTTGACCGGCTTTTTATTGACATGGGCGATGAACAATCTCTTGAAAATGACTTGAGTACCTATAGTTCACATTTGCTGAATATGAAATTTTTTCTACAAAATGCCAACAGTAGAAGCCTTGTCCTGATTGATGAATTTGGAACAGGAACCGAACCCCAGCTGGGGTCAGCCATTGCCGAAGCCACGTTGGAGCAACTGGTACATAAACAGACTTTTGGTGTGCTTACCACGCACTACACCAGCCTGAAGCTAACTGTCGAACGTCTTGAAGGAACCATCAACGGGGCCATGCTTTTTGATGTGGAAGCCCTGAAGCCGTTGTACCAACTGAAAATTGGCAAACCCGGCAGCTCTTTTGCTTTTGAGATTGCAAGGAAAATCGGCTTTCCGCAAGATGTACTAAACCGCGCTAAAAAGAAAAGCGGCGGAAAACACTTTCGTTTCGACACACAGCTGCAGCAGTTGGAAGTTGACAAAATAACCTTGGCACAAAAAGAGAAAGAGATTTCAGTTTCTGACGAAAAATTATCGCAACTTATTGAAAAATACAAATGGCTGACAGAGCAGTTGGAAGCTGAAAAAAAGCAGATTATCCGACAGGCCAAAGAAGAAGCGCTGGAAATTATTCGGCAATCTAACCGCGAAATTGAAAATACCATTCGTCAAATCAGGGAAGTGCAGGCCGACAAAGAACAGACCCGGAAACTGAGGCAACAATTGGAAAAGGGTAAAGAAAAACTGGAAAAATCCCTAAAATCCCAATCTGGTATTAAGAAGAAACACAAAAAGAAAAAATCAGTAGAAATTGCCTCTGAAAATGATGAAATATTATCGGCTGAACCGCTGAAACCAGGAGATTTTGTCGTGGTAAAAGAGAGTGGCGTGGTTGGTAAACTGTTGGAAATGGAAGGAAATGTATGCTTTGTGAATGTCAACGACATCCGGTTGAAAATTGCTGCTGACAAACTCCTGAAAACAAACAGAAAACCCGGGCGCTTCTTTCGTAAGCATAGCTATTCAGGTATTATGCAGGACATTAACCAAAAAGCAGCACAGTTTGAACTTACTCTTGACCTTCGCGGGAAACGGGCTGATGAAGCCATGGAACAGCTTACCCGTTACATTGATGACGCATTATTGCTCGGTATCAAAGAAGTCAGTATTTTACACGGAAAAGGTTATGGCATTTTGAGGGAAATCATTCGTGAGTACCTGCAATCGGTAAAAGAAATCGAACGCTTTGGTGATGCTCCTGTGGAACTTGGCGGGGCCGGCATTACGAAAGTTTGGTTTCGGTAAAAAAGGCGTTTGTTCTAAACAACTTCTTTTTCACGATGCTTATAAGCCCGTTTGGAAACCAAAATACTGAGCTCATATAGCGCCCACAGTGGCACAAAAACCAAGACCTGACTAAACATGTCAGGAGGCGTAATTATGGCTGCGACAGTGAGTAGCACAACAACCATATATTTACGTTTTTTTTTCAAAAAATCAGGGGTAACTACACCAATTCTTGTTAAAAAATATATCAGGATAGGTAATTCAAAAACAAGTCCCACGGCAAAAGTTACCGAAACCACCGAACTAATGTAGGATGTGAGTGAAATCGTATTCACTACATCCTGGCTGACAGAATAGGTTCCCAAAAAGTTTACCATTAGGGGAACGATCAGAAAATAACTAAAAACAACGCCGGTAAGGAAAAGCAATGTGCTTATTACAAGACCTCCTCTGGAATATTTCCTTTCGTTTGCGTGCATAGCAGGTTGTACAAAGCGCCAAATCTCCCATAAAACATAAGGAAAAGCCACAATAAATCCTGCGATAATAGAAATGTATATGTGTGTCAGAAACTGTCCTGCCAGTTTTAAGTTGACGATTTTCAAATGCAAATTCGAAACACACAACGAGTTTACCGACAGCCAGTGCCCCAGCTTGCACATCAATTTAAAGGTGATAAAATGTGAACTGCTCGGAGCCAGAATGATGAGGTTGAAAACAATGTTGCGGTTGACAAAAGCAACCGCTGCCAAAATAATTATAGCAATGAGTGACCGGATAATATGACCGCGTAATTCATCAAGATGGTCCCAAAAGGACATTATTTTTTCTTCCTTGTGAGCGTTCTTTTTTGTTGTTTGCTTTTCCATGTTAAAATGAATGCTCAAAAATAAAAAAACCTCGCCAATGGCAAGGTTTTTTTATAAATAAACTCCTTTTTGTTTTTATGTAAAAACAATTTGGGTTCCGAGACCATCGCACATAGCATACAGCTCGCCAACGGTAATAATAGCTTTTACCGTTTCGTGAAAGTCTTCTTTTTTGAGTTTGAACATATCGGCAGCAAGTTTACAGGCGTAGATTTCACCACCGCCGGCCTCAATGAGTTCAAGGAATTCATCCACCGGAGGCATATCCAGTCTATCCATTTCTTTTTTCATCATTTTGGTTACGCCTGCTTCCACACCTGGCAGAGCTCCCAACAGAGTAGGAAAAGGCAATCCCCCGGGCATACGCATAGCAGGATTCCCCACGGTGGCTGTATGAAGCTTGTTCATTGTTTTTTTAGTGATGGCATCCAGCCCGAAGAAGGTGAAAAACATTTTTGTTTCTATACCTTCCATCACCGCCCCATTGGCCATGACGAGCGCTGCATACACATCTTCCACAGTTCCCTTCGAACAAATCATCAGGACTTTTTTCAAAGGATATTTTTCTTCTTTTTCCATGGTAGTAAGTTTTAATGATTGTACCGGTTGATATTTAAAATACGCTTTGTCGTTTGCTACGCTTTTTGATGTTTTTAAATGTATGCCGGCTTAATGCAAGATTATTTTTATATTAAATGCAGGATACCGGTTTGGAAACTCCGGCAATTTTGGTTGCTTTTTTCAAAGGCTTACCAGGAAAAAGCTGGTAAAATGTTTTGGCATCTACCACGCCGGATTTACCAATTCCACGAATAGTTAGTCCTTCTCCGTCCGCTACTTTTTTACGTATAAATTCGATAACCTCGAAATGTTTGTCGGTAAGTTCGATACCTTCTTCTTTTGCAATGGCTATTGCAATTTCTTTGTTCCATGCGGATGCATCTTTGAGATAACCCTCGTCGGTTACTTCCACATTTAAGTTAGCTATTGTTTTTATTGTCATAATATTATTTATTAGAGTTTAAAAAAATGTATTTAACTTTTTTCTTTTTTTGTTTTTTTCTCCGATTCCGTAGCGATATTTTTCAGAAAAGTAATCATAAAACCAAGACCTTTTTGTAATTCGGGAGAATTCATGGCACGCAAAGCCTTGAAAAGAGAATACGCCGGAATGTTGTTTACGTCAAGGCTTTTATAAACCACTACTCCGTTGTTAATGGCCCCGAGCATTTCAGGCTGGGTAAGATTTTTAACGGTTTCGAGGATAGTAACAATGTTTTCAGCCAATAGGCGTACATCTTCCGTTGAGAAATGGGTAACGATATTATCGATAATTTTCCCCGACTCTTTCAAGAAGTCCACATAACCTTTCTTTTCGAGTTCATTCATGGCTTTAATACCATCCAGCCCGATTTGGTGCAGAATCGGGGAGATATCGCGGATAAAATCGTATCCGCTTTCCAACATATCAAACAGCTCATTGAGTGTATCAATGTTTCTGACAACTTTCAACAACAGCACTTTTACCGCTTCGCCATCTATTTCAACGCCGGCATTATCCAGCTCGGTAACCGCTGAACTAAACATATCTTTCCCGACATTGTACAGGTCTGCTGACAGGTCGGAAACATTTTTCCGAATTTCACGTTGAGCTTGTATCTCTTCAAGAACGAGGTCAAGCTTACGATTCATGGCATCTATTTGTTCCTGCATATTTTTTTCATTCATAGCTTTAAGTTTTAAATTAATACCAATCGTATGCTTAAAGCTTTTTACCGGCCATTTGCATCTCAGAATCAATAGGCATCTCTTTGCCTTTCAGTAAAATATGCCAGTAAATCCAACGAAAGAGTAACTTTCCGTAATGGTTGGTACGGGTTACCTTTAACAGACCAAAAGGTCCTACACCGGGGAAAGGAAACGCTCCGGGAAGAGGCTCGGTATCATAGTTAAAGTCGATGAGCGTTCCCTTGCCATAACCTGTTTCGATGTAACAGTTGGCATGGCCGTCAAAACTGGCGGTATAGGGGCGGCCTTCGATGGCACACATCATATTTTCTTCCAGAATTTCAGAAGCAAAATGAGCTACGGAACCGGCTTTTGAAGTGGGCAGGTTGGCTGCATCGCCAATTACAAAGATGTTTTTATAGTCGCGCGACTGAAGCGAGTGTTTATCAGTGGGAACAAAATTCATGTCATCACCCATTCCGCTACGCTCAATTACCTTGCTTCCCAGGTTGGTTGGAATACTTACGAGACAGTCAAATTTCACTTCTTTACCACCAAAATCGATAATTTTTTTCTCTTCATTATTTACTTCTGCAATGGAGAAGTCGGGAACAATATTGATGTTCTTTGTTTTCAGCAATTCCCCAAGCATTTTAGTGGCTCTCGGTTTGGTGAAAGCGCCGGGCAAAGGGGTAACATAAGTAATTTTTACTTTGTCACGTAAGCCCCTTTCGGTGAAAAAAGCATCGGCGAAAAAGACAAATTCCAATGGCGCCACCGGACATTTGTAAGGCAATTCGGCAATGTTTAGGACAAGGTCGCCGCCCTTCCAGGTTTTAAAGAAATCGGCCAAAGCCAGGGCTCCTTCAATGGTATAAAAGTCGAAAATCTCTTTATGCCACAGTTTGTCTTTCAAACCGGGTGTTTCTTCCGGAGCGGTACGTGTTCCGGTAGCAATCAGCAAATAGTCATAACTGAGGACAACACCATCCTCCAGCAAAACCTGATTTTTCTTCGGCTCAATCTTCTCGATTTTTGCATAAATTACATTCACCCCGATGGGGAAAAAGTCATTTTTAGGTTTCACCACATCATTGCGCGTGTAAATTCCAAACGGAATAAACAGGAAACCAGGCTGGTAATAATGTGTCTTAAACTGATCCACAATGGTAATATTCCACTCTTCGCGGGAAAGTGTTTTTCGCATTCTGTTTGCCATCATTGTGCCTGCCGTACCGGCTCCCAATATTAATAAATTTTTCATAAAACTTTTATTTTTAATAATTTAAAAATCAAATACAAATTTAAGCTTTATTTTTAATACTTAAAAATCAAATGCAAATTTATATCTATATAATTAGTTATTTGTATTTTTTGCTATGATATAAATCATGTATATTTGCGATTTAAATATTTTAGAATGAAAATAAAGAAAGATATAATAAGCTGTAAAGCATGTGTTTACAGACAGATGTTGTTTGGCGACCTTGATGATTTTGAGTATAAACTGATAAATGATGTCCGTGCTGAGAGACTTTACAAGCGAGGCGAAGTAATAAAATACGAAGGAGAAAAAGTAGATTCTTTTTTGTATTTGCGCAGGGGTATGGTCAAATTGTTCAAAACCGATAAAAGAGGAAAGGAACAAATTCTCAGCCTTAACAAACCGGGAGATTTTGTAAATCTACTCACAATATTTACGAAAACAAGTTACAAATATAGCATTGAAGCGATAGAGGAGACCCTTGTTTGCGATGTGGATTTAGAGGTACTGGAGCATATTATTTCCGCCAACAGTAAATTTGCTATGCGTGTATTAAACCGGATGAGTAATATTTCGGAGGAAATCATTGAAAGCAGGTTTGAACAGGGGCAAAAACAGCTCAAAGGAAGAATTGCCACCATTTTACTCTATTTTGCCGATGATGTTTATCATAAAAAGACATTCGACCTTCCCATCACCCGCCGCGAAATTGGCGAATTAATTTCTATGACTACGGAAAACACCATCCGCACTTTCTCCGAATTTAAAAGAGATAGTTTGATCTATATTCAGAATAAAACCATTACCCTTGTCGATTACGACCGACTGAAATCTATTGCAAAATCGGGATGACCGGAAGAAGATAAGTTTTGAAGTATCCGTTGCAGCTAAAGCTACGAAAAGGTAATTTTCCGCTTTATTTATAGAGAAAATATCTCGTTTTTCTTTTGTTTGCGTAATTATCGGATATTTGTAGAGTAAAAGAAAAACAGAATTTATGCAGTTTTCGCTTTTTATGGCGCGGCGTTATCTTTTTTCCAAAAAGTCGCACAACCTGATTAATGTGATATCGCTTATCTCAATGATTGGGCTGGGTATTGGTACAGCTGCATTGATTGTGGTGCTTTCTGTTTTCAACGGTTTCGAGCACGTAATTTCTTCGCTTTACCAGTCTTTTAATCCCGATTTTATGATTACGGCAAAACTGGGAAAAACATTTCATTATGCACAATTTCCCGCTGAAAAAATTCAACAGCTTCCCGGCGTAGCCCAGGTTGTGCAGGTGGTAGAAGAGGATGCGCTGTTTAAATATGGCGATAAGCAATACATTGGGAAAATCATGGGACTTTCGCCAAATTACATGAAAGTGAATAAGTTAGATACCATGATGCGTGCCGGTACTTTTGTGCTGCAATCCGGAAAAGCAAATTTTGCCGTGGTGGGCGCCGGTGTAGCCTGGTTTCTCGGTATCAATACGCACAACACACAACAACTGCTGACGGTGCTGGTTCCCCGTCGTGGCAATGCCTCCTCTTTTAATTTTCAAAATGCTTTTAACAGTGAGGTAACTCAGCCGGTGGGCATTTTTTCCGTTCAGCAGGATTTTGACCAGAAATACGTGCTGGTTTCGTTGCGTTTTGCCCGCGAATTACTTAACTATAGCGATGAGGTTACCTCTCTGGAGGTCTTTTTGAAGAAAGGCACTCCGGCGGATGGAATTCAGAAAAAGATAGAAGATATTGCAGGAGAGCAATTTGTGATAAAAAATCGTTTTCAACAGAACGAAATGCTGTATAAAATTATGAAATCGGAAAAGATGGCGGTTTTTCTGATTTTGGTTTTCATCCTGATTTTGTCCTCCTTCAATATGATCGGCTCTGTCGCTATTCTGATTGTGGAAAAAATGAAGGACCTGGCCGTTTTAAAAAGTATGGGAGCCGACATGCAAACGTTACGCCGGATTTTCCTCCGCCAGGGCATAATGATTAGTTTGCTAAGTGCCGTTTCGGGACTCATTGTCGGATTTGTGATATTGTGGCTGCAGCAACGTTTCGGTTTGGTGCGGCTTGGCTCAGGCAATGGTGACTTTATCATCAATGCTTACCCGGTGCAGATGCAGCTGCTTGATTTTGTGTATGTCTTTATCACTGTTTTTGTTATCGGGCTTGCTGCTGCATGGTATCCGGTACACTTTTTGTTAAAAGATTATCAAAGTATTAAACTTAGTTAACCAAGCATTCCGGTGTTATGACAAACGCACCCGAGGAGTATTTACCGGACGAAAGTAAAAAGTCTGTTCCAGCGAAATTTTCCATCCAGCCATGATTTCCGCGGGTTAAGCGACATCCAGATAAAAACAGCTTTACCTTCAATATGATTTTCCGGCACAAAACCCCAGTAACGTGAGTCGGCTGAATTGTCACGATTATCACCCATCATCCAGTAATAATTCTTTTTAAAGGTGTAGTGTTCAGCTACTTTACCGTTAATATAAATCTCCCCATCTTTTACCTTTAGCTTGTTGTGTTCATACACACGGATTACTCTTCTGTAAATAGGTAAAATTTTCAGGTTCAAAGCAATGGTGGCTCCTTTTTTAGGGATGTAAATAGGCCCGTAATTATCTCTATTCCACGGATAAATAGAGTCGTATGGAAACGTTTCCTTATCCCATTTACCTGCCGGATCGTTAAAGACTTCAATTTCTTTTACAATAGGAAGCTTTTTCAGTGCATCGCGTGCTTTATCCGTCAGCATATAAACGAATTGTCCCGGAATACTTGTACGCCATCCTTCGGTAATGTTCAGGCGGTTGAGGATAATGGGGTTAATGGAGTGCCCATCGGTGATAACCCCGTATTCAAATTCTTTCTTTCCGGGGTCATGGTTTTCTTTTCCGTTGATAAACACTTTGCGGTTGATAATCTGTAACGTATCACCGGGGAGTCCGATACATCTTTTAATAAAGTTTTCCTCTTTGTCCACCGGCCGGTAAATGATATTGCCAAAATCTTTTTTGTCGCTCCAAACCTTTTTACGGCCATACTGTTTTATTAGTGTGTAATAGCTGATGTTGCTCTGGAAGCGGGTGGAAACCGTGTCGCCGTCAGGATAATTGAAGACTACCGCATCGTTTCTGTGAACCTTTTCCAGACCGGGCAAACGCCAATAGGGCAATTCAATCCAGGTTAGATAGGATTTCATGTGCTTCGTGAGAGGCATGGTGTGATGGACAAAAGGAAACGACAGTGGTGTATTGGGGATCTTCGGACCATAAGCAATCTTACTTACAAAAATATAATCGCCAACAAGCAGTGATTTTTCCATGGAAGAGGTAGGAATGGTGTAAGCTTCAATGAGAAAAGTACGAATGATGGTGGCAGCCACTACAGCAAAAATAATAGCATCGGTCCACTCGCGGACAGTACCTTTTCTGGGCTCTTCACGGGTTTCAGGATCAAGAAACTGACCCTCTTCCCGGAAGGCAATCCAGGGAAAATAGAAAAAAGGAAAAACTATGGCAAGAAACTGTTCGCCGAGGCTGTATTTCCCAAAGCATTTTGCCATTTCCACCAGCATTAGCATATACATAAATACATTGATAAAAGGAAATAGCAACAGCAGATACCACCATAGAGGTTTTTTAATAATCCTCAAAAAAACATACAGATTGTAGAAAGGGACAACCGTTTCCCAGCCTTTTCGTCCGGCTTTTTCAAATTGTACCCAAAGAAAAACGGTGGGGAGCGTAAAGGAAAGCGGAATAAAAATCAGTAATTCAATCATTTGCTAATACTTTATTTAGTGCTGCAAAATACTAAAATCGTTGTTCGTCAGTCGTTAATATTTGTTAATTGAAATCTGCCACAAAGCTATAATAAAAACAGGCAACTTTCAACGGGAAGGGGTTTATTTACCACTTCAAATGTTTACAATCCCAGCGTTTTCAGATAGTCGTACATAGTAAAGATTCCTTTTTTCCCGTTGATAAATTCTGCTGCCAGCACGGCTCCCATGGCAAATCCCTTCCGGTTTTTGGCTTCATGTTTCAGGCTTATCCTGTCTGCTTCCGAGTCGTAAATCACTTCATGAGTCCCCGGAATTTCTCCTTCCCGAAAAGAGAGAACAGGAAGCGTATGCGGATCATCATCGGGGGCATTCTTCCATTTTTTCAGTTGCGGATTTTCGTGCAAAATATCTTCTGCCAGCCGCAAAGCCGTTCCGCTTGGTGCATCTAACTTGTGTATGTGATGGGTTTCGGAAATCTCCGCGCGGTAGCCTTCGACAGAAGCCATGATTTTAGCCAGTATCCGGTTAACGTGAAAAAGAATGTTTACCCCGAGACTGAAATTAGGAGCGTAAAAAAGTGTTCCCTGCGTGTCGGCACAGGTTTTTTTCACTCTTTCCAGTTTTCCGTACCAGCCGGTAGTGCCGGTTACCACAGGGATGCCTATCTGAAAACAGCGCAAAATATTGTCCACAGCCTCCCCGGGCATGGAGAAGTCAATGACAGCAGTATCAAGAGTGGATAGTAAAGCCGCTTTCTCCCACTCTGACGGATTATCTATGATGGCGACAATTTCATGTCCGCGTTGGCAGCAAACTTCCTCCACGATTTTTCCCATCCGGCCGTAGCCTGAAATAATAATTTTCATAGGATTATTTTTCTTAATGTTTTTTCCAGATTTTCCAGGATTCTTCCGCCTGTATTTTAAGCATTTCCAGACCGTTTTTCACAACGGCTCCCTGTGCTTTTCCTTTTTTCAGGAACAATGTCTCTTCCGGATTATAAATCAAGTCGAAGAGAATATGGCCGGGTGTAAGCATCTCGTAAGGAATTACGGGGGCATGATCCGTATCAGGATACATTCCCACCGGACTTGTGTTGACAATAAGCTGGAATTCATCCATAATGGCCTGTGTTATCCACGAATAGCCCAGCATTTCCAGCTTTTTCGGTCTGCGGGTTATGAAGTAAAAATAGATACCGAGTTTGCGCAAAACAAAAGCTACCGAATGTGCCGAGCCACCGGTGCCGAGGATTAAGGCACGCAGTTGCTTTCTGCCTTTAATGAGTGGTCTCAGCGATTTCTCAAATCCTATAATATCGGTATTATAACCTTTAAGAAAAATCTCTCCGCCCTTTCTGTTTACTTTGACAACATTTGCGCTTCCAATAATTTGTACCAGAGCATCCAGTTCGTCTAATGTAGGAATAATTGTTCTTTTATAAGGAATAGTAATATTCAGCCCCTTCAGTTGCGGATGTTCGCTGGCAAAGAGGTGTAGGTCAGGCGTCTCATCCATTTCCCACAACCTGTATTCCGCATCAATGTGTTTTTTCTCAAACTTTTGCAAAAAATAGTCTCCCGAAAAGGAGTGTTTCAGTGGTTTGCCGATGAGTCCGTAGATATCCATAAATTAAATTTGCTGTAATGATATTTTTAAGCTATATTCTGTGCCTCTTTTCCTGCCAGTAATTCAATAGCTGTAATGCTTAAGATTCCCAACACCATGATAAATACGGCCATCCAGAAAACTTTGTCATAATATTCGGGAAGTATGCTGGCGTAACGTGCCACCACTTTTTCGCCGTGTTTCAAAATCAGTTCGCCGGCACTGTTTTTCAGATATTCGGCTGTTTTCCATGGCCACAACACGTTCAGCGAGCCAAGAATAAAGCCCGTCAGGATGGCAATGGTCTGATTCTTATAATTTTTAAATACCCACGAAAGAAGATGTGAAAAAGCGATAAGTCCAATGATTGCTCCGAGTGCCACAGGAAGTAAAATGGAAAATTCCCGGTTATTAATAGCCTGAATAGCCACAAGCTCGTAGTTTCCCATCAAAATCAGCACAAAAGAACCCGATAGTCCCGGAAGTATCATACTGCAAATAGCCACTATTCCACACAAAAACAAATACCAGAAGTTGCTGTTTTCGGCAGCCGGATTAATCAGTGAAACAAAAATCGCAAAGGCCGTTCCGACAATAAATAATAAAATAACGACAAAATTCCATCGTTCAATAGTTTTCGCAACAAAATAGATGGAAGCCAGTACCAAGCCGAAAAAGTAAGACCAGATATAAACCGGATAATCTCTGAAAAGATAATTGAATACCCGTGCCAGGGAGATGATAGCCAGTGCAATACCGACAAGCAGGGTGAGTAGAAAATAAAAATCGGTTTTTCTGGCAAAAGCGTTCCATTTTCCGGTAAAAAGCAGTCGCGCAGCAGTAATATCGAAAGCTTTAATAGCGTTAATAAGTCGCTCGAAGATACCGGTAATCAATGCGATAGTGCCTCCGGAAACCCCTGGAATGATGTTGGCGACACCTACAGCAATTCCTTTAAAAAAGTAGTTGATATATTCCTTCATAGATATTTCTTCTCTTTTGCCATCCTGTTTACGGTTGGAATTTTGCTAACGGATTAGTGCATTAAATATTTGATAATTTTTAATTTTTTACCGTAAGGAGCGTAGCGGATGGGAATATCAAGCCAGGTTCCGCGATAGACCACAGGCTTGGCGTTGGAGAATGTCTCAAAGCTGAAATGCCCATGATACTTTCCTGTTCCGCTATTGCCCACGCCGCCAAAAGGAAGCCTGTTGCTTGCTATGTGCATTAACGTATCGTTCACAGTAACTCCGCCGGCAGGAATGCTGCCGATAATTTTTTTCCGGAAACGGTTATTTTTGGAAAAGACATACAGTGCCAACGGACGAGGATGGGCATTTATAGACGCTATAATTTTTTCCGTATCCTTAAAAGTCAAAACGGGCAATATGGGACCGAAAATCTCTTGTTGCATCACCGGAAGGTCAAAATTTACCTCATCCAGTATCGTAGGTTCAAAATATTTTTCGTCCTTGTCGTAATGACCACCATAGACAATTTTGGTGTCATCAAGCAAGGCTGCCAGCCGTTCCATGTTGGCACGGGTGATGATGCGTGGAAAGTCGGGGCTCTTGCCGGCATCTTCACCATAAGCTTTTTTGATAGCTTCTTTCATCTCCTTTATCAGTGGTTCTTTAACTTTTTCGTGTACATAAAGATAATCAGGGGCGATGCAGGTTTGTCCGGCATTGAGAAATTTCCCCCAGACAATCCGTCGTGCCGTTAGTTTCAGCGGAGCAGTTTCGTCCACAATACAGGGACTTTTCCCACCCAGTTCAAGCGTAACAGGAACCATCTGCTTTGCCGCCGATTGCATCACTATTTTTCCCACACGCGGACTTCCGGTGAAGAATATATGATCGAATTTGAACCCTAACAGTGTTTGCGACACGTCCACGCCGCCGGAAGCTACATGGATGTATTCTTTTTCAAAGCTGGAGTTGATAATTTTTTCGATGACCAAAGCTGTGTTTTCAGCAATTTCCGAAGGTTTTATTATTATCGTATTTCCGGCCGAAATAGCGCCAATCAGTGGCGCCATCATGAGCTGAAAAGGATAGTTCCAGGGAGCAATAATCAACACGGTGCCAAGTGGTTCGTATGTTTTGTAACCTCTTGCCGGAAAACTAACAATAGAAGAGCTTACTTTTTTGGGTTTAACCCATTTGTGCAGTTTTTTTAAATGAAAACGCAATTCATCGAGGACAAAACCAATTTCGGTAGCATACGATTCAAAAGGCGATTTGTGTAAGTCTTTATGTAACGCCTCGTAAAGTTCATCTTCGTGTATAAGGATGGCAGACCGCAACTTTTTCAGGGCCTCTTTCCGGAAAATAAGGTCCCGGGTTTTCCCGCTTGCAAAAAAAAGCTGCTGGCGTTCAAACAGGGTTTGTAAAGATGTGTTTTCCATCGGAATATGATTTTAAAGTTGTGTTCTGTTTCCTGGCAGCGGAGACTTACTGTTTCATATCGTCGGGCAAAAAGTGCATAAAAGTATCGCCACGCAAACCCAAACGCAGGGTTTCTAACGGGATAATTTCGGTGGGAGCAATATTTCCGAGGTTCACATTGGCACCGAAATGTTTGATAAACCACACTTGTTGTAATTTTTGGGGTGCTTCCCACAGAATGTTGTCTAATGGCAAATGCTTGGAAATTTCGCTGATAAGCTCAAAGTTGGCTTTTCCGTTAATATCGTAAATGCCCACTGTACCACTTTCGCGGGCTTCGGCGATTACTTTGAAAGAGCCGGCTTCCAATTCCGTTTTCATTTGGGAAACCCATTGCGAGATAGGAATTTCCAGTCCGGCAATTTTTGAGCCTACTTCCGATACTACTAAAAAGTCTTTGGACAGCGTATGGATGTATTCACATTTTTTGTCGTGATCTATTTCCATGGAACCATCTGAGATTTCAACAGCATCAAAACTTAGTTTACTGAGAAAACGGCGAAAATCATCAAACTGGTCTCTGATGGCAAACGCTTCGAAAAGTGTTCCTCCCGGATAAACCCGGATACCATGTTTTTTGAAGAGAGCAATTTTTTTCTTTACATTCGGATTGGCGTAGGAGGTGCCGAAACCGAGCTTCAGAAGGTCAATGAGGCTTCCTGCAGTTTCTGTCAAATCTGCAGCCTGGTTCATCCCGATGCCTTTGTCCATAATCATTGTAATACCGTTGGTTCTGGGTTGTGAAGGCCTTTCGGGAATAAATTTCAGAGAGATATTCATTTTTATATTTTTATGTTAACTATTAGGTTTCTTGTAAAGGTCCAAAATTTCAATAAATCGTGGTTCGTCGAGCAATTCGGGAAGGTACTCCAGCAACTCCTCGTGTTTATTAAAATTCAGTTTTACGGCCTGTTCGATATCAAAATAAGCTTCTTCAATTCTTTTCTGCCGGTACAGATAACCTGCTCGTCTGTAAAGAATTCTGGCTTCCGATGCATTGTCCTTTAGTGCCCTTGTCAATGTATTTATTGCTTCATCAAACTTCTCTTCCAAAGCCAAAACCAAAGAGTAATTCAACCACGCCTCCACATAATGACTGTTGTGGTTTACAACTTCCTCAAAGAGGGAAGATGCCTTTTCAAGATTATGGTTGCGCAAAAAAACTACAGCAAGTTCAAACTTTAAATCATCCTGTGCCGGAGCAAGCTGAATTGCTTTTTCGTAATATTTAACAGCTGTTTTCTCCATGTTTTGGCGAACAAAAATACGGGCTACGCCGCCCCAGGCATCCGCCAGCTTGTCATCGAGGTCAAGCGCCTGATTGAAATTAATCAGCGCTTTTTCGAGGTTGTTTAGATTCTCCCATGATTCACCGATATAACAGTAGGTTATGGCTTCCGGCTTTTCCAATTTCAGTGTATCTTCGTAAAGACCTATGGCTTTACGATACTGCTGAATGCTTGTGTAGGCATTGGCCATGTTGAAATAAGCAGAAGCAAATTCGTCGTCAATGGCGACAACAAACTCATAAGCCTGAATGGCTTTTTCGTAAAGTTCCAGATTGCTGTAAAAAATACCGAGATTAAACCAGGCAAACTTGGAATAAGGATGACGGTCCAGAAAATTTCCGAAAAATTCAATAGCCTCTTCTTCATGGCCGGTAAGTTCAAAGAAAAAAGCAATCTCCTGAATAAGGTCTTCCGATTCGGGGCGGAGCTCCAGTGCTTTTGTCAAATGACGTAAAGCATTGGGATAGTCGTTGAGGCTTTCGTACTCATAGGCAATATTCGACAAAATTTCCTCCGGGCGTTCGGTGGTCTCCAGCACTTTTTTATAAGCGGCAATGGATTTTTCATGCTTGTCCATGAGGCTGTATATTTCACCTTTTGCAAGATAAAATTCTTCATTACCTTTTTCGAGCATGTCAAGGTCGTCCAGTATTTTCAATGCCTGGTTATACTTTGTCTCTTGTGTGAAAAGCCGGGCTTCTCTGATTTTGAAAGAATTACTACCGGGATGCTGTTCCTGCGCCCACTCGATGGCCGAACGCGCAAGACTTGTTTGCTGAATATCAAGATAATAATCGATGATGGTTTCAAACTCCTCCACATCAAAAAAGTGACCATCTCCCGATTCCAACAACTTTTCAAAACGACTTACCAATTCGTTTGTCTCATCATCCTGTTGCCAATCAAATTCTTCATCCATACGTTAAAATTCTGCTGCAAATTTAAGATTTATACCAACATAAAAATACGCGTCCTCATCTTTGTGTATTAATCTTATACCTTAAATCCGCAAAGTTATTCCTGCTGCAAGTTTGAACTGTACACCATTATTGACAATGCTCGCTTGAACCTCCTCACCGTAGCGAGTGCTACGTTTGCGATTCTTCTTCACTGTGCTTGCCAATACCGGCACACATTTCAAACTTTCGCTACGTAACAACCTTGCAGAATTAAGGTTATATAAAACGAAAATAACCAATCTTTTTTCAGCAGGGGCGGATATTTCACTAATTTTGCACAAGGCGTTTTACAAAAGAAAGGCGGCAATCTTAATTTTACCAATAGAAATGACGTTAATCAAATCAATATCAGGTATTCGTGGGACTATCGGCGGGAAAAGCGGCGACAATCTCAGCCCCATCGACATTGTTAAATTCACTGCGGCTTTTATCTGTTTTCATCAAAAACGTCACAGTAAAAAGAACGTGCAAATCGTGGTAGGCCGTGATGCGCGCATCTCCGGGAAAATGGCAGAAGGTATTGTGGTTTCCACTGCTGTTGGAATGGGAGCCGACGTCATCAATGTCGGGCTCTCGACGACTCCAACGGTGGAAATAGCTGTTATCGAAACCCAATCGGATGGCGGTATCATCCTCACGGCCAGCCATAATCCCAAACAGTGGAATGCCCTGAAACTGCTGAACGAAAAAGGTGAATTCCTCTCCGGCAAAGAGGGACGGCAGGTATTGGAATATGCTGAGAATATGAATTTTAATTTTGCTTCGGTGGATGAGCTGGGAACTGTAACCGAAGACGATACTTTTATCGACCGACATATTGACGCCGTGCTTCGGCTTAAGCTGGTGGACAAAAATCTGATTGCCAAAGCCGGTTTTAAAGTGGTTGTGGATGCTGTGAATTCTACCGGAGGAATAGCTATTCCCCGGCTGCTGAAAGCATTGGGCGTGAAAGAAGTAGTAGAGCTGAACTGCGAGCCTACCGGTGAATTTGCCCATAATCCGGAACCATTGCCGGAAAACCTGACTGAAATTGCCGCTAAAGTGGTGAGCGAAAAAGCCGATTTGGGCATTGTGGTAGACCCCGATGTGGACCGGTTGGCTTTTGTTATGGAAAACGGTGAGATGTTTGGCGAAGAATATACCCTGGTGGCAGTAGCCGATTATGTTTTGCAACACACCACGGGAAATACGGTTTCCAATTTGTCCTCTACGCGGGCGCTGCGCGATGTTACCGAAAAAGCAGGCGGAAAATATGCTGCTGCTGCAGTGGGCGAAGTAAATGTAGTTGCCAAAATGAAAGAGACCGGCGCTGTCATTGGCGGCGAAGGCAACGGCGGTGTGATTTATCCCGAATTGCATTACGGGCGGGATGCATTAGTAGGAACGGCGCTTTTCCTCACTTACCTTGCCGGTCGTAAAATAAAAATATCGGAGTTGCGGGCCACTTGCCCCGATTATTTTATCTCGAAAAATAAAATAGCACTGAAACAGGAGATGCCGGTGCAGCAGCTTTTCGCTAAAGTACGTGCTGCTTATTCCGAATTTCCCATTCTAAACATCGATGGATTGAAAATTGATTTTCCGGACGGCTGGGTGCAATTGCGTACTTCCAACACGGAACCTGTTATGCGTGTTTATGCTGAATCGATTAGCATGGAAAAAGCTAATGCTTATGCGGAAAATGTGATGGAGTTGTTGAAAGACGGTAGATAAACAATAGTCAGACAGTTGTCAAACGGTTGTCAAGCTGTGGTCATTCGATAGTCAGGCAATCGTCAAGCAGTAGTCAACAGTGGTTATTAACAAAAGTATCTTATTAGTTGCCGACACCGCGAGCAGTAAAAAGATAAAGGTACGACCAACTCCGGAATGAGTGACACAAATTCTTATTCACAATTTTTCAACACCTTAACGGAGATTGATTTTTTCTTTCTATCTTTAGCCGGGTTAAAAAACCGAAACAGCTATGGCAAAGTTGCGCAGAAAAAAACATAAATTCAA
>CAZRAW010000039.1:0-18409 GCA_964598065.1 uncultured Lentimicrobiaceae bacterium
CCCCTATCGTTTTATTCTGAAAAATCCCGTTTACTTTCCGGTGAAAAACAAGCATGCTATTTGATATTTGTTTGAAGTCTGTTCTGTTGGTTTGGGCTTATCCGGATTAGTACATAAAAAAACGTCCGGCACGAAAATACCGGACATTTTTTCCTGAAGAAAAGATGTATTTATTTTACACCTTTAGACAAATCAGCACCTGTTTTAAATTTAACAACCTTTTTAGCAGGAATATTAATTTCTTTACCCGTTTGCGGATTGCGGCCCTTTCTCGCCGAACGGGTGGAAACAGAAAATGATCCGAATCCTACCAATGCAACACGTTCACCTTTTTTGAGAGCATCAGTGGTGGAGCTGACAAAAGCATCGAGGGCTTTTTTTGCATCTGCTTTGCTCAAGCCTGCACCTGCAGCCATTGCGTCAATCAATTCAGCTTTGTTCATAATTTTTAATTTTAATTAATATTTAAACAATTGATGTAACAAATATAATGGTAATTCAATCAAATGCAAGGATATATATTAGAAAAGTCAGAAAATGTTAATAAAATCCTGCAATTTGTTAATAAAAGTGCCTGAAACAGCTGGAAAACGATGTTTGGGGTAGATTTCTCAGGTAAAATGCCAATTTTCATTTATGGGAAGACCCCGTAGAAATTCTTTCGTCCGAAGCCGTTTTTTGCCTGACTTTTGTAAATCATAAATGTAAATAAAGCCATCCACAACAGCCACTTTTAAAAAGGTCTTTCCATCGGTAACAATGGTCCCGGGGTGGAGCTGTTCTGATGAAAATTCCATAGAAGCTTTAAAAATTTTCACGATAAATTCATCACCCGAAGGCGATTTTAGTATGGAAAAAGCACCGGGATAAGGGCTGAGTCCCCGAATAAAATTGTGAACCGAATGTACATTATTATTCCATTGTATGTGGCAATTTTCCTTAAAAATTTTTGGTGCGGGTTTCAACAAAGTTCCTGGTTTCACCAGCTTCTGCTGATCAACAGGGGCAATTTCCCCTTTGCGAAGACGTTCGATGGTTTCCACCAGCAAATCTCCGCCTAACGCCATCATGCGATCGTGCAGTTCTCCCACCGTCTCATTCGGACCAATGTCCAGCTTTTTCTGCAACAGAATGTTTCCCGTATCAATCTCTTTTTGCAATAAAAAAGTCGTTAATCCGGTTTGTTTCTCACCGTTGATAATGGCATGATGAATGGGCGCTGCCCCACGATATTGCGGCAAGAGGGAAGCATGCAGATTTATGGTTCCAAAGTGAGGCATGGCCCAAACCTGCTCCGGAAGCATACGAAATGCCACCACAACCTGCAAGTCGGCTTTTAAAGCTTTTAATTCTTTCAAAAATTCCGGATTTTTTAATCGTGGAGGTTGCAACACATTCAATCCCTGCTCCAAAGCAAATTTCTTTACCGCCGGCGGGCTGAGTTTTTTACCTCGCCCTGCAGGCTTGTCGGGCGCAGTAATAACGCCAACAAGGTGATAATTGGCTTGTAATATAGCTTTTAAGGAAGAAACAGCAAAATCGGGTGTTCCCATAAATACGATACGAAAATCTTTTTTTTCCACAGCCATCTGTTTGTATGAATTGTTACGAAAGTACGGAAATAAAAAAACCCGATAAAAATTCATCGGGATTTTTTTTGAAAATTTTCTTTATCTTTTACTTACGCTTTTTCAAAGCCTCAGCCCTGGCTATATATTTCTCAATATTCCTGGCTTCCTGGCTTTTAAAATAATCCTGTCGAATGCGTTTGTACACTTGAATTGCCTGGCCGTAGTTTCCCATAATTTCATTTACCTCACCGGCTTTGAGCAAAAACATGGGGCTGGTAAATTCATTGTTCGTTAAGTTGGCCGCTTCCATATAATAAATAACAGCTTTGGCTTTGTCTCCTTGTTCGAGGTAAGCATCGCCGATAGCTCCCTTGGCCATGGGGCCGATAATCTCATCCTCACTATTAAACTTCTTGAGATATTTGATGGCATCAACAAAGTTTCCTTTTTTCAGAAAGCAGATACCGGCATAATAATTAGCCAGATTTCCGGCTTTTGTGATGCTGTAATCTTTGGCGATATCCACAAAACCAAGATTATTTCCATCCCCATAAAGCGCTTTATTTAATGAATCGACCCGAAAATAATGCTGGGCAGGAAAAATCTGTTCCTGAGCTTCTTTTTCTTTTGGCTGTAAATAGTATTTTTTAAATCCAAAGAATCCAAGGACAATAATTACCAAAACGGCCACAATAATGGTGAGTATTTTTTGATGTTCAAGGATAAAAGCTTCCGACCTGGAAAGTGATTCTTCAATATTCTCAAACTGCTTCTGTGTTTTTTTTTCTTTTTGTTTCTTTTTCGACATCTTACGGATTTTTCTGAGCCTGCAAAAGTAAATTTTTATTCGTTATAATAAAAAAACATCAGCAATTTTTTATCTTTGTTACATAAATAAAATGGTGAAAGAATTTTTTCAAGCGGGTATTTAACAATTCATTATGCGGCGAACGATTATTGTTTGGATGACGATTCTGCTTTTTGCAGTCCCTCAGCAGTTAAAAGCCGGCTGGGTCATATCGGAACAGAGCAGCGATGCTTTCGGAAATAAATCTTTTTATACCACTTTTATTCAGGATAGCATTATCCGTTTCGACAAACCCACCTCTATCAGTATAATAAACTTTAACAGTAAGCAGGTTACTCTGATTTTTGCCCAACATCGCTCTTACTGGCAGGGAACAGTTGCCGATTTAAAACGGACGACAACCCAAATGGCGGAACAACAGATGCAGAAGCTGTTGGCTTATGCCCCAATCAACCAAAAAGAAAAAATAAAACAGGTGCTGGAAAGTTTTAAGAACACAGATGAAACCTCTGACAGCCTACGTACGTTTCCTGAAGTAACTGTCAGAAGAACAGGTAAGACCGATACGATTATCGGCTATCCGGCTGCAGAATATGAAATCACCATCGACAGTGTGGTTAAACAGCATGTATGGGTTACGCAAAAGATTAAACCTTATCATAAAGCTGATATTGAGAGAATTATGGCTTTTAGCAAAGCCCTGAACCCTTTTGCTATCGAAAACAGCCTCAGCCACAGCAAAGACTATTTAAAACTACTTGAGAACGGGTTTATTCTGAAATCGGTCAATTACACCTATGATGGCAAACTGGTTGTGCAGGTAAAGAAAATAAGGCAGATGAATATTCCCGAAGCCATTTTTCAGATTCCGGCAGGATATATGAAAACCAGTATTGAAAATGTTATGATTCTCGACACGAATAAAAATATCCTGAACCCAAAAAGCCTGTCTCCCGATGACTCTGACAACGATAATGGGTTGCCCGAACTCCCTCATAATAACAATGATAATTAACCAAAATCAAAAATAAAATGTATAAAATTAGTGCTATTCTCATTGGTCTCTTTTTTTTACTTGGAGGAACCGTATTTGCCCAGGACACGGCAAATTATGACATACAGGTAAAACAGTTTCTAACAGCAGGCCCATTGGGCGTTCAATTGCCGGCTTTTAACAACAAGCCCAATTTAGAAGGAAAAACATTCAAAGCCAGCAATTTGTTAAAGTTTGCTCAAAAAAAAGTTACCAATCCAAGGTCCGGAAAGACTTTTCTCAAAAGCGAGGGGAAATCACTGCAATGGAAAACTTCTGACATTCAAACTCCTTTTACAACTGATTATACGACTCCATATGCCATTTACTGGCAGGCCTTTTATTTGCAAGTTAACCGGTTTGTAAAGATGAAACTACATGCCGAAAGTTCTCATCCTTTCGAGGTTTTTATAAAAGGTGAGAAAAAAGCCTTCAACTACGCCATGGGTAACAAACTGGTTTCAAAAGAAGCTTCCCTCAAATTAGAAAGAGAGAAATATCTTGTTGTGGTAAAATCTCTTATAAAAAAAGATGAAAAACAGGTACTTCCTGTTAAAATATCCTTTTCGTACGGAGACAAATTTACCCGACAGGCCATCACCCTGTCCCTGTCTCCCGAAAAGTTTATGGATCTCCGGCATGTACTTCTGGGTCAACGCCTCACATCAACCGACTTGTGTGGCGATGGCAGTTTAATTTTGTTGCAGTATGCACAAACATTTCCTCCTGAAGGAAAAACTATTCACTGGTTTGAAATAAAAAATACGCGCACTAACAAGGTGATTTTTTCCTCAAAACACAGCGACCTGAGCAAGGCAGAATGGATTCCGGGAACACATAAAATTAGTTACGTTACAAAAAACGGGGTATCCTCCGCACTTATGACCTACAGTTTAAAAACTCATAAGGAAACACTTTTGATGAAAAATCCAAAGCGGTTTTCTGGCTACAAATGGAGCCCCAAAGGCGACTTTATCATCTATTCCGTTCGCGAAAAATATGAGAAAAATAAGAGCGGCGTTTTTATGCTTCGGGGTATGCCCGACCGCTGGCCGTGGTATCGTACGCGCACGCAGTTATTTATGTTTCGCGTTGTCGACCACAGCGTAAAACAACTCACTTACGGTTATTTAACCAACAACCTTCAAGATATTTCTCAGGACGAAACGCACATTCTTTTCTCACAGAGTTTTCCGTTCTATTCACAGCGTCCATACACCAAACAGATTTTATTGCAAATGAATCTTGCTAACGGACAGGTTGACACCATTTGGGATGCCAGTTTTGGCGGAAGTGCCATCTACTCTCCGGATGGAAAAAAGTTGCTGGTAACAGGAAGTGCCGCCATGTTTAACGGAGCAGGCATTCATTTGAAGAAGGCCAAAATTCCCAACGATTTTGACATTCAAGCCTACATTTACACCATAGCCACCAAAAAAGTACGGCCTATCACCAAAGATTTTAACCCGTCCATCGAAAATGCCTGGTGGAATCCGTTGGATCATCAGATTTATTTTTTGACTCAGGACCGTTCCGATGTGAACATATGGAAGTATAATCCCGAAAACGGTAAATTCAAGTTGCTTCCCATGAAAACGGACGTAGTAACCAGCGTTAGTTTCTCCAGAAACGCCCCTTTCATGAGCTATTCCGGAAGCAGCATCTCCTATCCTGCAACAGGCTGGTTTTATAATCTGAAAGAAAACAAACAATCGGAGGTAGCTAATCCGGAAAAAGCTTTTTTTGCCCATATCAAATTCGGAAAAACCGAAAACTGGAATTTTAAAAACAAAAACGGGCTAATCATACAAGGCCGCATTTATTTCCCGCCTGATTACAATCCCAATAAAAAATATCCATTGCTGGTTTATTATTACGGCGGAACTGTTCCCACATCAAGAGATTTCGGCGGCCGTTACCCGAAAAATCTGTTTGCAGCTATGGGTTACATCGTTTACGATCTGCAGCCCAGCGGAGCCATCGGTTATGGACAGGATTTTTCAGCTTTGCACGTGAACGGTTGGGGAAAACAAAATGCCAGCGATATCATCGAGGGCACCAAAAAATTCCTGAAAGCTCATCCGCAGGTAAATCCCAATGCCGTCGGATGCCTCGGAGCCTCGTATGGCGGGTATATGACAATGTGGCTGCAAACGCAAACAGATATTTTCACCACAGCTATTGCCCATGCCGGCATCAGCGACATCGCCTCCTATTGGGGACAAGGATACTGGGGCTATTTGTACAGCTCGGTGGCTTCCGCAAACAGCTTTCCATGGAACAACAAAAAACTTTACGTTGATCACAGTCCGCTGTATAATGCAGAGAAAATCCACACGCCCATGTTACTCCTTCAGGGCACGGCGGATACCAATGTTCCTACGGGAGAAAGCATTCAGCTCTACACCGCTTTGAAACTTCTAGGACGCCCCGTAAAATTTGTGGAGATAAAAGGTCAGAATCATCACATCATCGACTATAATAAGCGGATTTTATGGCAGAAAACTATTTTTGCCTGGCTGGCAAAATACCTGAAAGATCAACCGCAATGGTGGAACAGCATGTATCCTAAAAAAGATCTGTAACCGCTTTTTATGTATGGATTTTCAAGCGAAAAAAAAATTTTTAGATTTTCTGTCAGAATATCTTACAGAAAACCGGAGGCAGCTCTTTGAGAAAGTCATTCAGTACCGCACGCGGCACATTACGGTTGTGTTGGAAGATATTTATCAACCACACAATGCCAGTGCCGTGCTGCGTAGCGCTGATATCACCGGCATTCAGGACGTTCACATCATCGAAAACCGAAACCGGTATCAGGTAAATCCGGATGTAGCAATGGGCTCTTCCAAATGGCTGAATCTGATAAAATACAATGAATCGGAAGACAATACGCTGACAGCTTACAAAGCTTTACGTAAAGCCGGTTACCGCATTGTGGCCACCACGCCGCATACCAATGACCAGACACTGGACGAAATTCCCCTTGACGGGAAAATGGCCCTGATTTTTGGGACAGAACTGAAAGGCCTCTCCGATACAGCCATTGTCCATGCGGATGAATACCTGCGTATTCCCATGTACGGGTTTACGGAAAGTTACAATATTTCGGTCTCGGCAGCGCTTACCCTTTTCGCTCTGACAGAAAAACTGAGAAAGTCTTCGATCTCATGGCAGTTAAGCAAAGAAGAACAGCTCGATACGCTTATCGAATGGACCAAACGTACCTTAAAGCATGCCGAACTTTTCGAGAAAGAATTTCTTCAAAAAAGAAAAATCAAACAATAATTTTGGAAGCTTTGAATTTTTTGGTAATTTTACAGCAGTAAATTAAATATAATCATTCATTTAAAAAAATATAGCCATGGGAAAAGGTGACAAAAAAACGAAAAGAGGTAAAATTGTAAATGGTTCGTACGGGATATTGAGGAGAAGGAAAAAATTAAAAGCTAAGTTTGAGAAACCGCTTGTTGCTGAAGTACCAAAGGACATTAAGACTGAGATTGCTGTGGAAAAACCAGTGGTGAAGAAGGCTGCTGTCAAGAAAACAACAGTTAAAAAAGCGATTGTCAAAAAAACTGCCGCGGCAGCTAAAACGGAAGAAAAAGTAACCAAAAAGCCCGCTGCCAAAAAAACGGCAGCAAAGAAAACCACTGTCAAACCAATAAAAGAAAAAGCGGATAAACCAAAGGAAGAAAAAGAAGTATAACAAATACGACGGGGCGAAAGCCCCGTTTTTTATTCGTGAAACTCATATTTCAAAAACAGCCAGTACCGCATCAAGCGGTGGCAGTGAATTGAAATATGTAAGTTGAACGAATCCCGATAGCGAAGCGTATCGGGATAAATGAGTTGAATACTCCGCTGCTTGCAGCGAATAAAATATACAATTCCTTTTGATACCTCGTCGGCTTGCCGCGAGGTGGTTCATTTATCCCTCAGAAATTCACCGGCAAGCTTTTTAAAAATGTCCCCCCTGTGCTCAAAATTATGAAACTGGTCGTAACTCGCTGCCGCCGGTGATAAAAGGCAACAGGAAACATCCCGAAGACTTTGCAGTCGGTGAAAGACAGCCGCAAGATCTTCCACCGGATAAAGGTTTTTGTTGTTACCCCGGATGTTAAACAACTTCAGCATCCTCTCCCCCGCCTTTCCGAGAAAAAAGAAATACTTGATTCCGGTTCCCATCAAAAAATCCACCAGCGCCGTGTAATCAAGTCCACGGTCGAAACCGCCAAGAATGAGCACATCCACATTTTCCACACTTTTTACTGCTGCTATTGTCGATTGCGGAACCGTGGAAATACTGTCGTTGTAGAAGTCAATCCCGCCAAATTTACCCACGTATTCCAGCCGGTGTGGCAAAGTACGGAAGCCGGATAATGCCTCAGGCAACACAGCAAGCGGCGTTCCGAGACAGTGCAACACGCCAAATGCCAGAAAAATATTTTTCAGGTTATGTTCTCCCAGCAGTCCGGTACGCTGCAACAGTTCCTGAGGTTGAAAGCTGTGGCCAAAAGCTTTTTCCACTTCCGTGGCAGTTTCACAAACGCCGGTCAACTCCTTCAGCTGATCACCACAAAAAGCATGGTCGCCCGGCTGCCGGAACCGGAAGATATTCAGCTTGGCTTGTTTGTACCTTTCAAAAGTCCCGAAATGATCCAGATGTTCAGGAAACAAGTTCACCAGCACGGCAATGTGCGGACTGCTGTGTACAAACTCAAGCTGGTGCGCCGACAATTCATAAACAATCAGGTCGTCAGTATCGATTTTCTCCAGAAAATCAAAAGCCGGAAGTCCGATATTTCCCATCAGAACAGCCTTTCTGCCGGTCTTTTTCAACAAATGATAAATCAGGCTTGATGTCGTGCTTTTTCCTTTGGTTCCGGTAACACCAATGGTTTGCCGGCCATAAGTCTGTAAGAAAAGATCGGTTTGGGAAGTAATTTTCGATTTAAGATTTTCAGGGATGCCTTCCGGGGAGATTCCCGGCGATTTCATCACAACATCATAATCCTTAATGGCGTGCATATAATCCTTACCGAGATGAAGCGGCACACTGATTCCCTCATCCGCAATATGGTTGTTTTGGTCGGCAATTCCGACTTTGCATCCCGGGAAATGTTTCGATAAAAAAGAGAATGTCGAACGTCCTTCTTTGCCAAAGCCGAGGATTAGCACGGATTTCCCTTCCGAAAATATTTCATTAAACGGCAGCATCGGCTATGGTTTGTTTGATGATGTGAAAGAATTTCTCCGGAAGCAAGTGCTCAAGATTCAGATGGTGGAGCAGATTTTTAAAAGTCTCTTCATGCTGAACATTTTCCGAAAAGAGAGCTCTTCGGACTAACGAAAATCGAGAGGTAACCTGCTTTATTTCAACTGATTTCCAAAGCGCAGCATTCACCTCTTCCGGCGTACCCACACACTCAAAAGGTTTTACCGCCGCTTTTCCATCCAGCTCGTCTATCACAGGAACTAAGTTTTCGTCTTTCAGCAGGTTATTCCCAAAGATTTTCTCTAATTTTTCCTGTGGCAGAAATGGTGACAAAATCACATAAGTAAACAGACATTTGGGACAATTTCCGCACCAGCTATCCGTTTTGCTCCCTACATTACAGCTTCTGAAACTAAAATGGTGCTGTGGGAATCCGGAAAACAGATAAGCAATCTGCAGCTCATTCAGCGGACGGAGAAAACTGAAATAGTGCAACCGGGGATGGATGTAATGTTTTAGATACCAGTCAAAGTCCTGTTCAAATTCAAATGATTTGGAATATTGATGGTTTATTTTGGAACCGGGGATGGTACTTTGGTTGGCACTGCTTTCGTTGGAAAGTGCAATGTTTCCGATACCCGACAAAAGCGCCGTAAAAGCAGATACAAAAGCCAGCAATGCCGAAAAAGGCGTGTGTCCGTTCAGGAATCCCGCCTCATTTAATTTCAATAATTCCGGATCGAATTTTCTGTTTACCACAACCGATTTCTTTTCTGAAAAACCGGCAATATCGATGGTGCGCAGGCTTGCCTCACGGGGATTCAGCAAAAACGGTCTAACCTTTAAATAGCTGTTTTTGAGCAGTTCCAGACTCACCACCGAATCCTTTCCTCCGCCAATGGGAACCAGCACTTGCTGGCTATCCAGCAAAACCGTTGAAATTTCTTTTGGCTCTCCTTCCGGGATAATTTCCAAGAATGATTCCATGTCCGTCTCAATGCCATTCAGGTAAAAGAGCTCACCGAGACCGTGAAAATAAAGTTTCTTCCACCAGGCTATTTGTTTCTCATCCAAACGGCCTGCACGAACAATCACTTTAGGCGGACAGGCGGCTTTCCAGTAACTGATAAGTTCGATCATGCCGATGTGAAAAATCATGTTTTCTATCACCTTATCCGTCAACCTTTCAGCGTTGTAAAAATCCCGAAAAGGAATCTCTATTTCCGGTTGAAAAGTATATTTGCCTGCAAGGCTGAAAAGAAATTTTGCCTGCAAACTTGTTTTTGTCCGGGATATTGAATAACTTTGGAACACAAAATAAGGATAAGCTTTTCGCAGCTTCAGGAACTTGTTGTGATTGTTTGTCTTATCCAAAACGGTTTGGTATGTTTTTTGATTAATTAAAGACTGTAAAAATAAAGTAATAAACGGAAAAATGAAAATCGACCGGCTAATACAAATAAAGCCCAATAATTTAAAGCCTGCAAAAGGCCGGTTGTTGCTTTCCGAGCCTTTTATGGGCGATTATTACTTTGGCCGTGCAGTCATTTTGCTTGCCGAACACAACCCTGAAGGTTCTTTCGGACTTATCCTCAACAAGCCGGTAAGCCGCATGCTTAACGAAGTTACGGAAGATTTCCCCGAGTTAGATATTCCGTTGTTTCTCGGTGGACCTGTGGATCCCGGTCGTTTGTTTTTTATACATACACTTGGCGATGAGATTGGCGATTCCATTCAGGTACTCAAAGGACTTTACTGGGGTGGAAACTTGGAGGATATTCTGGAACTTGCACGTCTGAAACGCCTCACACCGGAAAACAGCCGGTTCTTCATTGGTTATTCGGGCTGGGGCGCCCAACAAATGAAAGAAGAGCTAAAAAGAAATTCATGGGCTATTGTTACGGCCTCTGCCGATATTATTTTTAAAACCAAAACCGATGAGCTTTGGAAAAAGCTTACCCGGAAGCTTGGCCGGGATTATCGTTTATGGGACAAATTTCCCAACAACCCGAACCTTAATTAATACCGTGATGATTAATGTTTTATTCTCTTTTTCGGATAAATCATTTTATAGGTAACTTTGTGCTTGCCGACGCTGATATCGCTGAGCTTTCTTTTAAGAAGTAGTCTCTTAAAACTGGGAAGGCGGTCAACAAAAAGAATACCTTCAGTGTGGTCGTATTCATGCTGCATGATGCGTGCCTGTATCCCTTCAAACTTTTCACTTTTATGAAAATTGAAACTTTCATCGTAATAACTCATGTAAATAACCGGCTTTCGCGAAACATACTCGTTGATGCCCGGAACACTCAGGCACCCCTCTTCAAACTCCCACTCCTCTCCTTCTTCCCCGGTGATTTGTGCATTAATAAAAACCCTTTTAAAATCCTTTGCTTCAGGATGTTCTTCTTCAAAAGGTGTAGCATCTACTAAAAAAAGACGAATGGCCCGGTTCACCTGTTGTGCAGCCAGCCCCACTCCGTTTGACTCATGCATGGTTTCAAACATGTCGGCAATGAGTTTCTCGAGTCCGGGATAACTTTTATCAATATCCTCTCCCTTTTTTTTCAAAGTAGGATGTCCGTATGCAGTGATTGGTAACATAAAGTTTCTATTTTACTGATTCAAGATAAGATTGCAGGATCAGGGTTGCGCTAATGGTATCGACAAGGGCCTTGTTGCGGCGTTTTTTCTTTCCCAGCCCGCCATCAATCATAGTTTGAAAAGCCATTTTTGAGGTAAACCTTTCATCATAACGTTCTATTTTCATATCGGGATAAGTTTTTCTCAGTTTCCTGACAAAAGGTTCCACAAACCGGCTCGAATCAGACGGCCGGTTCATCATGTCGCGGGGTTCGCCCACCACAATGGCCTCCACATCTTCGCTTTTCAAATAATTCGAAAGATACGTCCAAATGTCTTTTGCCGCCACAGTCTCAAGCCCGGTAGCAATGATTTGCAAGGCATCCGTAACGGCAAGCCCTACGCGTTTTTGTCCGTAATCAATAGCTAAAATTCTTCCCATAATTCTGCTGCAAAAATAATATTTTAATGGTATCTATGTAAAATTCCAAAATCAGGAAAACCGGAAATCACAATTTTTGGTATTCAATGCTGATTTTGAATTTTTTGTGCGGTTTAACAGGTGTTTCCAAAGGATGGGTCTTTAAAGACTCCGGGATAAAAACAGCACATATAGTATTGGCAGCATGTACGAGATATTTCCGTTTGTCAGCCGGCGTTCCATCAAAAATAGCAGCAAATACTTCCGGTCGCATTTTTTCGGGATGGTAGGCATAATCGTGCCATACCACAATGCTTTTGTCGTGAACGAGATAAGCAAAAACGTTTTCCGTATCCTTTTTTACAACATCAAAATGATGGTCGCCATCGATAAAAATCAAATCAAATTTTTGGTTAAGCCCGGCAAAATCGAAAGTCAGCGAGTTGCCTTCCAAATGGGTAATATTTTCCTTTCCTTTGGAGAAAAAACCATGTAAATCAGCGTATTTCTCACTCATCCCCTTTTCTAACATCTCTTTTTTGGAGAGATTAAGCGTGAAACACCGGGATGCCACATCGGCTACATTAGCCACACTTTCGCCACGCCACGTACCAATCTCAAAATACTGACAATCAGCGTATTTCTTTGCCAGCAACTTCAGCAGCGCAATATCTGTTGGCAGAGATCCCCCATCCAAAAAAGCAAAAATGTTTAATGTTTCGGAGAACCCCGGAAACAAATCGTCCAGTTCTACCACAGGCAATCCGTTTTTGGGATAGTTTTTCTTACACAGATACTTTTCCCAAATCTTATCATCTGCCAACACGAGGTTCAGTAGCCACGGATTTTTGAGAATGGCGCCTATGGCTTTGAGTAACTTCTTTATCTTTTTCATTTGTTATTTATCATTATTGAAGTACGGAGTTTATGACCGACCCAGTTTCCGGAAAGCGGACAGAATAAGATTCAAATCTTTTTGGACGCTATAATCGCGGGCATATAAGACATTGAGTTTCTGCAAGGTTCCCTCGTCCGGCATGTCGGGCTTCATGCCATCTGCCGGTGAAAGCACACCGTGTTTTATACCCGGTAAATGAATAGCGGCATCGCTCACAGGAGCATAACCCACCCACGACCTCGAACCGAACAAAACTTTAAAGATATTTCTTAAAAATCCCGCCGGATGTTTTACAAAAAATAAAATTGCAGGATAAAGCACCAAAAACATCAGTGCCGTTATCATATCAAAGAGCCGTTTGCTCCGCAGGTTTGCCGGTTTATCCACCGAATTGATATCCACTGTGTATAATTCGCCCTGCGTGTTGATGGAACTGCTGCCGATAATGGAAAGGCTGTCTTCCGGAGCGATTTTAAAAACGACCTGTTCCGATTTCCATCCGGTCATTTTGTCAATAATATTCTGATGAGAAATACTTTTTGAGCAGAAAATAACTTCATCGACAGAAAAAATATTGATAATATCCTTTACCTGTAATATATTCCCCAAAAAGCCTTTTGGCTTTTCTGTTTTTTCATCAGGACTTATGAGTCCGACAAAGCCCGGGGTAACATAAGAATTTTCCAAAATAGACGCTACACGCCCGGCTTCTTTTTTATCCCCAATAACCAAAAACCGCTTGTTGGCCGGTTTTCCGAGTTCAAATCCGGGGATGCTCAAAACATGAAATAAAAGCCGTAGCGCACTCAGACTGACAAGCGCCCAGACCATATCCGTGAGAATCTGTCCCCGCGAAAACCGCAAATCATCCGGCATGAGTGCATACAGGATAAGTATTAAAACGGTTCCCGAAAGAATTCCCCATATCACCGGACGGACACGTAACGGTTTGTCATAGCCACCGTTAAAATAAATGGCTATAATCCAAATAATTAAATACGACGGCAGGACAAAATGCAAAAACAGGGAGGGATAATGACCGCCGTTGGGATAGATAATATTATTTTCCCAGAACATTTTGACGAGAACAATTCCGCCAAACAAAACAAGAGTGTCCAGTATCGGTAAAAGCAACTTTTTGAAAAAGCGGGATAAGATGGCGAGGAAAGCACGGAAATAGATGGCAATATTGATGAAAAAGGCAAAAGCCCTGGCTCTTTTGGTGGTAAAATGTTTCCGGGCAAAAACCACCATAGCCCGGTAAAAGGCCAGCACATAGTTCACACTGCTTTTCTTCGTGCTTTCGCCTTTGTAGTGGATGATGCGCGTTTCGGGAAAATAATAATTGTTATAGCCACCCTGGGTTATCCGGTACGAAAGGTCAATATCTTCACCATACATAAAAAATATTTCGTCCAGCAAACCGATTTCTTTCAGAACACTGCCACGTAACAACATAAACGCCCCTGCCAGTATATCTACTTTGTGAATTTCATTTTCATCGAGATAGCCCAAATGATACTTTGAAAAGCGTTTGGAGTGTGGAAAAAGTGTCGATAAACCGAAGATTTTATAAAAGGCCGCAGCCGGTGTCGGCAGTCCCCTTTTCGATTCGGGCAGAAATTTCCCGGAGCCATCCACCATTTTTACGCCCAGTCCGCCGGCATCGGGATGGGCATCCATAAAATTAATAACTTTAGTGAAAGTATCATCCTCCACAACCGTATCGGGATTCAACAGTAAAATATATTCCCCTTTTGCCTGCCTGACAGCCTGGTTGTTGGCTTTTGCAAATCCCAGGTTCCTCTTGTTTACAATGAGATGCACCTGAGAAAATTTTTCACGGACCATTTCAACAGAACCGTCAACCGAATTGTTATCCACCACAAAGATTTCTCCCTCAACATTTTCCATAGCTTTCTTCACAGAGATAAGGCATTGCTCAAGAAAATGCTTAACATTGTAATTAACAATAACTACGGAGAGTTTCATGGTTTGCTATTCAATCTTGCTTCAAAAATAAAACATAATCGGCAATGTGCAATACTACCAAATATATTTCAGAAGACAATATGAAATAATCTTGTATTATGCCGATATCGATTTAATGCACCTTATAAAAGCATAGCGAATGATAGGGTGCGTTTCAAATAATAATCGGACTAACTTTCTTTCTCAGAAGATACTGATAAAGAAGTTGTTTAATGTTAAAATATTCTATGTGATAATTGCTATTTTTGCTATTCAATCATGATTTTTAAAAACATCCTTCATACGGCGGGAACACGCATCCTGAATGCACTTTTTAATTTGGTTGTCCTTTTGCTGATAACCAATTTTATTGGCAGCAAAGGATTTGGAATAATCAGCCTGATAGTTCTTGATGTAACTGTCATCCAGCTATTTATAGGATTATTGGCAGGTGGCACACTTATTTATTTTGCATCGCGGAGCAAAACGGCGCCGTTACTTCTTATTTCTTATCTCTGGATTTTATTTATTGTTTTGCTCTTCGTGGGAGCGGGCCGGATAGCCTGGCACTTTTATCCGCCATTGATGCATTTGGTTGTTCCCGAAGGGTTTGGTAAAGATATTTTGTTGTTAGCGCTGCTCAACGGCTTTATGCAGGTACATTATAATTTGCTTATCGGGCAAAAGCGGATTCCGGCTTACAATCTTATTTTCACTGCTCAGATTACACTTTTCCTGTTTCTGTTTCTTATAGAAATACTCGTTAAAAAGCAAACCGGACCTGAAGCTTATGTTTTTGCGCTATACTCCTCCTGGGGATTTGGTAGCCTTTTGGGTTTTTACAGCGTACTGAAAAAAATGAAGTATTTTTCGTTTCATGGCTGGGTATCCGTTTCCAAAAAGATTCTAATTTATGGTTTGCCTACCCAGTCGGCAGTTATGCTACACATAGCCAACAAACGTTTAAGCTTTTATTTTATCCGGATTTTTGCCGGCCTCTCCCCTTTGGGAATTTACAGCGCCGGCGTGCAACTTACCGAAGGACTGCGGCTGATTGGCCAGAGTATTTCGCTGGTGCAATACAGTGTTATCTCCAACAGCAAAGACAAAGATTACGCACGCATGTTAAGTATCCGCTTAATGAAATTCACTTTGATACTTACTTTTTTTGCCCTGCTTGTACTATTGGCGATTCCGCGAAATGTTTATCAACTTGTTTTTAGTCAGGCCTTTGGTGTAATAAAAACGATTGTTTTAATTCTGACCCCGGGTGTACTGGCGCTGGCGGCAAACACCATCTTCAGCCATTATTTCTCAGGCGTAGGCAAACCGGCGGTTAACCTGCATGCCAACATTATCGGGTTTGTGTTTACCCTGCTGTTTGCTTTCCTTCTTATTCCGCCTTTTGGCTACATCGGCGCTGCCGCCACGGCTTCTCTGAATTATCTTATCAGCGTAACTTATCAATACATTATTTTTCAAAAGCAAACTCAAACCTGTTTTTCCGAATGGATTCCGCGAAAAAGGGATTTAAAATTATTTATAGCGACAATTAAACAGCTCTTAAACAAACAAGGCATCCATGAAAATTAGCAAAGCAGGAAAAGGAATTCTACTGGCTGTTGGTGCTGCGTTTGCAGTAAGTAATGTTTATATTTTTAGCAAGGCCGCTCTCAACGAAATTCAACTTCCTCAATTTGGCTTTTACTGGTTCGGGCTGGGTATTCTCTGGAACCTGATCTATATTTTTTCTTTTAAAAAACAAAAAAAGATAAAGAGTATTCAGCGAAAGTCGTGGGGAGCACTGCTACTGATAGCCATTTTGGAAATGTTTGGTACCTTATTTTTCTTTCTTGCACTAAGATCAGTAGAAAACCCTGCCGTGGTCTCCTTTCTTGCAAACATCAACCCGTTGCTCGTTACCACACTCGGTATTCTCATGCTCAAAGAGCGTTTTAACCGTTACGAATTTGTCGGGATGCTGATTACACTTTTGGGAGCATTGATGATTTCTTTCCGCGGACAGGGAACAATAAGCAATCTTTTTATTTCCGGAACGGAATACGTCTGGATCTCGGGAATAATCTATGCCTTCTCCAATATTGTGGCCAAGAAGAATATTAAGGAGCTGGATGCTTCCTTTCTGGCGCTCGCCAGGCTGTTATTTCTCTTTGCCCTTTCAATGGTGGCCATGCTGGTGATGAAATTACCTTTTGCTATACCACTTTCCGCTTTTAAAAACATAGTCTTTGGTTCGGTTATGGGACCTTTTTTAACAGCAATGCTGGGGTATCTTTCTCTGAAATATATAGAAGTTTCAAAAGCATCTATAGTTCGTAGTGTGCGCAGTCTGTTTGTGCTAACCGGCGCTTATCTCTATTTCGGAAGCCTGCCCACGCAGGTTCAAATTATCGGCGGACTGTTAACAATGGCCGGCGTCATTTTTATCTCTTTGGGGAAACTTCGTATGAATTACAAAAACCGGAGCCCCGGAAAAGTATAAGTTGAATAATGAGTTTCTTCAAAAATAGTCCTGACGTCTTTGCGAGCGAAGCGAAGCAATCTCAACTACCATACAGCCTGCTATTTAAAAGATTACTTCAGTCGTTCCTCCTTCGTAAAGACGCTTTTCATGATTTTTCGGAGCGGGAGGCCTCAATAATTAACAAGGTATGATTTTTATTATTTGTGTGTAAGTAGTACCTCTAAGAAAATTCATAAAATTTTACCGTGTGGCATAGAAGGCGTCAAGTTCGAGGCTTTCGAAGTGCAGAAATTCAGGAGTTTACTATAGTAAATGACTGAAATTATGCACGAGAGTAACGAAGAAATTGATGCCTTCTATGCCATACTAAATAACCTGACACTAATATTCCAGCAACTCTTTTGCCGCCACAGCAATCTTCTCCGTATTGGGAAGTATTGCTTTTTCCAGAATACGGTTAAATCCGACCGGAGTAAAGGTTGAGCCCACCCTTTTAACGGGAGCATCGAGATACTCAAAACCCTTGTCCGTTATCATGGCTGTAATCTCTCCGCCAAAGCCGGCAAAAACTTTATCTTCGTGGACAACCAATGCACGGTTTGTTTTTTTTACCGAGGCAAGAATCGTTTCCTCGTCCAGCGGCAGCAACGACCGGATATCAATTACCTCCACGCTTTTCCCCATCTCTTTTTCCAGTTGGGCAGCAACCTGCAGGCACATGGGGACGGTATTTCCGTAAGTTATGATAGTCAAGTCGGAACCGGTACGGCGGATTCTCGCTTTACCGAAAGGGACTTCAAAATCGTCTGGCACAATGGCTTCACTGGCAGGATCGTTATACATGGCTTTGGGTTCCAGAAAGAGTGTAATACCTTTTGAACGAATGGCCGTACGCAGCAATCCTGCAGCATCATCGGCAAACGAAGGATATACTACCCGCAATCCGGGCAGGGTTGTAAGTGTTGCTTCGATATTTTGCGAATGGTAAAGTCCGCCACCAATATAACCGCCCGAAGCCAGCCGGATGGTAACATTAGGAGAAAACTGACCGTTGCTGCGCCAGTAATCGTGCGAGCTGTCCACCATCTGTTCCATGGCCGGCCAGAAATAATCTGCAAATTCGGCTCCTTCTATCACCACCCTTATTTTGTCATTAAAGCGGGTCATACCGTTGGAAGTTCCTACAATGTAATCTTCGGCAATAGGTGCATTGAAAACCCTGACATGTCCGAACTCTTTCTGCATCCCTTTGGAAACGTTGAAGATTCCGCCCTTTTCCTTGTTGGCCATGTCCTGTCCCCAGATATAAGTATCCGGATTATGACGGAATTCAGCCTTCAAAGTTGAATTTAAAGCTTCAATAAGTCGCATTTTCTTTCCGCTGGTTCCATCATGGGTTCCATCAGGATATTTTTTGCTTA
>CAZRAW010000040.1:0-17918 GCA_964598065.1 uncultured Lentimicrobiaceae bacterium
AGACACCCGAATTAGTAAAAGCCGGCATCTATGTGCTCATTCTTATGGTTATCGGTACTGTAGGATACATGCTTATTGAATCCTATTCACTAATTGATGCGCTTTATATGACAGTTATCACTGTGTCCACCGTTGGGTTCCGTGAGATAAAACCTTTGTCGGACCCGGGAAAGATATTTACCATTTTTATTATTCTCTCAAGTCTCGGTGTCCTTGCCTACTTTTTATCAAATCTTACACAAAGCCTGTTCAAAACGCAGTTGGGTTTTTTCTTTGGCGGTAACCTCAAACATTTAAAACAAAAAAAGATGGAAAATCATATTATTGTCTGCGGCTATGGCCGGAACGGAAGTCAGGTAGTCCGGGAGCTCACGGCTTTCGGCGAAAAAGTAATTGTGATTGACAAAGACCACGAACTTGTAGTGAGCAAGATTGCCGAGCCCATTCAGTTTATTGAGGGTGACTCTACGGAAGACAAGGTTCTGTTGCAGGCGGGCATTAACAAAGCCAGGTCGTTGGTAACCACACTGCCGCTTGACGCGGACAACCTTTTTGTGGTACTTACAGCCCGAACTTTGAATCCTGATATCAATATCATCAGCCGGGCATCAAGCGAAAGCTCTGAAAAAAAATTACATATGGCCGGTGTCGACAGTGTTGTTATGCCTGAACGCGTGGGTGGCGCCCACATGGCTACCCTCGTGGCACAACCCGATATGATGGAGTTTATGGAACATCTGAACATTCATGGCGACTCTCCTGTCCAACTTATGGAAATTATGTGTACCGATCTACCCAAAAACCTTTTGCATAAGCCCATCAAAGAGCTGGAATTACGAAAAAAGACCGGAGCCAACATTATCGGTTACAAAACAGCTGCAGGCGAATATATCCTGAATCCCACTCCGGACACCAAACTTTATCCTGATTCAAAGATTTTTGTCCTCGGCACGAAAGAGCAGGTTGAAGACATGCGGAAAATTTTAAACAGCGCTATTTTTCAAAATAACAAAAGCTAACTTAGTTTTCCAATGTTTATCACCTACCTTTCCTTCTTTTCAGGTTTTGCCATTTTAATTGCCGGAGCACAAATGCTGGTAAACGGAGCCAGCAGCATTGGCATTAAATTAAATATCTCACAAATGGTGATGGGACTTACCATAGTGGCCCTGGGCACATCTCTGCCCGAACTTATTGTCAATATTTTTGCGGGAATCAAAGGAAACACCAACCTTGCCATTGGGAATATTCTCGGCAGCAATATTACCAATACACTCCTCGTAGTGGGAGTAACTGCTTTAATTATTCCTATTCATTTTCAAAAGAAAACACTGAAAAGAGATATTCCGGTCAGCCTCTTTGCTCCGGTTCTGCTGGCCTTGCTGGCTAATGATTTTATTTTCGGTCGTCCAAATATTATCAGCCGCTCTGATGGCATTATTTTACTTATTTTTCTCGGCTTCTTCCTCTATTTCACATTTTTCAAACAGGGGGAAACACCATCTTCCGCGCAGGAAAATCTCAAACAATATTCCTGGGGGTTTTCGCTATTATTTATTGCGGTGGGAGGTCTCGGCCTCTATTTTGGCGGAGAATGGATTGTGGATGGCGCAGTAAAAATTGCCACAGCCATTGGTATTAGCCAAACGGTCATGGGACTGACACTGGTAGCCGGAGCCACTTCGCTTCCCGAACTGGCTACCTCCATTATTGCTGCCCGGAAAAACAATGCCGACATGGCACTTGGTAATGCCGTGGGTTCCAATATTTTAAACATCTTCCTGGTTTTAGGAGTTACGGCGCTGATAAAGCCTATCCCTTACGCTCCAAAACTGAATATAGAACTGGGTCTTGTTTTTGTATCCGGGTTGCTGCTACTGGCTTTTGCCAAACTCGGCAAAACAAAAAATACGCTAAATCGCTTTGAAGGTGTACTTCTTGTAATAATTTATGTAGCGTTTATCTATTTCACTACCATGTATCAGTAAGATGACGGATTCGTTGAACCTTGTTATCTCTTTTGTCTCAGAAGATAGCAGCAACGAGGACGTCTGAAGTGGTTGGGTAGGTATCGTAGTTGGGGACCTCAACACGAACAGGCAATATTTTTCCAATAAAATAAAAAAGATTTGTTATTTTTTATCAAAAACGATTATTGAATATAATTTGCGTGTATATTTGCATTGTTAAATGAATAACAAAAATGAAAAACGATAGTTACAAAAATATTCCCCACAAAACAATTGAGCGACTAAGTCAGTATCGGCGCGCATTACTTATTTGCAGCGGCAAGGGGAAAACATATATTTTCTCACACGAAATTGCTTCGCTTTTGCATATTACTGCCGTTCAGGTCAGACGTGATCTTATGCTGATCGGTTATTCGGGAAGCCTTCGTAAAGGTTATAATATTAGTGATTTGGTGAACCTGATTGGTGAACTCATCGACAGTCCCAAAGGTCAAAGAGTAGCCATATTTGGGATGGGAAATCTAGGCGGAGCTATTATCAACTACTTTCAGGACAAAAGGGAGAAACTAAAAATTACCGCCGGTTTTGATATAAATCCAGAAAAAACAAACCATCGGATTGACGGCATCAACTGCTACCCCGTGGAAAAAACAGCAGAAATTATCGGTAAAGAAAATATTAAAATAGGCATTCTTACCGTCCCGGGCGACCAGGCCGACGAAACTGTCCGCATCATGGTAGAAGCAGGCATTAAAGGCATATTGAATTATACACCAACGCCGGTAGAAGTTCCTGATGATGTATATCTTGAGGAATATAACATGATCTCTTCACTGGAAAAAGTAGCATTCTACGTAAAAGAAAGAAGCTAAACAATTTTATTAATAAAAGATATCTTTTAAATATCACTTTCAGCAAGTGCAGCCTTTATCTTTGTTTCCAGCTCTTCCATGAGATCGGGATTATCGGAAAGGATTTTTTTCACCGCTTCCCGTCCCTGCCCCAGCTTGGTTTCCCCATAACTAAACCAGGAACCGCTTTTCTTCACGATATCCTTATCCACACCAATATCAATAATCTCACCAATTTTGGAAATGCCTTCGCCATACATAATGTCAAATTCCGCCTTACGGAAAGGAGGCGCTACTTTATTTTTTACCACCTTTACACGCACACGGTTACCGCGCACCTCATCTGTATCTTTAATCTGACTAATACGGCGAATGTCCAAACGGATTGAAGCATAAAATTTCAAGGCATTGCCACCGGTAGTAGTTTCCGGATTTCCGAATACTATGCCAATCTTTTCGCGCAACTGGTTAATAAAGATGCAAATAGTATTAGTCTTACTGATGTTGGCCGTCAGTTTCCTCAATGCCTGCGACATAAGACGTGCCTGCAAACCCATTTTAGAATCCCCCATTTCACCTTCAATCTCACTTTTAGGTGTCAGGGCGGCCACCGAGTCAATCACAATCACATCGATGGCTCCGGAACGAATCAGGTTATCCGTGATTTCTAACGCCTGCTCACCGTTGTCGGGCTGCGCCATCAAAAGATCTTCAATATCCACACCCAGCTTGGCAGCATAATAGCGGTCGAAAGCATGTTCGGCATCAATAAAAGCAGCAATACCACCCTCTTTCTGTGCCTCGGCAATTACATGCAATGCCAGGGTTGTTTTCCCCGACGATTCGGGACCAAAAATCTCAGTTACCCTGCCTTTGGGAATTCCGTCAACGCCCAGTGCAAAATCCAGCCCGATAGAACCGGTAGAAATGGAGGGAATCTTCTCCACACTCGTGGCCCCCAATCGCATAATAGCGCCTTTACCATATGATTTTTCGAGTTTCCCCAGAGTTGCCTCAAGGACTTTTAATTTATTTTGCCTCTCTTTTTCGAGATTTTGATTAGCTTTATCAGTTGTCATTATATTCAAGATTTAATTTTTTAACAATTTGTTCCGTGTGTTCTTTCGTTTTTACTTTGCCGAAAATCTCCATGATCTTACCCTCTTCGTCAATCACAAAAGTTGAGCGAATAAGCCCTTCATACTCTCTGCCGTAAAGTTTCTTTGGCCCCCAGGCGCCGTACGCTTTAATAATTTTCTTTTCCGGATCCGACAAAAGTGGAAACGGCAAATCATATTTAGCAATAAATTTCCGGTGCGAGACCACACTGTCAGGACTTACGCCCACCACGGCATAACCTTTTGAGAGCCAATAATCGTAGTTGTCGCGAAAGTTGCAGGCCTCGTTGGTACAACCTGCCGTATTATCCTTGGGGTAAAAGTAAAGAATCAGTTTTCCCCCTCTGAAACTGGTTAGCGAAACAGGATTTTCATCCTGATTAACAGCCGTAAAATCAGGTGCTAAGTCTCCTATATTAAGTTTTGTCATGAATTTATATATTGGTAAACAAATGTACAAATTTTCCCGAATGAAAAAGCAACGCTTATTAATATTAAATTTTTGAAATCCGTAACCGCTGACAAGACAAAAGATAAAAGTGAAAAAATAAATAACCATTGCCTGACCATTGCTTGACAACTGTTTAACCACCGCCTGGCCATCGTTTGAGCACTGAATGAGTCGGTTTCCCGGCCCCCTCACTTTTCCCCGTTCCCATAAAACTTACACCACTGTGTCAATCCGCATTCGTCGCATTTGGGTTTGCGGGCAAGGCAGACATAACGACCGTGCAAAATAAGCCAGTGATGTGCCAGCGGAATCAACTCATCGGGAATATATTTCACCAACTGTCTTTCCGTTTCCAACGGCGTTTTTGCACCAACGGTGAGTCCCACCCGGGCAGCGACTCTAAAAACATGCGTATCCACAGCCATGACAGGCTTATTAAACACAACAGAAGCAATGACATTGGCAGTTTTTCTACCCACACCAGGCAGTTTTTGCAGTTCGTTTATATCGGAAGGCACTTCGCTACCAAAATCCGTCAACAGCATTTTAGCCATTCCCGACAAATGTTTGGCTTTATTATTCGGATAAGAACAACTTTTAATCAGTGCGAAAATATCCGGTACCTCCGCCCGAGAAAGGCTTTCCACATCAGGATAGTGCCGAAAAAACTCCTGCGAAATTATGTTTACCCTTTTATCCGTACACTGTGCCGACAAAATCACCGCCACCAGCAACTGGTAAGGATCATGATAATGCAACTCGGTTTCGGCGAAGGGCTGATGAATTTTAAAATATTCGATAATGTATCCAATACGTTCTTTTTGTGTCATGAAATAATTTTTTACAAAAATGAAGAAAATCTTTCATACCGGACAATTCTTTCCGGGAAAATAGGAAAAACTACTACTACCGAACCTTTCATTTTATTTTTATTTAACACTTTAGTAACTCCTTTATGAAATAAAACGTTAATTTTGTAAAGAACTAAAAAAAACAACTTAAGATGGCACAGGAAATTGAACTCAAGTTTTTAGTTAAAGGTGATTTCAAGCCTTTCGTAACAAAAAAGATGGAAATTACGCAAGCCTACCTTTCCACCCAGCCTAATCGTACCGTAAGAATCCGAATTCAGGATGGAAAAGGTTACATAAATATTAAAGGAGCGGCCAGAATTTCGGGCATCGTGCGTTTTGAATGGGAACAGGAAATTCCGCTGAAAGATGCTAAAGAGCTCATGGAATTGCGCGAATCGGGGTTGGTGATAAAAACACGCCACATGGTGCCCGCAGGAAACGAGCTAAAATTTGAAGTTGATGAATTTCATGGAGATAATCAGGGGCTTTTATTAGCTGAGATAGAACTTCCCAGCGCAAATACATATTTTGAAAAACCGGAATGGCTGGGTCAGGAAGTTACCGGAAATCCAGCCTTTTACAGTGCCGAACTTTCAAAAAATCCTTACTGCAACTGGAAAGAGCTTAATTTTTAACATTACATAAAATACCGGAGTCCGAAAATATCCAAAGGATTTTTCCGGACTCCGCCTTTTTTAACCACACAGGATTTTTTAATTCATCAGGATGCTTATATTTCCCAGACTTTTTGTTTTAAAAACATAGACGCCTGCAGCATAGGCCATAAGGTAGTGAATAACTCGCCGTGAAGGCTTGCGCAGATTAGCCTCTTTTGTATGCCGGGTCTTACACTTAGATTGATCCTGAAAATCGTCCGAAGTAAGAAATTGATGCATACGCAAAAGATTTTAAATGAATAATCTCTTCTTATCAAGAATTTAACGACAATTCCTGATAATTATTTCACACTTGGAAAAACTTTTTTTAAAAAACCGGGGCTTCGTCGGTTTGCATGGATAACTTGTTGTTGCTAATCAATGTTTTGCCGCTACAAAAAAGATCATTCAAATTTATCCGCCTTCGTTATATCCGTCAAAAGCTGAGCATACCGGTTTGTAATTTGATTTTTGTGTTTTTATATTTTTGTCGGTACCACTAATTTAACATAGCACTAAAGAATTCAGAACAACAAAAAATTACCGTGTCAGGATAATATTTTTCTCTTTGATCAGCTTCCGCAAATTTATTAGGGCATAACGCATGCGTCCCAGTGCTGTATTAATGCTCACTTCGGTCTGTTCGGCAATATCTTTAAAACTCAATCCGGTGTAACACCGCAGGTAGAGTACCTCTTTTTGCTCTTCGGGGAGATGCCCTATGAGTAACTGAATATCTTTATGAATCTGCTCCGTTACCAAAACATCCTCAATACTCGGGTCGGTTACTTTAAGCGTATCCATGAGATTATACTGATCGTTGGCCACTTCGGCAAAATTCAGCTTTTTCTGTTTCCTGAAATGGTCAATAACCAGGTTATGTGCAATACGCATAACCCATTGAATAAATTTACCCTCATCGTTGTAATTCCCTGATTTAATGGTATTAATAACCTTTACAAAAGTATCCTGAAACAAATCATCAGCAAGCTGCTTATCCTTTACCATCACAAATATATAGGAATAGAGCCGCGTTTGATGACGTTCAATAAGTTCCTGTAAACTTGAGGATTTACCTCCGAGAAATTCGCGGATGAGCTGATGCTCACCGATTGCTTCCATTTTCATATGCCACTTGTTTTGGTTTCAGAAAAATAGTAGGCTTTTACTCGATAGGCAAAGTGTATTAAAGTTATTTTAACATTTGTTTTGAATTGCAAATATAAAGGTTAAAAGAAAAAAAGCAAATAAATTTTTAATTTTGTCGCTTATTTTCTCCTATGATTATCGAAACAAGTCGGGTAAATCCGAAAGATTACATTATTGTTGTCAAATCGCGGGTCAACAATTTAAAGAATCTCAGTGTTGCCATTCCGCGCCGTAAACTGGTGGTTATTACAGGTTTATCAGGCTCCGGCAAGTCATCATTGGCTTTCGATACGCTTTATGCCGACGGCCAGCGCCGCTATGTAGAGAGCTTAAGTTCTTATGCCCGACAATTTCTCGGTCGCATGGACAAACCCGATGTGGACGCCATTTTGGGTATTTCTCCTGCCATTGCCATCGAACAAAAGGTAAAAACACGCAATCCACGCTCTACGGTAGGCACTTCTACGGAGGTTTACGAGTACCTGAAACTACTATTTGCCCGTATCGGAAAAACATGGTCTCCCATCTCCGGCCGGCAGGTAAAACGCCATCGCGTAAGCGATGTTACCCGCTTTATCCTCATGCTGCCTAACGACACCGGTGTCCTGATTTTTGCACCGCTGAAAACCAACGGCAGCCGTAGTCTGAAACAACAACTGCAAATTCTTTTGCAACAAGGATTCAGCCGAATTATGAGCAAGGGCAAAATCAGAAGAATAGAAGAAATACTGGACGAGATAACAGACAAAACCAAACCTAAAGATTGCTATCTTGTTATCGACCGCATCAGGGTAACACACGATGAAAAAGAGCTGGAAGCACGCATTGCCGATTCCGTTCAAACGGCTTTCTACGAAGGTAACGGTTACCTGAAAGTTTCCTATGAAACAGAAGATAAAAAACAAACAGCCGATTTCTCGCATCGCTTTGAACTGGACGGTATTCAATTTGAAGAGCCTTCGGTTAACCTCTTTACTTTTAACAATCCCTACGGTGCCTGCAAACGTTGCGAAGGTTTCGGGAACATTATAGGCATTGACGAAAAACTGGTGATACCCAATCCGGCACTTTCCGTTTTTGATGGAGCTATCGCCTGCTGGAAAGGAGAAAAAATGGGACAGTGGAAAGAACGACTCATCAAAAATGCTTATAAGTTCGATTTCCCTATCCATAAACCTTACTACCAACTCTCCGAAGAGCAAAGAGAATTGCTCTGGGTCGGAAACCGCTATTTCGGAGGACTGAATGACTTCTTTACCTCTCTCGAGGAACAGACATATAAAATTCAATACCGCGTCATGCTTTCACGCTACCGCGGGAAAACGGTTTGTACCGAATGCAAAGGTACCCGCCTGCGCAAAGATGCCAACTATGTGAAAGTTGCCGGAAAAACTATTTCCGAAGTTGTCCAAATGCAGCTTAACGAAAGCTTTGAGTTTTTTAAGAATATTAAGCTCAGCGAGGCGGATGAAAAAATTGCCCGCCGGTTGCTGCTTGAAATTGTCAACAGGCTGCAGTATCTGAATGATGTTGGTTTGGGTTATCTAACGCTTAACCGCCCCTCGGCTACACTTTCCGGAGGCGAATCGCAACGCATCAACCTCGCCACTTCGCTGGGTAGTTCGTTGGTGGGTTCCATGTATATTCTTGACGAGCCCAGCATTGGCTTGCATCCGCGCGATACCGAGAGGCTTGTTAAAGTTTTGAAACGCTTGCGCGATATCGGCAACACAGTCATTGTAGTGGAACACGAAGAGGACATTATCAAAGCTGCCGACCAGATTATCGACATCGGTCCCGATTCGGGCGAACATGGCGGCGAATTGGTTTTTCAAGGAGTTTTTGACGAACTGAAAGACAACGATATCAGCTATACCGCACTGTATATGACGGGCAGAAAGCACATCGAAATTCCGACTCACCGGCGACACTGGAACAATTACATTGAAATAAAAGAAGCTTTTGAACACAACCTGAAAAATCTCCATGTAAAAATCCCGCTCAACGTGCTTACCGTGGTTACGGGTGTCAGCGGATCGGGCAAGTCAACGCTGGTACGCGACATATTATTCTCCTCCCTGAAAAGACGGCTCAACGGAGAAGCTCCCTCCGAGCGGAAATTTGCCCTGCTCGAAGGAGAAGTCAACCGCGTTGCCAGGGTGGAATACATCGACCAGAATCCCATTGGCCGCTCTTCGCGCTCCAATCCGGCTACCTACCTGAAAGCTTACGATGAAATCCGCCAGCTTTTTGCCAACCAGCCACTGGCCAAATTGCGAGCTTACAAACCCGGCTATTTCTCTTTTAACATTCCGGGGGGACGGTGCGAACAGTGCGAAGGCGAAGGTGTGATTAAAGTGGAAATGCAGTTTATGGCCGACATTTATCTGAAATGTGATGCCTGCAACGGGCAACGGTTTAAAGACGAAGTACTGGAGGTGAAATACCGCGGCAGGACCATCTCGGATATATTAGGCCTCACGGTGGACAATGCCATTGAATTCTTCGGTGAGGCAACACAAAACAGCTCACTGGAAAAGAAGATTATCGAAAAAATAAGACCGCTGCAGGAGACGGGGCTGGGCTATCTGCGGCTTGGGCAAAGCTCAAACACACTAAGCGGCGGCGAAGCACAGCGCATCAAGCTGGCTTTTTTCCTCTCGAAAGGACAAGGAGCTGCTCCTACTCTTTTCATTTTCGACGAGCCAACTACCGGACTGCACATTCACGATATAAGCAAACTGCTTCAGTCCTTTAATGCACTGATTGAAAACGGCCACAGCATCATCGTGATTGAGCACAATGCCGAAATCATCAAGTCAGCCGACTGGATTATTGACCTGGGCCCGGAAGGCGGCGACAGCGGCGGGCAGATTGTTTTTGAAGGCACGCCGGAAGAAATTGTGCATTGCAAAAATTCATACACCGGGAAATTCCTTCGGGAAAAGCTGCATTAAGGGCTACTTGCCGCTTTAAGCGTGTACGTTTAAATGTGAAACTTCAAAATTCCTTTTCCAAAACTTCCCCGATAACATTTTTCAACCCGGGCAGGTTATTAACGACAATAGCCCATACCGCCTCCATTTTAATTTGAAAATATTCATGGGATATCAGGTTCCGGAAAGCCCTGACCTGATACCAGGGGTAATCATACTTTTCTAATAAGGCCGGTTCGACATGAACAACTGCTTCCCCAACAACACTGAACTGAAACAGAACAGCGCTGACAAGCAAGGGATTATTAACAAAATCATCGCTTGTTACATCATGTGTAAACGACTCTATTTCAAGAATGGCATCCCACATGTGCGTTAATCGCTCATGGCTTTCTTCTCTTCTGTCTTTCATAAATTAACTTCAAATCGGGTTTAACATTTTTCAAAATATAAGGTTTGAAAGAATCAATAAAACCCACATCAACTTTTCTGTTCACAGCATTCTCTAATTGATACTGTATCCCTGCCAAATCGAAATAGCTGAAACCATCGTCCGTTTCTACGGCCAAATCAATATCGCTGTCCGGGCTGTCATCCCGGCGCGAGAAAGAGCCATAAATCCAGGCACAACGAACCTCCGGAAATTGTTGTAGCTCACTGATAATCTGTTCAGTAATTGATATTCTATCCGCTGCTTGAAAGGTTACGTAGACAATTTGTTCTTCTGCCGCTTTCAAAGCCTCTTTTGCATAAACTTCCTTGCCTATCTCGTAAATAATCCGGTCGCTCAGGAAAGCTATCAGCATCTTTTTCCTGTCGTAATGAAAAAACTCAGCCAATTTCAGCACATGAGCTTTGGTGGGTCTCCTCAGGCCTCTTTCAATTTTACTCAGAACCGCCTGATCCATTTCCAAAAAAGCGGCTACCTTACGCAAAGGATAGCCCTCTTTTATTCTCAATTCCCGGATTAAACTACCAAAACTTTTCATTTTAGATTAATTTTATCTTGACAAAGATAATCAAATTTATTCAAATAAACAAACATCGCAATTAGCCCCATCGCTTCAAACGGCCATGCTTGAAGATAAAACATCCACTAAAAACAGTACTTAAATTTTATAGTTTCCCACCAATAATGCTTACTTTTGTCCAGCACAAACCATCAAATTAACTTATACAAAACATGAGAAAGATCTTTTACTATTTCGCAGGGATTTCCATCATGGTCTTTGGTCTGAATGCATGCAACAACGGAAGTAACCCACACCAAAAAAGCACATCAGCCTTAACACCTGACACTACCGTGCACTATCCGCAGGAGAAACATCTCGCAAACGTAAAACAGCTTACCTTTGGTGGCGATAATGCCGAAGCTTACTTTAGTTTTAACGATAAAATGATTGTTTTTCAGGCTACTAACAAGGCCTGGGGGTCACATTGTGACCAGATTTACTATTGGCATCTTGCCGATGGCAACATGAAGGATACCATTCCAACCCTTCTGAGCAACGGACTGGGGCGTACCACCTGTTCCTATTTTTTACCCGGCGACACGACAATACTTTATGCTTCGACACGCGCCGGAGGCGATGCCTGCCCCCCCATTCCTAAAAAACGCAACGACGGAAAATATGTGTGGCCTGTTTATGAAGATTTCGACATATACGTGGCTAACCTGAAAGGAGAACTTATTGACACACTGATAAAAGGTCCCGGTTACGATGCCGAAGCCACCGTTTCGCCACAAGGCAATAAAATTGTATTTACCTCCGACCGCTCCGGCGACCTGGAACTTTATACCTGCAACATCGATGGCAGCAACGTGCATCAGGTAACGCATCAGCTGGGATACGATGGCGGCGCATTTTTCTCACCGGATGGGAAAATGCTGGTGTTTCGTGCATCGCGTCCTAAAACACCCGAAGCTATCAAAACTTACAAAGATTTGCTAAAACAGCATCTCGTTATGCCAACCAAAATGGAGATTTATACCTGCAATGTGGATGGCAGCAACCTGAAACAGATAACTCATTTGGGAAAAGCCAACTGGGCGCCTTTTTTCACGCCGGATGGAAAACACATTATTTTCAGCTCAAATTATGCCGGCACACGCGGCTTTGATTTTAACCTTTATATGGTTGACCTCAATGGAAAGCATATAGAAAGAATCACCTACGATAACACGTTTGATGCTTTTCCCATGTTTTCGTTCGACGGAAAGAAATTAATTTTCTCCTCCAGCCGCAACAACCGTAACCAACACGGCATCAATTTGTTTATAGCTGATTGGAAACCGTAATAAAGGAGGATGAATAAAGATAAAAGATAAAAATGAGTAAGTAAAAACGGGCAACGCCATTCAGGCATCAACAATCAATGACTAATGACCAATGACCAATAACAATTCACCGGTATGAACCGAGAAGCAAACAGGAAAAAAGTACTGAAGTACCTAAAAAGGTTAGGGATTTTGTATGAAATTTACGAGCATCCCCCGTTAGACACCATCGAAATAGCACTGGATTACTGGAAAGATATCGATGCCACACATTGTAAGAATCTGTTTTTCAGAAATCACAAAGGAAACCGGCATTATCTTGTCATCATAAAAGACACCACACCGTTCGATATCCACAGTCTGGAGAAGATATTGCACCAGGGGAAACTGAGTTTTGCCTCTGAAAAGCGGATGATAAAATATCTCGGTGTAAAACCGGGTTCTGTTTCTCCGTTTGGTTTAATTAACGACAGCGAGCATCATGTTTATGTTTTTCTTGACGAGCAGTTGCAAAAAGCTGAAAAAGTGAGTTTCCATCCCAACGACAACACGGCCAGCGTGGTGATTCGCTTTTCCGATTTAATAAAGTTCTTAAAAGAGCGCCAAAATGGGTTTGAGTTTATCAACCCGACACCATAAAATAATTAAAATTTACAATCATGGACAAACTTGCAGTAAATGTAAATTCTGAAATTGGCAAAATAAAAGGGGTCATCGTGCACACCCCGGGAGCCGAAGTGGAAAATATGACACCCGAAAATGCAGTTCGTGCGCTGTATAGCGACATTTTAAACCTGAGCGTAGCCATCCCCGAATATGATGAGTTTGTGGGCGTGTTGAAAATGCGGACAAAGGTTTTTGAGGCAGTCGATTTGTTACAAACAGTTCTGGGAAACGACAGCGTCAGGGAAAGCCTGCTGGAGAAAGTTTGCCAACACGAGCGCCGTTCGCAGAAACGTTACAATCTTTGCAACTACATAAAAACACTTTCAGCACAGGAGCTGGCTTTAAAGCTCATCGAAGGAGTGGAAATGCAAAAAGACAACCTCACCAGCTTTCTTGATAACGAACGCTTTTCGTTAAGTCCGCTACCGAATTTCTTTTTCACCCGCGATGCCAGTTTCTCAATAGGAAACCAGGTGATAATTAGCAAAATGGCCAATGCTGTCCGCGACCGGGAAGCCCTCATAATGGAAACCATTTTTTCTCACCATCCCCTGTTTGACACAACAGCTATCAACCCTGTTTTAGATTTTGACGATAGCGGCAGAGGAACTATCGAAGGCGGCGATGTACTTATGGCTCGCAAGGATATACTCATTATCGGCACCGGCGACCGAACCACCACGCAGGGTATCGATAGCATGATTGAATACATGAAGACAAAACCCGGAGTTAAACACATTCTGGTACAGGAACTTCCCTACAAACCGGAGTCGTTTATCCACCTCGACATGGCCTTTACTTTTCTTGACAAAAACCAGTGCATGATTTTTGAGCCACTGATACTGAACTCTTCACGTTACCTGAGCATTCACATTACCATTGACGGCGACAAGGTTACTAAAATTCGTGAAGAGAAAGACTTGCTGCAAGCGCTGAAAAAACTGGGGATTGATATGGAACCTGTGAGCTGCGGTGGCAATAACCATCTCTACTACCAGGAACGGGAACAGTGGCAAAGCGGGGCTAACTTTTTTGCACTGGAGCCGGGTAAGGTGATGGGATATGAACGCAACGTGCATACAATAGAAGCCATGAACCGTCATGATTTTGAAATTGTCAAAGCATCCGATGTTATCAATGGAAAAGTTCATTTGGACGATTATAAAAAGGTTGTGATTACCATAAAAGGTAACGAACTCTCACGCGGTGGTGGTGGCGCCCGCTGTATGACCATGCCCGTGGCAAGAGAAAATATTGAATGATAAAAAAGACAAGATAAAAGATAAAAAAGTAAAAAGACAAAAGTGATAAATGACAATCGAATGACAACTGTTTGACAACCGAATAATCATGACAAAAGGAGAAGCTAAAATACGGATTGACCAACTGTGCGAAGAGCTGCATGAACACAACTACCGTTACTACGTACTGGCACAGCCGGCTGTTAGCGATTTCGAGTTCGACCAAAAGCTGAAAGAGCTGGAACGGTTAGAAGCCGCTTATCCCGAATTTGTCCGCCCCGACTCCCCTACCCACCGTGTGGGCGGTGAACCCACCAAAGATTTTCCCACCGTCAAACACAAATACCCCATGCTATCACTCTCGAACAGTTACTCACTGGAAGAAATCCGGGAGTTTAATGCACGGGTACGCAAAGCCGTTGGACAAAACGTGGAGTATGTCTGTGAGCTGAAATACGATGGCCTTGCCATTAGCCTGACCTACACCGACGGTCTGCTGACACAAGCCGTTACCCGTGGCGACGGCGTGCAGGGCGACGATGTAACCAACAACGTAAAAACCATCCGGAGCATTCCGCTGCGTTTACGGGGTAATTATCCGCCGGAACTGGAGATTCGCGGTGAAATTGTTATGCCGCGCGCAGAATTTGAACGGCTGAACGACGAGCGGGAAGAAATTGGCGACAACCCGTTTGCCAACCCGCGTAACGCCGCTGCCGGCTCACTGAAAATGCAGGATCCCAAAGAGGTGGCCAAACGCAAACTCGATGCCTACCTCTACTACATTCCAAACCCTCCGGGAAACGTAAAAACCCATTATGATGCGCTGAAACAAGCCAAAACCATGGGATTGAAAGTTTCCGAAAATATGGCTATCTGCAAGAATATGAGCCAGATTATGGAATACATCAACGACTGGGACCAGGGACGGCAACATCTGCCATACGATATCGACGGTATTGTCATAAAGGTGAATGATTTGGGCTTGCAGCAACAGCTGGGATTTACCGCCAAAAATCCCCGCTGGGCCATTGCTTACAAATTTAAGGCCGAACGGGTAGAAACATTGCTTGAATCCATTGATTACCAGGTAGGCAGAACAGGCGCTATAACTCCGGTCGCCAACCTGAAACCGGTGCAGCTGGCCGGGACAACCGTAAAACGTGCCAGCCTGCACAATGCCGACATCATTGTTCAGCTCGATGTACGTATCGGCGACACGGTTTATGTGGAAAAAGGCGGCGAAATCATCCCGAAAATTGTGGGTGTGAATCTCGACAAACGACCTGCAGATGCTGTTACGGTGAAGTTTATTGACCGTTGTCCGCAATGCAACACACTGTTGGTGCGTAAAGAAGGCGAAGCGGCCCATTACTGTCCCAACGAAGACAGCTGCCCGCCCCAGATTAAAGGCAAATTAGAGCATTTTATTTCAAGGAAGGCCATGAACATCGACAGCCTCGGCGAGGGAAAAATAGAGATGCTTTACGACCACGAACTGGTAAAAAATGCAGCCGACCTTTACGACCTGACTTACAAGCAGCTTTTCGGGCTGGAAAAAGTCATTCAACCCGAAGAAGGCAAAAAAGAAAAGCGCATCAGCTTTCGCGAAAAAACGGCTGAAAACATTATCAAAGGTATTGAACAGTCGAAAAACGTGCCTTTTCCACGAGTTCTTTATGCGCTGGGCATTCGCTATGTGGGCGAAACCGTGGCCAAAAAACTGGCAACACATTTTAAAACCATTGAAAGGCTCATGGCTGCCTCATTTGAAGAACTTGTTCAGGTGGAGGAAATCGGAGAGAAAATTACCGAATCGGTCATTCTGTTTTTCCAAAAACCTGTCCATCGCAAGATGGTGGAGCGCCTCAGAGCTGCCGGTGTGCAAATGAAACTTACCGAAACACAACCTTCGGAACCACAGCTTTTGCAGGGAAAATCTTTTGTGGTGAGCGGCGTGTTCGAGCGTCATTCACGCGACGAAATCAAGGAGCTGATAGAGCGCCATGGGGGCAAAAACGTAAGTTCCATCTCTTCCAAAACCGACTATGTTCTCGCCGGCGCTAATATGGGCCCTGCCAAAAAAACAAAAGCCGAAAACCTTGGCATTTCCATTATTTCGGAAGAGGAGTTTGAGGCGATGATTGAATCAAAATAGGTGGACCAAACCAGAAAAAAACCAATAACTCCTACAAAATCTTTATCAGATTTTCAACAAAAACTGCCAGGCCAATCAGAATAATGAAAATAGAAAATATCCGGCGCAACAGCACCTGATCGAGGCGTTTGGCATAATAGGCACCAAGAATACCTCCTACCGCACCCCCCACAACAAACACCGCACTGATAACGAGGTTAATCTCGCGTCCCTGAATCAGGTAGCTCGCCAAGCCAAACATCCCGAAAAGGAAAATGATAAACAAAGAGGTGGCAATGGCTTCTTTCATTTTAAGGTTTGCACCGAGAAAAAGAGCCGGCACCAACAGAAAACCGCCCCCTATACCAAAAAACCCGCTGGCCAGTCCGGTAATAAAACCGAGCGTTAAAATCCGCGGATAGTTAATCCCCGACGAACCCGTTTCCGCTTTTCTCTCCAGCCCTTTTTTCGAAATCATCAGATAGCCGATGTAAATCATCAACAAAGCAAAAATGAGCAATAAAACAGGCCCTTTTATCTGCTTGTTAATCAATGCGCCAAGATAGGTACTTACCAATCCGGGAGCAGCCATAAAAAAGGCAATTTTGAATTTTACCAGCGACTGTCGCATATAACTGACAGAGGAAATCAGTGAGGTAACGCCCACCGCAACGAGGGAAGTCCCAATGGCGAGATGGATATTTTCGCCCACAAGATACACCAGTAAAGGAACGGCGAGAATAGAACCGCCGCCACCTGTCAATCCCAGCGCACCACCTGATAAAAGGCCACTGAGCAACGCAAAAAAATAGGTTAAAGTCATGGATTAATTTATTTTAAAGGACTAAGATAAGACTAAATTTCGTGAACCTGTGTAACATTCTTGGGTTGGTAGTTATCCCACCTTACAGGAAGCGCCAGTTCTATCCATTCGCTAATGCCTCCTTTCAGGTTATACACCTTATCATAATCATATTTTTCTTTTATTAAAAAAAGTATGATATTTTGGCTTCTGTTACCACTGTGGCATCCTACGATAACCTCCCTGTCGCGGGGGATTTCGCCAAACCGTAAAGCAAACTCACTCTGTGGGATAAATATTTGCTCTTGCACATCGAATGCTACTATTTCTATTTCTACCGATTCTCGAATATCCAGCAATAAAGCGCCTTTTTGGATTCTCTCGTAAGCAACAGCCGGATTAACTTCTTTAATTTTCTGGCACATATTCTAACTATTTATAAATGAAATGGTTATTATTTTCCAGCACATAATGTGAAAGTAAAAAGCATGACTACCCTTACAGAAGCAAAATAATCTATTTTTCTTTCTATCAGAATGAATACTTTCTTTTTATTTTGGCGGCAAATGTAAGTTGGAATGGAACAAGGCTCCCATATTATTTCATTACGAGGCATAACCGCAGATTATAATGAAGAGGCTGGTATGGCACTCGTTCTTAATTTTTCTTTTAAAGTTTCACGCAGAGAGCGCAAAGCAATTAAAACTATAAGTTGTCATTCAATGCGACACCCTTCTATCCGGGTTCTCATGTACCGTTTATTAAATTTAGACCGTAATATCCATTTTGTTTAGCGCCCAAAACACTTT
>CAZRAW010000041.1:0-5945 GCA_964598065.1 uncultured Lentimicrobiaceae bacterium
TACTTAGAGGGTTACAAAAGATGCCGGAAGGGTAGAAGCAACAATTCAAAAAACTTCTCGATGGGAGGACGCTTATTCCATTGTCTATAAATAAAGGGTATGGATGACTTTTGGGTTTCCTTTATGTGCCGGACAACCTGCTCGGAGATTTCTTCCTGGTCTCCAAATATCATAATTTCAAACATATAACGGAAACTTCGGTAATCAAAATTGGAAGAACCTATGCCGAAAATTTTTTTGTCCACAAGAAACAACTTCGCGTGCAGGTTGTTGGGTTCAAAAAACAGGAAATTGATGCCTCTCTTTGCTAACGGTCCGAGATACTTGTTACGGAGGATGTCCACGAGGTTTACATCTGATTTTTTAGGTAAAAGGATGTTAATTTTTACCCCTCTCTGGGCAGCATCCGTCAGACTTTTGCGAAGCATAAAACCCGGAAGAAAATAGGGCGTTTCTATATCGATGGTTTCTCTGGCCTGTTTTATGTAAAATATAAATTTATTGTTAATCTTTTTCTTGGTAATAATGGGAACATCCCTTATAATCTCAAAGTTTTCATGCTTTACAGGACGTGTGTGATAAGCCTTACTGAAAATGTAACGATTATAAATTTTGTAGTCCTGAAGAAAAAGTTTTTTAAAAACCGGAGTGATTTCACCTTCCATACGCAAAACCGACTCGCGCCAGTTTAAGTTGTAACCTGTAATGTTTGAGGAGCCTATGTAACTTATATTGTCATCAATAAGTAATAGTTTCCTGTGGTTTCTCCGGTGGCTCCGGGTGAAAAAATCAAAATTATATTTTATCTTTTTAAAGAATCTGACCTCTCCGCCAGCCTGAATAAATTTATCGAAAAAACCGGAACGTGTATTCCCTGCTCCCCAGTAATCGATGAGTAGTTTTATCTCTACACCTCTTTGGGCAGCGTTGGTAAGCTTATCCCTGAAACGTTCCCCCATAACATCATTTCCTATACGAAAAGTCTCGAGACAAATATATTCCTGCGCTGCATCGATGTCTTTAAGCATTTCTCCGTAGTAATGCCAGGGGTCCGAAAATAACTGATATTTAACTGTTTTGCTCATTTCAAATGTTTTCTGCTTTCGCTGCATGAAAGTAAGAAAATTTTTCGAATTGGCGAGCGCCACAAAAAATAATAGTAAATAATCAAAGAAGCATTACTCTTTTACCTTATATTTTTTAATCTCATTTTGTACCCGTTTATAGAGAATCAGGATGAGTATTAACAAAATAACTACGAGTACAAGCGTTATGGAAAGAATGCGGTATCTTTTCAGTTTCAACTCCTTGCGACTATTCTCTGCTTTCAAATCCCTGCTTCTCTTCAGCAGACTGTCTATTTTGTAGTGTGCTTCCATCTCTGCTATTTGGGCTTTTCCCAACTTTTTCGATGAAGTGTCTCTGCTCTGCTCATAAAGGTTATAATATTTATTGAAATTTTTGTGCTGACCCAGTTCTGCATAACTTTTAAAAATACCCTCGTAATTATTTATGATATAATTTTTTAGTCCCGCTTTTGTAGAGATGGCCAGACTTTTTTGAAATTTTTTGAGGGCTTTTTTATAATAGCCTGCTTCTGACCATGCCTTTCCCATATTTTGGTAAATCATGCTGAGGCCGGTTTTATCTCCAATCTCCTCATAGAGTTTTCTGCTTTCATCAAAATATTTAAGGGCCTGCGAAAGGTTTCCCATGTGTCCGTACAAGACCCCGATATTACTTTTAACGAGAGCAACCCCTGTTTTGAGTCCCAGCTCTTCTTTTATTCTCAGTACCTTTTCGTATAGTATTTCAGCTTTTTTGTACTCCTTGAAATGGTCATTATAAATATCTGCCATGTTGTTTAGTACTCTGGAGAGCCGAAGGTTGTCGCCTGTATTTGTGTAAATGTTTTTGGCTTTTTTCAGGTAGTCGAGCGCAGTAGAAAAATTATCCAATTGGGTATAAATGATGGAAAGGCTGTTATAAGCCATGGCCATGCCCCGGTGGTCGTTTTTTATAGTGAAGTTTTGCAAAGCATGGAAATAATTATTTAAGGCTCCATGGTAATTCCTTCGGTAGTAATCAATATTTCCCATATTAATGAGTGATGTCGCCATTCCCTCTACATTTTTCAGCTCTTCCTCAATGTTATATGATGCCTTATAATAATAAGCTGCGCTGTCAAAGATTGCCCAGCTTTCATATACGAGTCCGATGTTATTCAGACAGTTAGATTGTCCCTCTTTATCCCCGCCTTTTTTGTAATAATGTAATCCTGCTTTAAAATAGTCAAAAGCTTTTTTCATATTGCCCCAATAAAAATAGCTTACCCCCATTGATTTGCTGGCAAGCCCCATCATGTTGTTAAAACCTTCTTTTTGGGATAATAGGAAAGCTTCTTTGTTGTATTTTTTGCTGTCGTAAACAGATTTGTCCCGATTTTGTTCCGATAGTTTGATAAGAATGGAAATCTTTTCTTTGCCCTGGGCGTTGTCCAAAGCACGCAGCAAACTATCAGACGATGGCAGAGTGAAAGCCTGCAAAATGGCAGGGAGAAAAAGAAATAAACCAATGAAGCGTAGATGTTTCATTCTCAACTGCAAAGGTAGTATTTTTTGGGGGAAATTGCATCTGTGATTTAACTAATTTCCGAAAATCTCCCCCTAAAGTTTCCGTTTGGGAACTATTTTCCTATTATCCCCTGTGAAATGACGAGCTGAGATTTGTGATATTCGCTTATCTTTGCCGATAAAATTGTTACTATGATTAAATCCATGACCGGTTACGGTAAGTCCGTAATCGCGATTCAACATCAAAAGCTGATGGTGGAAATACGAACGCTGAACAGCAGGCAGCTTGATATTAATCTGCGTATTCCCCAGATGTTCAGAGAAAAAGAAATTGAGCTTAGAACCTTTTTAGGCGAGCGGTTACAACGGGGTAAGATTGATTTTTCCATTTCCGGGGAGCGATCCGAGAAAACCGGCGGGCCTGTGCTAAATAAAACGCTGGCCTATCATTATTTTGCCCAGCTGAAAGAGTTTGCCGGCGAAATCGGAAGGGAAGACAGGGAAGATTATCTCGCTATAATTACGCGTCTGCCCGATGTTTTTGCTGTTGCCGAGGAGGCGGTTGACAAAAAGGACTGGGATGTTTTGTTGCAGGCTGTTGCTGTTGCTATAAATGAGGTGTCGCAGTTCAGAAGTCATGAAGGAAGTGTGCTTGAAGAAGATTTCCGGCGGCGTATTGCAACTATTTTGCAACTTTTGGGAGAGGTGGGTAAGTATGAACGGTCGCGCATTGAGCGTGTGAGAGAAAGAATTATAAAAAGCCTCAACGAAAATCTTTCCGATATGCAGTATGATAAAAATCGTCTTGAACAAGAGTTGATTTATTATCTCGAAAAACTGGACGTTACAGAAGAAAAGATTCGTTTGAAAAAACACTGCGATTATTTTCTCGAAGTGCTTGGGTCGGAGGAGACCGTAGGTAAAAAGCTCGCTTTTGTTCTTCAGGAAATCGGACGCGAAATTAATACGCTGGGTTCCAAAGCCAACGATGCAGATATGCAGAAGATAGTGGTGCTTATGAAAGATGAACTGGAAAAAATTAAGGAACAGATGCTGAATATTTTGTAATGGCATTAATGCAAAATCATAAAAACGGGAAACTGATTATTTTTTCCGCTCCTTCGGGTTCGGGTAAAACAACGTTGGTACATTATATCATGGCGCATTTGCCCCGCTTCTCCTTTTCGGTTTCGGCCACAAGCCGTTTGCCAAGGCCCGGTGAAAAAAACGGTGTGGATTACTATTTTATTAGCACTGATGAGTTTAAGCAAAAAATAAAAGAAGATGCTTTTGTGGAATGGCAAGAGGTTTATGAAAATCAGTTTTACGGTACCTTGCGTTCGGAGGTTGAGAAAATAAGGGCACGCGGTGATTCGGTGGCTTTTGATGTGGATGTGAAAGGTGGTGTGAACATAAAGAAAATTTATGGTGCTGATGCATTAGCTTTGTTTGTTAAACCGCCCTCGCTTGCTGTTCTCGAAGAACGACTTCGCCATCGTTCTACCGAAAGTGAGGAGAGCTTGCGTAAACGGCTTGACAGGGCCGCTTATGAACTTTCTTTTGAGAAACTTTTTGATAAGGTGCTGGTTAATGATGATTTGGAAAAAGCCCGGAAAGATGCGCTCGAGACGGTACGGGATTTTATTGATAAAGACTAATTTTTCTATCTGTATATAACTAAAATCCAAAAATATGAAGAAAGTTGTTTTACCTGCCTATAATAAAAATATTGTCAGGGCATTGAGAAGTCTTCGTGTGGAGGAGTGCGGTTTGCCCCAGCCGTCCGAAGATGAGGTACTGATTAAAGTGTATGCTGCTCCCTGCAACCCTTCCGATATTGCTTTTTTGATGGGAGGCTACAATATTGTGAAATCACTTCCGACGGTTCCCGGATTTGAGGGCTCCGGAATTGTGGTGGAAGCCGGTGAGGGGGCAGAAGATCTTATCGACCGTAAAGTAAGTTTTTTTATCCAGGAAGAAAATTATGGCAGTTGGGCGGAATATGTCATCTCACACAAGAAAAAAATTGTTATTCTTGATGATAATATGGATATGGATCAGGCGGCTTGCTTTGCCATCAATCCTTTTACGGCGCGGGGACTGTTAGATATTGCTGTTTTACGTGAAAACCGTGCGGTTATTCAGAATGCTGCCGGTGGACAAGTTACCGCTTTTGTACGGCAAATGGCGGGCGACATGGGAATTGACGTTGTTGATATAGTCAGGAAGCAGGAAAGCCTTAAAAGACTGAAAAAGGAGGGCGCAAAGCATGTTTTACTGGAAAATGATTCACGTTTTGAAGAAAAACTGAAAGCACTTGCCCTCAAGCTGGATGCCCGGCTGGCATTTGATGCTGTTGGCGGCGCCCTTGCCGGTCAGATTTTTAATGCCATGCCGCTCGATGCGGAATTGGTGTCCTACGGCGGTTTATCAACAAAACATATTTCAGGTATTGACTCCATGGACTTGATTTTTAATGATAAAATTATTTCAGGTTTTAATCTTCCGGAGTGGCGTGAGCAGATTGACGACGATTTCTTTGAGGAGATTTCCGTGGAGATGCAGTTCCTGTTTATTTCCGAAAAATACCAAACAAAGATTCAGGGGAGCATCGGCTTTGATGACATTGCCCGCGGGCTGACCGATTATCTGAGAAATATGAGCGAAGGAAAGATACTGGTGAAGGCTAAAGTATAAAAGTTAAAGTAAAAAAGCAAAAAGAGGTACCATTTTTTAATGAAACAGAAAAAGAAAACCGGATTGCTGTTTGGCTCTTTTAACCCGATACATTCGGGACACCTGATTTTGGCCAATTATATGGCTGAGTTTACCGAATTGGATGAAGTTTGGTTTGTTGTTTCGCCACAAAACCCGCTGAAAGAAAAAGCAAGTCTGCTCGCCGACATCCATCGCCTCGCACTGGTGCGCCTTGCCGTGGAAGACCAGACTAAGCTGAAAGTTACCAATATTGAGTTCAAAATGCCAAAACCGTCTTACACTATTGATACTCTGACCTGGTTAAGCGAGAAATACCCTGACCGTGAGTTTATTATGATCTGTGGTACGGACATTTTCAAACATTTTCATAAATGGAAAAATTATCGGGAAATTCTGCATCAATATCAGATATTTGTTTATCCTCGTCCGGATTTCACATTAGGCGATTACGCAAAATATACACAAATCAGGCTTTTCGATGCGCCTCTTCTGGAAATTTCCTCCAGCTTTATCCGTAAGGGCATCTTCGATAAAAAGAACATGTCTTTCTGGATGCCCGAAAAGATTTATCAATATATTTTGGAGATGCATTTCTATGAGAAATAGCCGATAACCTGCCCGTTCGTCATTACGTAAAAGCAACTACAGAAAGAC
>CAZRAW010000041.1:6045-17572 GCA_964598065.1 uncultured Lentimicrobiaceae bacterium
CCTGCCCGTTCGTCATTACGTAAAAGCAACTACAGAAAGACAGCATTAATCCTTCATCCAACCCACTGAAACAGATGGACGTTTTCCTCAGTTTTCAAACTGTTCCAGCCGGAATCTTCCGTTTTCAAAAACACCGTAAGAAAAATGTGAAATCCAGTCGCCGAGGATAACCAGCCGGACTTTCGGGTTTATTTTCGTTATCATGGGCATGTGGCGGTGTCCGAAGACAAAATAATCCACATCGGGAAATTGTCCTGCCATTTTCAAAGCATACCTGTACAATATATCTTTTTCTTTTTCAAAGGAAACTTCTTCCTCGCCGGCATTACTCATTTTTGCCAGTCTGCTTCTTCTTGAGAAATAGTTTCCCATCCAGGCGCCAACATCAGGATGCAGCCAGCGAAAAAGAAACTGATTTGGCTTAAACTCAAAAACGGCTTTCAGAAATTTATAATTCCTGTCGCCGGGTCCCAGCCCATCACCATGTGCGAGGTAAAAGGTCTTTCCCATTATTTCACGAATCACAGGTTTACGGTGAAGGTTGATGCCGGTTTCCTTTTCGAGATAATCGAAAGCCCAAAGGTCGTGGTTACCACGAAAGAGGTGAACCGGGATTCCTGCATCTGTGATCTCCGCCAGTTTACCGAGCAGACGGACAAAACCTTTGGGTACCACTGTTTTGTATTCAAACCAGAAGTCGAATACATCTCCCATGAGGAAAATTTCCTCTGCATCATGGCGTACCGTTTCTAACCATCTCACCAGTAATTTTTCACGTTCCAGACTACTGGAATGGTCAGGAATTCCGAGATGGAAATCGGAAACAAAATATATGCCTTTTCTTTTCAATAGTTTGCGTTACAAGTCTTTAATTACATCTTTAATGATGGTAATCAGCTTGGGAGTAACCTGTTCTACTGCGGCAAGGACTTCCTGATGCGAAATTCCAATAATTTTTCCTTTCACCCCCAAATCGGAAATGACCGATACGGCAAAAACAGGCATGTCCATGTGACGCGCTACAATAACTTCAGGAACGGTTGACATCCCCACGGCATCGGCTCCGAGGCCGCGGATGTAATAATACTCAGATGGAGTTTCGTAGGTTGGCCCTGTTGTGCCGGCATAAACGCCGGTTTTGTAATGAATGCCGTGATGTCGAGCCGCACGGGTGGCCTTACTCAGCAACTTCTTATCGTAAGCTTCGCTCATATCAACAAAACGGGGGCCAAGTTCATCAAAGTTCTGGCCGATTAACGGATTGGGTAACAGGTTGATATGGTCAGTGATAAACATAATATCACCTACTTCAAAATCAGGATTTACACCACCACTCGCATTGGAAACAAAAAGGTATTTAATGCCCATATGTTTGAAAACCCGAACGGGGAAAGTAACTTCCGACATGGTATAGCCTTCATAATAATGGAAACGCCCCTGCATGGCTAATACTTCCACACCACTGAGTGTCCCAAAAATCAATTGTCCTTTGTGCCCTTTTATGGTTGAAACCGGGAAATTGGGGATGTCGGTGTACAATATTTTTTCGCTGACTTCGATATCGTTTGCCAAGTCTCCCAAACCGGAACCTAAAATAATGGCTACACGCGGTTTAATACTTATCTTTGATTGAATGAACCGTGTTGTCTCTTTGATTCTCTCTAACATAATTAAAAATTTGATCGTTAAATTTTTTTTCATCCTCTCCGTGAAATTTTACCTCGATGGGGAGATAAATTAACGGCAGACCTTCCAAGAGGCGAAGATAGGGAGAATTTATCAACCGCATGGCATCTTTCTCCGTTGTAACAATCAGCTTTTTTTTGGTAAATTGCTTGTCCCATATTTCTCTGATGAGTCGGATGTCTTTTTTCTTATAGTTGTGGTGATCGGGAAAATCGAGTGTGATCAATTCGCTGCATCGATAGCGAAGATAATCTTTTAAAGGATAAGGATTGGCAACGCCGGTAAATAAAATAATAACGCTGTATTTTTTATTAAGTTTGACTTTTTCAAATGAGGGGAAACTAATGGGTGTGCTATATTTTATATAAGAAAAATAAATTTTTTGATGTGGCGCAGGATGCAATTTTTCTTCGATTAATCTTCTGACAATGGGGGAAAGGATTTTTTCCGTCTTAGTAACAATAATTATATCAGCCCGTTTTGCCGATGCTTTCAGGTCGCGTAGCATCCCTGTTGGGAAAAGATAATCGTCGGTGTATAACCTGCGGTAGTCGGTAAGCAAAAGAGAAAGTCCGGGTTTTATGTATCTGTGTTGAAAAGCATCATCCAAAATAATGATTTCCGGAGGCTCTTTCATTTCCAAAAGTCTGCTGACACCGCGGCAGCGATCTTTGTCCACCGCAATACGAATTTTATCGCCGAAGTTTTGTAAATATTGCAGCGGTTCATCTCCGATATCCTGAAATGAGCAAGAGCTGTTTGCCAAAACAAAGTTTTTGCTTTTCCGTAAGTAACCACGGCTGAGAATGGCCACCCGAAAATCTTTGATAAGTAAACGAGTAAGATATTCGGTATGCGGTGTTTTGCCTGTGCCGCCTATGGTAATATTTCCAATACTGATAACCGGTACATCAAAGGATTTTGATGGCAAAATACCTGAATTGAATAAAAGATGCCTAAAGCCAATAACCAATCCGTACAAAAGTGCGAATGGAAACAACAATATTTTCAGCATAGAGAAAATAAAAATTAACGATCCTTATAATTCTTTAATTTTGTGTAAATTTAAAAGAATTTAAAATACAATTTGCGAATATAATAAATTTTTAAAAAATTTAATGTATAAATAACATAGAAATGAAGATAAATGAATTAAGCCGGTATCTTGAAAATTTTGCTCCGCTTGCTTTGCAAGAGTCTTATGATAACTCAGGCTTGCTTATCGGATCACCGGAGAAAGAGGTGAAAAGAGCCCTCATTACATTAGATGTTACACGTGAGGTGATGGATGAGGCCATTGCTCTGGGTTTCGGATTGATTATTGCACATCATCCGTTGATATTTAAAGGATTAAAGCGATTGAGAGGCGGAAACCTTGTGGAAGATTTGGTGATTAAAGCCGTAAAAAATGATGTGGCGGTTTATGCTATACATACTAATCTCGATAATATCGCGGAAGGTGTAAATGCTCGTCTATCACTGCAACTTGGGCTGAAGAATACCAGGATACTGTCGCCAGCGGGTAAACTGAAAAAGCTCGTGGTTTTTTGTCCGGAAAGTCATGCGGATGTGGTTAGGGAGGCCGTACTGAATGCAGGTGCCGGGCATATTGGCAATTACAGTCATTGTAGTTACGCCACTGGCGGTGAAGGAAGTTTTATGGCGCTTGAAGGAACACATCCGTTTGTGGGGAAGCAGGGTGAGATTCATTTTGAAAAAGAGGTGCGTCTCGAAGCAATCGTACCCGAAAGTCTTTTGGATGTCGTTTTACAGTCGATGCTTGTGGCCCATCCTTACGAGGAAGTGGCTTATGACATTTATGCGCTTGAAAATACCGGCGCTAACGCAGGTGCCGGCATGATAGGAGAATTGCCGGAAGCCATGGTGCCTGCTGACTTTTTGCAATGGGTAAAAGCCCGTCTTGGAGCTCAGGCTCTGCGCCACGGTTTGCTTATCGGCAGAAAAGTGAAAAAGGTAGCTATTGCTGGCGGTAGCGGCAGCTTTCTTATGGGAAAAGCTTTTGCTTCGGGTGCGGATGCTTTTGTAACTGCCGATTTAAAATATCATGATTTTTTTCACTTTCAAAAGCAAATGATATTAATAGATGCCGGACATTATGAAACAGAACAATTTACTAAGGATTTATTATTTGAATTATTAACCAAAAAATTTCCTAATTTTGCACTCCAAATTTCAAAATTTAATACAAATCCGGTTTCCTTTTATAGGTAGTTGAAATATAAGTTATTATGGCAAAAAAAACAAAAAATAACATGCGGGAACAAGAAGTGAGTGTTGAACAGAGGCTTACAGCATTATATAGTCTTCAACAAATAGACTCTCAAATTGACAAAATTAAGATTGTAAGAGGCGAACTTCCGTTAGAGGTGGAAGATCTCGAGGATGAAATTGCCGGTTTGGAAACCAGAATTGCTAATTTCCAGGAGGATAAGGACAAGTTTGAGCAGTTTATCACGGAGAAAAATGAATCCATCAAAGAGAGTAATGCGCTGATAAAGAAATATACGGAGCAGCAGATGAATGTTCGAAATAACCGTGAATATGATTCCCTGACCAAAGAGATAGAGTTTCAAAATCTGGAGATTCAGCTTTCCGAGAAAAAAATAAAAGAAGCCAAATTCCGTATTGATGGTATTGTGGCGGATATGAAAGATGCTAACGAAAAGCTGGAAATGCGCCAGCAGGACCTCACTGCAAAAAAGTCTGAGCTTACCGGTATCATTGCCGAGACTGAAAAAGAAGAGGATGAACTGGTAAAGAAATCACAGCAGAATGAAGAATTGATCGAAGAGAGATTGTTGACTGCTTATAAACGTATTCGTACAAATGCACGTAACGGTCTGGCTGTTGTGCAGATAGAAAGGGATGCCTGTGGCGGATGTTTTAACAAAATTCCGCCTCAGCACCAATTAGATATTAAACTGCACAAGAAAATAATTGTGTGTGAATATTGTGGCCGTATTTTGGTGGACGAAGATATTGCCAAAAAGTATGCACAAGAAAATGAAAAGAAATAAAGGCTAAAGTGCTGTAATGGACGTTGTTTAAAACTTTTGCAGCGAAGAAAAAGTGCAAAGGACAAGTCGAAGCGTATAGGCTCTTTCGTTACAATTCCCTAATGTTCGGAGATTTTCTCTTTTTCGAGGTGGCTTTTGATTGTTCTGGCTATTAAATGGCTCTCTTCGTTTAATTTAAAAAGCAGATGCCGGTCGAGATTGAATTTGGCGATTATAGCTCCAAGCTGATTTTCGCGTGCAGTGATTAAAACTGGAAAATTCTTCTTTATCAGGTTGTGAAAAGCAGAAAACCAAACTTTTTCTTCCAGTTCAAACCGTCCGATTTCATCTATCACTGCCAGCGAACCCTTTCGCCTCATCCCTGATGCAATAATCTCTTCTCCCAGTTTCACGGTTTTGGAAGTGAAAACAAACCGTCCTCCGGCTGCATCTGCCGACTGTTGCCGGTTGCAAAGCTGATAGTCGATTCCCGTTTGAATATCGACGATACGGAAGCGACTTCGCCATCCGCTTTCCCATTTGCCGATGGCATAAAATCCGAAAACGTCAGGCAATTCTTTTTTCAGGTACCGAATCACTTCTATTACTTTGGTGGTTTTTCCCGCCCCCTGACTGCCGGTGATGATAAATACGCTGAACTTTTCCATTTCACAAAGCTATGAATTTGATAGATTCTCCGATTGTCGGCAATAGAAACTTTAAACAATTTCAATGCCCGACATTAGTGCTTAATTTTAGTATTCGTGTGTTTATTGGCAGAAAATTACCTTGTCAGAGAGATGCAGGCAAATAACAAATTCAAAAAATCCAATTTTCAAACGGAAGCTCAATTGTTTTGTATTTTGATATTGATTATTGGAATTTATTTGGATTTTGTTTTTTGAGATTTGTTTTTCCCGGTTTATCCGGGTTAGGGTTTGAGTAGTTATATTTGCACCATGGCTTACGCAACAAACAGGTTGGTAGAAATAAAAAATGAACTGGTGGAAAAACTTGCCGGAATTTATCCCCGGAAAGAGGCGGAAAATTTGGTGAACATGCTCGTCAGGCATTATTATGGGTTATCGCGGGCTATGCAGCAGGTTCAGATTGAAAGAAGGCTTTCCGGGTCGGAAATACTGGTCATACAAGGGGCTGTCAAACGTTTGCTGAGTTCGGAGCCGATACAGTATGTGCTGGGGAGCACTGAATTTTACGATTTACAAATTGAAGTGGACCGGAGTGTACTCATTCCACGTCCCGAAACTGAAGAGCTTGTCGGAAAGATTTTTGAAGATAGTTCCGGCACTGATTTTGAGATTCTCGATATTGGAACCGGCAGCGGATGTATTGCCCTGGCGTTGAAAAATGTCATGCCCGGGTGTAATGTAACGGCTATTGATGTTTCTGCCGGCGCTCTTTCACTGGCCAGCAAGAATGCCAGGAGACTTAATTTGGATATTGACTTCCGACACTGCAATATTCTAAATACCGAAGCATGTTGGTTAACATTGGGTAAAAGCTTCCACATCATCGTGAGCAATCCACCTTATGTATTGCAGAAAGAGAAAGAAGAAATGGCGGACAATGTTTTAAAATACGAGCCTCCTTTAGCGCTTTTTGTAGAAAATGATGCCCCTTTGTTATTTTACCGGAAGATCATGGATTTTGCCCGTAAAGCGTTGATATCCGGTGGAAAACTTTATTTGGAAATCAATGCAAATTATGCTGCTGAAACAGCTTCCTTGTTTGAAAAGAATATTATTTTTAATTCCCCTGAAATTTTGGCTGACCTCCACGGAAAATCGCGTTTTCTAATCGTCAAAAAGCATTAATCATTTGCTGCTGCCGGCTCCTTCGAACCGAAAAAAAAGTTCTTCAAGAAAAGCTTTTGTTTTGTTGTAAATACCCGGGCTGTTCGATTCGCGTGGTCCCACAATGTTTATAACAGATATGTCATTGCTTTCAAGAAGGTTTAAAATACCGGTCTCCTGATCTTCCACATTCATGGTGAGGTGAATGATATAAGTGGGTATGTTACAATTTTCAGCCTGGTCTATGGCAAGAATGGTTCCTTTATCCGGTTTGTCATCCACAAAAACCAGCAATCCCTGACTCTCCTCCACGTTTTTGATTGTACGTTCTCTGTAACGGGATTCTTTTGTCTCTTTTAAAGGATAGGAAAGGGGTATAGGTCCATCTTCTGCCCTCCGGCCTTTGGGGCACCAACCGGAACAGCGTATATTATTTTCCAAAGCAAAATCCAGGGCCGCTCTGTCCACGCCGCTTTGTCCCCCCGAAATGATTTGTAGCGACTTCATTATGAATTATTTACTGTTATTAACAAAATCGCGTTGGGCTTTAAACAAATTGACGACTTGCAATAAAAGATTCTTACTTTCATCCAACAAATTTAGGAATAAAATACTATTTCTTGTGCCAACCAGTTTCTTTTTAATCCGCTGAATTTGATTTTTTCTGTAGTCCTCAATGTGTATCAATCCTTTTGCCTGCTCTTCCAGTAGCTTTTTCTGAATAGAATAATCTGCTTTTACAATACTTTCCATGGTTATTTTCAACACAGTTTCTATGTGTGCTGCGAGGTGTTTCAGCTCTTCAATCTGTTCGGGTACAAGAGGCTTGTGGTTGTTGTCCACGTGTTCCAGCGCATGTGTCGAAAAGAAAGAGATGCTGTGAACCATTTCGCGCATGTAGTCCATGGCCTGAACCAAAAAGGAACCCGAGTCAATGGTCATTTCATCGAGGCGTTCAATCACAATGTTGATGTGATCTTTAATATATTTGGTTCGTGTCGCCATTTCATCAATGGCTTTCTTCGTTTTTCTGAGTTTCTTGACATCCTCTGTTTCAAGGCCTTCTACCGTGTGGCGATATTCGCGGATAACCCGTTTAAGGTTGCCAACCAGCAGTGTGAGGAAACGATCGGAAACATTTTCTTCGGTAATGCCGTAAACATTTTCGTCGAGAGTCTTATCTTCATTAAATTTCTTATTGTGAAACTTATGGGATCGGTAAACCAAATAAGCAACTAATAACAAAATAAACAGAATAGCTATTTCTCCACCATAATAAAATAAATAAAGAACTATAAAAGAAAAGGTAAAAGCGACAAAAGCTGTTAGAAACCAACCGCCTATAACGGCAAAAACCCCTGATATCCTATAAACAGCGCTTTCACGATCCCAGGCCTTGTCGGAAAGAGAAGACCCCATGGCTACCATAAATGTAACATAAGTAGTAGATAAAGGAAGTGTTAAGGAGGTGCCGAAGGCTATTAACAGACTTGCTACGACAAGGTTAACCGAGGCTCTGATAAGATCGAATGCAGGGGCATCCTTGTCTGCAATTTCCGCGAGTTGAGGTTCAAATTGGCGGTCAATGGCATTTGTCAGCTTAGCCGGTATCACTTTTCTAAAACTTTTAGAAAAATTAATAGAAGAGCGTACCAAAGTTTTTGAGATTACAGTTGGTTTAAACCTCTCATCACCGGTTTCCTGACGGCTTAAATCAACGGAGGTTTTTATAACACTTTTGGCCTTTCTGGAAAAAGCCAAAGTAAGTACCAATACCAAACCTGCCAACAAAAGAAAAAAGGTCGGAGTAGCTACCTTTCCGGCAAGTCCAAGCATAAGAAATGTATTAGGATTTGCACCGGCAGTGTGTGAAAAGATTTCAAAAGAATTGTATGCGGCAATAGGGACACCTATGAAGTTGACCAAATCGTTGCCGGCCCATGCCAGGGCAAGGGAAAAAGTTCCGACTATCACAATGGTCTTTAGAATATTCACTTTAAATAACCAGTTAAGAAGCTGCAGAAACACGCTCCATAAAATAAAACTATAAATCATAATTTCCATTGTATGGGTATGCATCCAAAGTTTTGTATCAGCAGACATAAAAGAAGCGCCATTGGCTCCCTTAATAACAATGAAGTAAGTTATAGATGTAAAAGCCAGTCCTCCCCAAAGCCCACCAAACCATTTTATTCTCTTTTTATAATTAAAAGAGAAAATTATCCTTGAAAGATACTGGATTACAGCGCCAACAATAAATGCTACGGCAACGGAAAACAAAATCCCGGAAATAATGGCCAGGGCCTGGGATGAATTAATAAAATCTCCGAGATTTAAACTCTGGTTTACACTTTCAATTAAATGATTTTCAAAAAGATATTTTTTTAAAGAAGCCATGGAAGCAGGAGATGACATAAGCTTTATGGAAGCCATTCCAACGGAAGCACCCAATAATTCAAACACTATGGAAACTGTTGTGGAAGTAAGCATGCCAAAGGTGTTAAAAGTATCCAGTATAATAATGTCGGTTGTCATTACTGCGAGGAAAATGAGCATGATTTCAGAGAAGTAAAACATCTGAGGATGAAAAATTCCCTTCCGGGCAACTTCCATCATCCCACTGGAAAAGACAGCGCCTACCAATACACCTAATCCGGCTATAATGATAATCACTTTAAAAGAAGCCACTTTAGACCCGACGGCTGAATTCAAAAAGTTTACAGCATCATTACTGACTCCCACAATCAAATCTGAAATCGCCAACAGGAACAAAACACCGACCAAAATAAGGTAAAAAGTTTCCATAGTTTATAATGCTAATTTATTTTCGGCAAAATTAATCGAAACCATCTTCTGCCACCGTTGTTTATGACAAGAAGTTATTAACTATTATTTTATCTAATATTGTAAAACCTTTATAATTCGTTAGTTAATTGTTAATATATATCCTTTGTTGTTTTATCTATGATTCTATTCTTACATCCAACGCATCGCGCAGGCTGTTCCCGAGTGTCATAAATGCCAGCACGAGTATCACAATGGCTATTCCGGGGATAATGGCAAGGTAAGCGGAGTCAAGTACGATATAGCTGTAGTACTCCTTAACCATGTTCCCCCAGGATGGGATGGGGGGCTGAACGCCAATCCCCAAAAAACTGAGGCCGGCTTCTATAAGGATGGCTGCTGCAAAATTAGCAGCCGAAATGACGATAACCGGACTGAGAATATTGGGCAGGATGTGTCGTATCATAATTCGGAAATTGGAGTAGCCTAATGCAAATCCTGCTTCTACATATTCGGATTCCCGAACGCTCATCATTTGCCCCCGGACCACACGGGCCACTTCGACCCACATGGTCAGCCCGACGGCCACAAAAATCTGCCAAAAGCCTTTGCCAAGAGCAAAAGTGATGGCAATTACCAGCAGCAGGGTGGGAATTGACCAAACAACGTTAATGAACCACATAATAAGTTCATCGACTTTTCCACGGTAGAAACCGGCCATGGACCCCAGTAAGATGCCAACCAGCAGCGAGATGGCGACGGAGATAAATCCTACCGAAAGGCTAATCCTTGTTCCCAGCAGCAGACGACTCAGCAGATCCCTGCCAAATTGGTCGGTGCCTAACCAATACGTTTCGCTTATCAGCTGATTATGTACAATGCGCTCTTTTAATCTTGCTATAGATATCAAATGTCTCTCTCCGTCCAATGTCCGGTATTCGATATTGTTATCCACGACTTTTTGTTTCCCTTTGATTGGGAAAACCACATCGGCAAGAGAATACGATTTTGTCAGCCCACTGCCGTCCTCATCAAATATCTTCACGGTAATTATTCCCTTCCCAAAGTGGTATGAAGTTATGGGTACATAGATATAGCGGTCTTTTCTGCCAAGAAATATTTCATGAAAAAAGTCCGTAGGCAACCGGGCATCATTCTTCCGTACCTTCAATTCGATTACCTTAAAACCGGGTTTCTGTGTGGCAAGCTCCAGATTCTGCCGGTTGGCATTGGGTGATGCGTCGGGAATAAGGATATAAGCAAATATTCCAATGAGAAGTGCCAGACCGATCACAAACAGCGCTGCCATACCCTGGATATTTCTTCTGAATTTTTGCCAGGCAAGATGTGAAAGTGAGCCGGATGAATAAATTTTCTTCTTTCGTGGGAACATCGATTCAAAAATAAAAAACAAAGTGGTTGTACAAACTTTTTCTGCGATTTTTGCTGTATATTTTTCATGAATTCTTTTGAGGGAACTTCGGAGAATTGAAAATAATTGTATCTTTGCGCCCCTGAAACGGTGGATGTAGCTCAGTTGGTTAGAGCACTGGATTGTGGTTCCAGGGGTCGTGGGTTCAAATCCCATCTTCCACCCATTTTAAGTAAAAAAGCCGGATTTTTTCCGGCTTTTTTGGGCTTTGTAGTATTCTGTTTTACACGGTATAAAAAATCCCCGGATGCAACAGCTTTCGGGGATTTTGTATTTTTGAAAATAGGGGAAAGTTACTCCGTAACTTCGACAACTACTTCATCGCTTTGCCACAGTCCGTGCTTGGTGCAAAAAGCCATGGCGGTGAGTTTCAGGTTGCGCGTGGGAACAATATAGAAATCGACTTCAACATGACCAGCCTGGTTACCGAGAGCGCCGGCAACAAAAGTAGCTTGTGCCAGATTGCTTTCCCCATTCCACAATTGAACCCATGCAATATAATGGTCAAAATCGTCGGGATGAGGGTACTCGTCACCCAATTTGACGGTTACTTTAAGTTTCTCGCCCTTTTTCGCACTCTTTGCACAGTGAATGAATGGAGAATGGCGATCAATGTAATCCTTTTTTGCGTCGCGGTCGATGGTTGAAATATCGACATATCTGTTAATTTTCATAGTCCTATAATTTATATTGATTATTAATTAGGCAAATGTATAAAATATTAGATAGCAAAAGTCCGCCCTTAATCTTTTTTAACGGTTTGAATATTTTCTTCCGGTTCCCGGTCTAAGCCT
>CAZRAW010000042.1:0-17389 GCA_964598065.1 uncultured Lentimicrobiaceae bacterium
AATTATCTGTTGTTCAAGAATAAATTTCCGGATTTAGAGAATAAAATCCAACATTATCACATTGAGGGTTATCTTGGAATTACACCAAATCAACTAAGTCGATTAAGAAAGAAAATGAATTCTTATCATCATATGTAAATGCATTTTGAAAAAACCGTAAGTATTTTTGCTGTTTTAAAAAGAAATGATATGGATAACGCAGCAATTTTGTTACTTGAATTTCAAAAAACCTGCACAGAAAAAGGTATTTTCTATAGAATAAAGTTGTTTAAAGTCTAAAGCCATGAACAATTTTAATGGCTTAAAAATCAGCCAATAAATAGTTTTTTAAAATGACCTACCGCTGCACCCCTTCGAGAAGGGGAATAAAGGAATTTATTGGCTGATTTTTAAATATTTAATCTATAATTTACTTGGTAGACTTTAAACAACTTCATTGAAAAAAACAATAAATACAGAATTTAAGGTACTATCCTTTGTATGCCCTAATTTCCCCGGCAAGGGCAGCAATATTCACATGCAAAGCTTTTGTTTTCAGGTGTGCTTTTTCATAACAAGTTAAACGCTCAGCAAGCTTATTTTCAATAAACAGGGTCAGCTCTTTTCCTGTTTTCCCCATCACCAGCGGCCGTTTTTGCCGGGCATGCAACAAACGGTGTGCTATGGCGGCAGGCGGCATATCGAGGAAAACACTTAGCCCGTGGCGGTTAATATCTTCTATTCCGTGATGATAACAAGGTGTTCCGCCACCGGTTGACACTACAACACCATGCATATCAAAAGTTTTCAGCAAGCGGTCGTGCTCCAGTTTACGAAAAAGCTGCTCATCATACTTACTGAAAAAATCATGAATTTCAATTTTAAACTTCTCCTCGAAAAAGTCATCCAAATCCACAAAGCTATAGCCCAGTTGTCGCGCCAGCTTTTTGCCTACCGTGGTTTTCCCCACACCCATAAATCCGATTAGATAGATACGCTCTTCCATTTGGAATATTCTTTCAGGTCAAAAATAAAGCCTTTTGGCTGATAGTGAAAATTTTTTGCCGCAAATCGTAAAAAGAAAGAGAAATTCTGCTATTGTCCGGTCTTCACTGCAATTTTTCTTTATTTTTGAAACAAACATTTTTCCCATGTCAAGATACTCCGTTAAGTTCATTTTCAGCTTTTTGGTTCTAACAGGATTACTCCTTTCAATGCAGCTTTCTGCACAAAATCACAAACAACGCAGACGGGCCACCCGGTGGGCCGATTCCGTTTACCAAAGTCTTAGCTTAGAGGAACGCATCGGACAGCTCATCATTGCACGTGCCAACTATTCCCACAGACCTTATGATACCCGGTTGGATGAGTACATCAAAAAGTATGATATTGGCGGCGTTTGCTTTTTTGACGGCGAGCCGGTAAGTCAGGCCAGGCAAACAAACCGGTGGAACAGCATGGCCAAAACCCCGCTTTTAATAAGCATGGATGCCGAATGGGGGCTGGGCATGCGCCTGAAAAACACACTGAAATATCCGTTGCAGATGACCCTCGGCGCTGACAACGACGACAGCCTGATTTACCGTATGGGACAGGAAATCGGCCGGCAATGTAACCGGATGGGTATCCAGATTAACTTTGCTCCGGTAGTAGATGTCAACAGCAACCCGAAAAATCCCATCATCGGGATGCGCTCCTTTGGCGAAAATCCGAAAAAAGTAGCCGAAAAAGCTTTCTGGTACATGAAAGGCATGGAAGAACAGGGAATTATCGCCTGCGCCAAACACTTCCCCGGCCATGGCGACACTTATCAGGATTCGCACAAAACCCTGCCAGTAGTTAATGATAGCAAAAAAGAGATAAAAAAAAATGCCCTTTACCCCTATCGTTATCTTATTAAAAGTCATCCTTCCATTTCTGCGATTATGGTCGCGCATCTGTCAGTGCCGGCACTGGAAAAACAAAAAAATCTACCTACCAGCCTTTCCTACCGCGTTGTTACAAAACTCTTAAAGAGGAGGATGAGATTCAAGGGATTAGTCATCACCGATGCCCTTGACATGAAAGGCGTTACCCGCAACTATCCCCAAGGCGAAGTAGCCAAAATGGCTTTCGAAGCCGGCAACGACCTTTTGCTGATTCCTGACAACATCCCTGCCTCCATAGCAAAAATTAAAGCAGCCATTGAAAAAAGCAGAAAAGACCAAAAACGGTTAGAAAAGAGCTGTAAAAAAATCTTAAAATTCAAATACCTGAGCGGGGCTTACAAGCGAACGGTTATCGACACCACTAACCTCGTTGCCGATTTAAACCGCCAAACTTATAAAAGCACCATCAACCGCCTTTTCGATCAATCCGTAACGGTAGTAAAAAACGACGGCAATCTGCTTCCTTTGCAGGATACCAGCCGGATAAAAACAGCCATCGTCATCGTAGGCGATAACCACCAAACCGCCTTTGAAACAACTTTTAAACAATATTTTCCCGCCAAAGTCTATTATCTGAAACGCAATGCTACTGCCAAAGACCGGAACTTCGTCATAAAACAGCTACCTCAATACGACCTCGCCATTCTCTGCGTTGTCAACACCAACATCTCCGCTACCCGACGCTTTGGAATCCCCCCGGAAGAAGCAGAATTTATTCAAAAAGCAGCAAAACAGACCAAAACCATCCTCGATATTTTTGCCAGTCCTTACGCTTTGAACTTCTTCAAAAACCCGGAAGACTTCGCAGCCATTCTCGTCTCGTATCAGGAGAAACCGCAAACGCTGGCAGCATCGGCAGAAGTCATAACCGGAACCAGGAAAGCCATGGGACGTCTGCCGGTAAGCACCAATCGTTTTCCCATGGGCAGCGGCCTGTACATCCCCCAAATTCGTCTGCGTTACGGTACGCCACAAAGCGTTATGGCCAACACCGATACGCTGAAGAAGGTGGACTCCATTGCCCTGGCGGGTATCGCCATGAAAGCCTACCCCGGATGCCAGATTCTCGCCGCCAAAAACGGAGTCATTTTTTATTACAAAGCTTTCGGCTACCATACTTATGCTGATACGCTGCCCGAAAAGATGAGCAATTTGTACGATCTGGCTTCGCTTACAAAAATCCTCGCCACCACCCTTTCCCTTATGAAACTGGATGAACAGGGAATTATCAATCTCAACCAAAAACTTTCCTATTATCTCCCAGTTCTGCGCCACAGCAACAAAAAAGACCTTGGCATGAAAGAAATTCTGGCACATCAGTCGGGGCTGCAAGCCTGGATTCCTTTTTACGAAAGTACGCTAACCAAAAACGGCCCCGACACCAACCTCTATCATAAGCATATCGATGAGGAGCATACGGTACGCGTGGCGCAAAACATGTATCTTCAAAAAGATTACCATTACCACATCCTGCAGCAAATTATTGATTCCCCACTCGGGAAAAAAACATACAAATACAGTGGCTTGGGATTTTATCTTTTTAAAACTATGATTGAACGGCTCACAAACCAACCTTTTGACCGATATCTCTACCGTAACTTTTACCGTCCTATGGGTTTAAAACGAATTGTTTTTACCCCGCGAAAATTTTTCCCGCTCAAAGAAATCAACCCCACCCAGGATGATACTGTTTTTCGCAAACAACAACTCTGGGGCGACGTTCAGGACCAGGGTGCAGCCATGCTGGGCGGCGTTTCCGGGAATGCAGGACTGTTCAGTAATGCCTATGATGTGGCCGCCGTCATGCAGATGCTTCTAAACGGTGGGGAATACGACGGCAGGAGAATACTAAGTCCGGTGGTTATCAATACTTTCAACCATCGCTACTTTGCAGCCGACAGCAACCGGCGGGGACTCGGTTTCGACAAGCCCATGCTGGTGTACAAAGACCACGGACCCAACTGTAAATCGGCATCAAACAGAAGTTTCGGCCACTCCGGCTTCACCGGCACTTACACCTGGGCCGACCCCAAAAACGGCCTGGTTTACGTCTTCCTCTCCAACCGCGTCTTCCCCGACATGTACAACACCAAAATCATGGACGAAGACATCCGCACCAATATCCACCAGCTGTTTTACAATGCGTTTATGAAAAGTACAACGCCCCCGAAAAAGAAGAAAACAATGTAACACATCATCAACAAGCCTGTTTTCTTTTGGGCAGCTAACGGGCTATCCGCTTTAGCGGTATTGCCGGAAAAAGGTTTTGCAACACCGGTGCGGGGTCTTCCTCTGTCAGCCTCCGCCCGCCGGCAAAAACCAATTTTCCGGCTGCCACCGGCTGCCGCTTCTATCCCTGCTGCGGTGTCCGGCCCCGGTTCAAGCGTCCGCTTCGGACAGCTTCGTTGTGCCCTCCACTCTACCTTTTCAGATGCGGAGCTGTCCTTTCAGATTGATGCAAGCCCGAAAGGACGAAAAGGGAAACCAGAGCAAAGAAGCAATTTCCAAGCCCCCTGTAATCATAAAAAAATAAAATAATAAAAGACCTTAAACTCTTTTATAATAAAAATCTGTATTTTTGCCACAGAAAAGTAAATCATAATAATGAAGATTACAGCCAAAACAAAAATATCGCAAATTATTAAATATGATAGAAATGCCATTGATGTTATCGCTTCCATAAACAAGCATTTCAGAAAATTGAAAAATCCGATTTTGGCTAAAATACTTGCTTCGCGGGTAAATGTGGCTGATGCAGCCAAAGTTGGTGGTGTCAGCACGGAAGAGTTTCTGAAAAAGCTTCAGGAAAACGGTTACGAAGTAGAATTTAATCAGGAAGAAAAACAAGTTTCACAAGAAAAAAAAACAAACACTATCATGGAGAAAAAAAATATTGTCACTTTAGATGTACGCCCTATTCTTTCGGGAGGAGCAGATCCATTTGATGAAATAATGAAAACAATCAGGGGAATGAAAGAAGAAGAAACATTGTTAATCATCAATACCTTCGAGCCGGTACCGCTTTTGAATATCTTACAAAAACGTGGTTACATTTATCATACCGAAAGGCCGGAACCCGGCGTCGTTCATTGTTTTCTGCAAAAGGCCGGCCCGGTTACCCCAGCCGATGAAGTAACGGAAGTTATAGGAAATGAAACCGATGACTTTGACAGTATTGAAAATCGTTTTAAAGGGAAGCTGACCGAAATTGACGTCCGTGAGCTGGAAATGCCCATGCCCATGGTTGCTACCTTAGAAGCTCTTGAAAAGCTGAATGAAGGAGAAGCTCTTTATGTACATCACAAGCGACTGCCACGATATTTGCTACCCGAATTGGAAAACAGGGGTTATAAACTCGTGAAAAAGCCAATTGATGAAAATAATTTGAAACTAATAATTTTTAAACAATGACAACAGGACTGAATACAAAGAATGCCCCCTCCCCTTCGGTGGTATTGCCACATTTTGCCTTTGCCGCTCTCATGTTCCTGGCATCTTCGGTGATTATGTTGTTGGCGGCTCCCAAGCTTATTCTTCCTTATCATCTCAACCCGGAAATGCTTGCCCTGACTCATTTAATGGTCCTGGGATTTATCACTATGATTATTTTCGGTTCTTTGTATCAGTTGATTCCGGTGGTAATGGAGGTCAAACTATTTAGCGAGATGCTGGCAAGGATCACTTTTTATCTTTTCGGAATTGGGTTGTTAATTTTGGTGGCTTCTTTCTGGGAAGCAACATTCGGCAGCAACCAAAACTGGCTATGGTTTCAGGTGTCAGGGGCCCTTATCCTTGCAGCGGTTATCCTTTTTGCAATTAACACACTAAAAAGCGCTGCCAAATCGGATAGAATGGATATGGGAAATATTTTTATTATCACAGCCATCATTTACCTCATACTTACCGTTTCTCTCGCCATTCTCCTCATCATTAATTTTGCCCATCCATTTATACCCGTAAGCGTAATTGATTTACTAAAAATGCACATCAACCTGGGCCTTATGGGATGGTTTTTATTTCTCGTAATCGGCGTGTCAAGCAAACTGATGCCCATGTTTCTCATCATACATAAGCTACCTGATTACCTTTTAAAATACACTTATTATTTACTCAATGCAGGTATGGTTTTGCTGGTGAGTATTTTTTATTTCTATCCGCATTCATGGGCTATCATTGCTTCAGCCATACCGGTTTTCGCCGGGATAGGTCTGTTTTTACGATTTAATTATTATGCCTTTAAACATCGCTTCCGCAAAAACTTAGATGTAGGCATGAAACTCTCCAAAGCAGCTTTTATCATTTTGGCTTTTATCTTGCTGCTGGGCCTCTTTGCTGTGATTAGCCCGCAATTTACCGCTGCTTTTCAATACCGTATTGATATCGCCTTTGTAATGAGCATCATTTTTGGATTTCTGAGTGCTCTCATCTTAGGGCAAACCTATAAGACCCTGCCGTTTATTGTGTGGCTTCAAAAATATCAGGCCAAAGTGGGAAAGCAGAAAATTCCTTTGCCTCAGGAGTTATATTCGGATCGCATCGCAAATATTCACAACCAAACCTTTCTGGTGGCTTTTGTGTTTTTAATTACGGGAGAACTAACAAATCAGGTATGGTTAATCCGGTCGGCAGCAGCCATGTTTATCATAACAGCAATTCTATATAATTATAATGTTTTTAAAATAGTGTTTCATAAAGAAAAAATCACAAAAAATGAGTGATATACAGCATCTTACCGATAAGGAAAAGGAAATTGCCCAATTGCTTAAAACAGTTGTAGACCCCGAAATAGCGGTCAATATTATTGACCTTGGGCTGGTATATGAAATTGATTACAACGAAAAAGAAAAATCAATCCGGATAGTCATGACCCTTTCCACACGCGGATGTCCGCTTGGCGATACCATAATTCAGAATGTGGAAGTGGTGTTGAAGGCTGATTTTCCGGATTTTAAAGTTGATACGGAAGTGGTTTGGGAACCCATGTGGTCACCCGAAATGATTACTGAAGCGGGAAGAAATGCCCTTGAAAATTTGTAGCGTTTACAAATAATGATTTAAAAGGGAATGATTTTGAGATCATAATTCCGGATTAAGAAGATGAACACAGGTACATTCCGGAATTGCCGGAATGTACACTTTAGTAATAGTGGTCATCCCATTAAATTTGCGGCAAAATTGTAAAAATTAAGATTAACGAATAATAATTTAACTACAAGTATTTATGTTTTTTTCAAGATCTACCGAATACGCTATCAGGGCAGTGGTCTATTTATCAATACATGCCTCGGAAGAAAAAAAGCTGGGCATAAAGCAAATTTCATCTGACTTAGGGTTTCCCGAGCATTATCTCGGTAAGATTTTACAAGACCTTGTCAGGAAACATATTATAAAATCGGCAAAGGGACCTCACGGCGGCTTTCATATCGACGAAAAGGCAATGGATATATCCCTGCTTTCGCTCATCGATGCCATTGAAGGTCTTGAATTTTTCAACACTTGCGGCCTGGGATTGTATGAATGCAACGAGGACAAACCATGCCCCATACACAGGGAGTACCAAATTGTTAAAGGAAATTTCTATAAGATTCTGTCTGAAAAAACAATCCGAAGCATTCGCTATGACATTGAAAATGAAATCGCTTTCATGAATTTTTCTCCCATTCGGAAATAAGCTTACAATCTTTGGAAAAGTTTATTTTAAATTCAGCTTCATACGTTTCAGGTTTGAAAGCCGGGTTTTGGATGTATTATTTCCTAAAAACTATTTGGCTTTAACCCCTGCCGTTTTCAGCATATAAGCCACTGCATCGTAGATGTCCTGAGTAGAGCAGTCGGAACAGCTGCCTTTTGCAGGCATTACACCATATTTGCCGGTAAAACCATCGATAGCATTGTGGTGTAATTGTTTTATGCCTTTAGCGGCAATCCCTTCCCATCTAATTTTGTCTTTCAAAGCCGGTGCGCCGGCTACACCGGTCATGTGGCAGACAATACAAGACTCCGAGTACACTTTTTTACCATTTTCCAAACTGGCAATGTAGTTTTTTTCGACTTTTGTGCTAACGGCTGTAGTCGATTTGTTATTTTGTTTTTTTCCGCGATTCATCATCGTGCCGTTCATTTGGTTTCCACGCATCATGGCCGATCTGTTATTTTGTTTTTTTCTGTTTCCGGCACAGCCTGACAAGAGGAAGCCTCCCATCGCTATTACAAAAATAAGTACAAATAATTTTTTCATATACTCTAATTTTAAAATTACAATTAACAAAATTAAGAAAATAGCTACTTAAATAATCGTTATTTAGCCGACTTTTAAAAATTTTAGCGTAGGAAGGTAAGCCGATGGACAAAGCCGACTTCATTCATTTCTGTTTAAAATTTCACCGGGGGTTTGTAAAGAAATCTGTACATCCCAACCTGTCCTTTTCGACTTTTCAACATTTTAGAAGGAGTATTTTTTATTAATGGCTGTTGAAAATCCTCAATCGTCTGCTTTTTCTTTCAGCATGGGGACAAAGCGGAAACTTCCGAACTGTTCTTTGGTTATTTTTCCATCTTCAGATTTTGTATAGCGATACATGGTTTGAATATCCTCCCGGCCCACAGGAGAGACCAGAACCCCTCCGGTTTTCAGCTGATTGAACAGGCATTCGGGTATTTCCGGGGCTGCTGCCGTAATAAGGATTCCGTCAAAGGGAGCATGAGCGGGTAAGCCGAGATAACCATCTCCGTAAAACAGATTTATTTTGAAACCCATCTCAGGAAGAAAACTCCGGGCTTTCTCATAAAGTTTTTTTTGTCGTTCGATGGAATAAACCTGCGCCCCGAGAGCTGCCAGCACACAAGCCTGATAACCCGATCCTGTACCAATCTCCAATATCTTTGCACCCCGGTTTACATTTAGCAACCACGTTTGAAAAGCAACCGTATAAGGCTGAGAGATGGTTTGTCCCGAGCCAATGGGGAAAGGTTTATCTTCATAAGCATATCTCAAAAATCCCGAATCAAGAAACAGATGGCGTGGTACGCGGTAAATGGCTTCCAGAATTTCTTCATCGAGGATGCCCTTTTTGCGAATTTCGTTCACCAACTTTCTGCGCATACCTTTATGACGATAAGAATCTTCCATTTATTAACATTCAGGGGTTGGTTATTTCTTTTTCCCGGTGCGAATTTAAACATTTCAGGCTTTATTTTTGAAAAAAAAATCACCATGATAAGAATCGGGGTTGCCGGGATTGATGAAATTTCCTTAAATCACCTGAAAGCCATACAATCTCTTGCCGGCTTTCAGCTTTCCGGTATCTACGATTCGCATATCGAAAACGCCCCGGAGCTTTGCGAAAGAAAGGGGCTAAACTACTTTGAAGATTTCGGGGAACTTTTACAAAATTCGGAAGTCATTGATATTGCTTCCCCGGATATGGACCATTTTCTACTGGCCGTCAATGCCATTAAAAAATCGAAGCACCTGTTTATTGACAGCCCGGTTGTATCTTCCCCTGATGAAGCTTTACGGTTAATTGAGTTGTCCAATGAGGCGGATGTAAAGGTACAGGTCAATTATCCCGAACGGTTCAACCCGGCATATACCGCCACGCTCCCCTATCTTACCCATCCGTTGTATATCGAAGCCCGGCGACACATTGCTTTCGACGATCAACGCCAGGACATTCCCATTGTGATGGATTTGATGATGTATGACATTGATATTGTACTGAGCATTGTGAAAGCCAATATCCGAACGGTACACGCAACCGGAGTAAGCGTCTTCAACGGTTCACCCGATATTGTTAATGCCAACCTTGAGTTTGACAATGGCGTAGTTGCTAATCTCACTGCTAATCGTATTGCCTCCAAAAACATCCGGAGGATCAAGTTTTACCAGTATCAGGCACGTGTGCAGGCCGATTTCTTAAAACACCGGATTAAGATTCTGCGAAAGCAAAATCAAAAAATTGACAACAAATTTCTCATCAAAAACCTGAAGACGCCCAAAGAGGATAAACTATTACCGGCGCTCAGCAGTTTTTACCAAATGCTCATCCACAACAAAAAGCCTGTGGTCAGCCTCGACCATACCTATCAGAACCTAAGAGCCGCTTTCCTCATTGATGAGAAAATACAGATGTTTACACCATAAAAAGTATTTACCGGAAAGGTTCGGAAACTTCAATATTTCAACAATAAGGAGAGTCTTTTTTCGTTTGCCATAAAAAAGAAACCCATAAATCATATTCATGTACAGGTTTAAATTATCTTCCCATTTCGGCGCATTTCAATGGGAAGAATCTGTGTTGGTAGAAACGAAAAGCAATAAATGAACCGACGTTTACAAGTTACAAAATATGTTTTCCTTGACTGGTTCAGCGCCTTTTTGGCTTGGGCATTGTTTTATCTGTTCAGGAAGCTGAACGAAAACCCTCACATCTTCAGCCAGCTCAACGAAATTTATGATGACCGTAAGTTTTGGTTGGGAATTGTTTTCATTCCTTTGTTTTGGATACTCCTCTATGTTATGACGGGCACCTATCGGCGTATATACAGGAAAGCTCGTTTAAAAGAGCTGGAGCAGACTTTAATTAGCGTGGTAATTGGTGTGATCATATTGTTTTTTGTCCTGATTTTGGATGATGAAGTACACAGTTACAGAGGTTACTACGAATCATTTTTTGTACTGTTTTCTTTACAATTTGTTTTCACTTATTCTTTCCGGCTTATTCTGACAACAACTACGGTTCGCAAAGTACACAACGGAGAAATAGGCTTTAACACACTGATTATCGGAAGTAACGGCAATGCGGAAAATATCTACCAATCTATAGTGCATCAGGAAATTTCATCGGGGAACAAATTTGTAGGCTTTTTGAATGTACACGACCGCAAAAGTTTCAAAATGAGCAGATACGTTCCCCACCTCGGCAATTACCACGAATTGAATAAAATTGTGAAGGAGAAACAGGTGGAGGAAGTTATCATTGCCATTGAGCGTTCCGAAAAAGATACTATCCAACATATTATCATCGAGCTGGAGGATGCTAATGTTATTATAAAGATCATTCCGCTACTTCAGGATATCATGTTTGGCACGGTAAAAGTCGCCAATGTTTTTCACACACCGCTAATCGAAATTTCGCCCGATTTAATGCCCGTCTGGCAACAATATCTGAAACGTCTTTTGGATATTTTTGCTTCGGCCGTAGTCCTTATCTTTCTTTCTCCGGTTTATCTTTTCACGGCCATTGGCGTAAAGCTCTCGTCGCCCGGACCAATTCTTTTCAAACAGGAGCGCGTTGGTTACAAAGGGAAACTGTTTTACATGTATAAATTTCGTTCGATGGTTGTGGATGCCGAAAAAGATGGCCCGCAACTCTCGTCGGAAAACGACCCGCGCATCACTCCTTTCGGGCTCATTATCAGGAAATTTCGTTTGGATGAGATTCCGCAGTTTTTCACGGTTCTGAAGGGACAAATGTCACTGGTGGGACCGCGTCCGGAACGACAATATTACATTGACCAAATTATACAGAAAGCCCCCCATTATCGTCTGTTGCTGAAAATAAAACCGGGAATAACCTCATGGGGACAGGTTAAATACGGCTATGCCTCCAATATTGATGAAATAATTGATCGCCTGAAATACGACCTGCTTTATTTGGAAAACATGTCCCTTTCTATGGATTTTAAAATTATGATTTATACCATTCTGATTGTCATTCAGGGACGGGGCAAATAGGAAGAAATTTTAGATTTTGTTGATGTCGTCTGTTCATTGTTAACCATTTCTTGTCAACTTGTATTACCCGGCAATTAAAAAATAATAGCACTACAATTTCCCCGCTTCAATCATCCTCACAATGGCTTCAATTTCACGGTCTTTGCCGTACGGTTCATAACGGGTTTTTAAATTATAACCCCACAAACGGGCAAAAGCCTGATAAAAAAAAGCGGTAAATTTCCCCCGAAGCTGCTGCAGCAATCCGTAAGAAGTATTTCCGGTTTCACGGTCAATGAGTTTAATCAGGATTATTCCCTGCATAAAAGTTAGTTTTTTTAGCGAATTCCCGTAGCGTGCTTTAATTTCCGCCTCAGCCTGTTTCATGATTTTTTTACGCTGGGCATCGTTTTTGGCGTTTTTTAGTTTCACTTCATAAATACGCAGCAAAGCCCCTGCTGTTTTTGCGTAAGGATAAGCTACTTTCACATTCCGAATAAGCCGGTTCAGCCGCCAGCGCGCCCAGAAAGAAATGCTGTTTTTGCGTGAAATAATTTCAATTTCCTGCAAATCGATGGAGGGGATGGAATCGCTGTGCCATATGATTGTATCCGCCTGCGCATAGCCCGTTGCCGCCCTTACGGGAGAGGAAAACAGTACGGAAAATAAGATGCCGAACAGAAACCATCTCATGATTAGTAAAAATGCAAAGATAATGCCCAAACACACCACAGTCATAAAAATGGAAAAATAAAGATAAAAAAGCTAAGGGGCGAACAAGCGAGGGGACGAGGAGGCGAAAGAAAAGCGCCGTTGTATTCGTACAATACGACATGAAATCCTTTTTCTCTCCCGCGTTTAATTCCGAACCGCCTTTAGGTCGGATTGCGAACACGTGCGGCGTGAGAATCTGCTAATACAAATACCCGGCAAAACAGCTTAACCAATATTTTCATTCAGGATTTTCAGAAACTCTTTCCGCGGAATCAGTCGCGCGCCGAGGCTCCGCAAATGCGGTGTATCCTGCTGCACATCAATCAGCTTAAAATCATTTTCGAGCAAAAAATCCACCAAATACCACAAGGCCACTTTTGAGGCATCCGTCACTGTATGAAACATGGATTCGCCGAAAAAAACTTTTCCCAAAGCAACACCATACAACCCACCTGCCAGCTCATCATTCAGCCGGCATTCCACCGAATGAGCAAAGCCCAGTTCAAACAGCCGAATGTAAGCCTCCCGCATCTCTTTTGTAATCCAGGTTCCCTCCTGCCCTTTTCGCTCTGCCTTGCTGCAAGCACTGATAACAGCAGAAAAATCGGCATCCATGGTTACCCGAAACTTTCCGCTGCGCACCAGCCGCCAGAGGTTTTTATGCCTTTTGAACTCTTGCGGAAAAAGTACCATTCGCGGGTTGGGCGACCACCACAGAATGGGTTGATTTTCACTGTACCATGGAAAGATTCCGGAAGCATAAGCCTGAAGAATACGCGGTGGCGAGAGGTCACCGCCAATGGCCAGCAGTCCGTCCGGCTCAGCAAATTCGGGACGGGGGAAAACAGGTTCGTCGGAGAGCTGAAAAACAGACATTTTTAACGGATTCGCATAAGGTTGGAACTGGCTTTGGCCAACAATCGTTTTTTAGCCGGAAGCCACAATTCACACTCAATGTTTATAACCATCTTACCCTCTTTTACCACTTTGGTAACGGCATGAATGATATCTCCGAGAAAAGCCGGCGCAAAATAGTCCACCGACAGGTTTACAGTAACAAAAATGTCGCTTTTTTCAAGGCTGTAAACCGTAGCGCCCATGATGTCATCGATAATCCCGGCAATGACGCCGCCGTGAAGATGTCCCATGGGATTGGTCATCTCTTCTCTGATTTTGTATTCAAAAGTCAGCGAGCCGTATTCGGCAGCCACCGCCACCGGTTTCAGCCAGTTCATAAACGGTGATGGAGAAAGCTGCTTCTCTTTCCCGATGACCGACTTTATCCCTTCAATAATCTTTGTTGTCTTTTCCTGCATGTTTAATTTTATAAATATCTAATACCCTGCTGCTTCCCCATCCTTTCTTGACTCGGAAGCACCATAATAAACTTTATTTTTCGCATCCCACATGATGGCCTGGTAACCACCGTAGCCACCAAGGCTCCAACGCACTCGATGTCCCATTTGCATAAGCTTCCGAATGACATCGTAGCTAAATCCGCTCTCCATGTTAAGCCATCCGCCATCTTTCATCACGGTTCCGGTAGGTTGCGATGAGCCGTCGTGACGAATACGTGGTGCATCGCCGGCTTCCTGGAGGTTCATGCCGAAATCAACGAGGTTAACGATAATTTGTACCTGGCCCTGAGGCTGCATGGCGCCGCCCATCACGCCAAAGCTTATCCATGGTTTGCCATCTTTTGTGATAAAAGCCGGAATGATGGTATGGAAAGGTCGTTTGCCGGGAGCATAAGTGTTGAACTGTCCCGGTTTCAGCGAGAAGAGTTCTCCGCGATCCTGCAAAATAAATCCAAGCCCCGGCGGTGTCATGCCCGATCCCAAACCACGGTAGTTGCTCTGTATCAACGAAACCATATTTCCATACTGATCGGCTACCGTCAGATAAACAGTATTCCCCTTTTCAGGCTGACCGGCAGGATAATACTTGGCAGCATGATGAGGATTGTATAATTTCAGGCGCTTTTTAGCATATGCTTTGGAAATGAGTTGTTTCACGGGAATTTTGTTGAACTTCGGGTCGGAATAAAATTTTGCCCGGTCTTCATAAACGATCTTTTTCACTTCGGTGAGCAGATGAATGTAAGCCGCACTGCCGAATCCCATGGACTTGATATCAAAGTTTTCCAACATGTTCAGCATTTGCAAAACGGCAATACCCTGCCCGTTGGGAGGCAGTTCCCACACATCGTAACCGCGATAGTCGGTACTTTCGGGCTTTACCCATTCGGCATGATACGAAGCCAAATCGTTGTAAGACAAAAAACCGCCTTGTTCGTGCATATATTTGGCGATCACCCTGGCCGGTTTCCCTTCATAAAATTCCCGTAATCCTTTCCTGGCCAACAGCTCTAAGGTATTAGCAAGATTGGGATTTTTAAAAACCTGTCCTTTTACCGGCGCTTTGCCATCGGGCATATACTCCTCGGCAAAACCGGGATATTTTTTCAGAATGCGTGCATTCGATTTCCAGTAGTAAGCAATAAGTTCGGTTACAGGATAACCTTCACGGGCATAAGTAATGGCCGGTTGCAGGATTTCGCTAATGGGAAGTTTCCCGAAACGTTTGTGCAACTCGTTCCATCCATCCACACAACCTGGAACAGAAACAGGCAACGGTCCGTGAGCGGGAATAAACTTGTAGCCGTGGTCTTTGAAATATTTCAAAGTCAGCGATTTGGGCGAAGGCCCGCTGGAATTCAAGCCATAGAGTTTTTGTGTTTTGGCATCCCATACAATGGCAAAAAGATCGCCGCCCATACCGGCGCCTGTGGGTTCCATAAGTCCGAGGGCCGCATCGGCAGCAATAGCGGCATCAACGGCAGTGCCGCCTTTTTTTAAGATGTCAAGTGCAATTTGCGTAACCAGCGGCTGACTTGTAGCGGCCATTCCGTGTTGTGCAATCACCTCGGAACGGGTTTCAAAGTTCAAACTGCTCACCCTGTCCTGGGCAAAAGCAGTTCCTCCAAAGAAAAAGAGGACGGAGAGAAGTGTTAAGTAAAATTTTTTCATAGAGCAATTATTTAATTTGGTTAAGACTGTATAGAATTTTCTCAGCAATCATTTTGATCTCTTCTTTTGTAATGGTGAGCGGCGGGGCAATGCGAAAACAGGTATCGCTGAACAGAAACCGGTCCACAATCAACCGACTTTTATACATTTCACGAACCACCTTGTCAGTCGTGGTCTCATCCACCAGCTCCACGGCAAGCATGAGTCCAATTTGCCGGATTTCTTTCACCAGCGGATGACCTTCGAGCCATTTTACAAACAAACGACCTTTAGCCTGTGCTTTTTCATGCAGCTTTTCGCGAAGAATAACTTCAAGGCTGGCGAGGGCCGCAGCACAACTTACCGGATGTCCGCCAAAAGTGGTGATATGTCCCAGCTTAGGATGGTGCGTCAAAAGCAGCATCCGTTTTTGAGAAGAGACAAAAGCGCCAATGGGCATGCCGCCGCCCATGGCTTTCGCGAGACACAAAATATCTGGAACCATATCGAAATGCTCAAAGGCAAACAGCTTTCCCGTCCGGCCAAAGCCCATCTGCACCTCATCGAAAATCAGCATGGCGCCGGTTTCCGTACAGCGTTCGCGTAAAGCGCGTATATATGTCTTATCAGGAATGAGAATGCCGGCTTCGGCCTGAACCGGTTCGATTAGGACACAAGCAGTTTTTTCAGTGATTTGAGCCAAATCCTCCAGCACATTAAAATTCAGAAAGCGAATATCCGGCAACAGTGGATAAAAAGCGTATTTCATTTCTTCATTACCAAGCATGCTCATAGCGCCGTGGGTATGTCCGTGGTAAGCGTTTTTAAAGGCAATCATTTCCGTACGGCCGGTAATACGTTTGGCCAGTTTTAAGGCCCCCTCGATGGCTTCGCTCCCGGAGTTGACAAAATAAACGGAATTAAGTGACGGTGGCAGGTTTTCGACCATTTTACCGGCAAGGCGTACCTGCGGCGACTGGATATATTTTCCGTAAACCATCAAATGCATGTATTTTCCGGCTTGCTCTTTGACAGCTTCCACCACTGCCGGATGTTGATGCCCTACGTTGCTCACCGAGACGCCGGAGACGAGGTCAACGTATTCGGTTCCAAGGTCATCGTAAAGATAAATACCTTCGGCTCGAACAATTTCCAATGCTTCAGGCACTTCGGCCGGAACAGCCAAATAGCGGTAAAACAATTCTCTATCGGTTAGGTACATGGCGATCTTTTTTTCAAAAATAGGAAAAGTATGGGGATGACGGAACGGGTTAGTGAAAAAGGCTAAATATTATTTTGATGCACCAGAAGAAATACAACCCCAATCTAAAGAAGAAAAAATCTCTGTCTCTTGTACGAACCAAAAAATCACACCTTCTAAGAAGGTGGCTCTGGTTTGCCCCTATAGGGGGCTTTTGAGCATTTCTATTTTTTGAATATAGACCGATTTCCCACAGGGATGCCTTAGGCAATCGATTTTGGGCTTTTGAAGTTTTAATTTACCTCTTGTTAATCGATATTCATCATTCAATTTATCTCAACATACAAAGGCATTGCCAAAAAAGCATGACTACGCCTAAAGAATGTGGTTTTTTAAGATGAAATAAAATAATTTTGATTCGAAATCTTATATCAGTATTTTCCGAAAGCTATACATATTCTTTTTCCGGCAACGTTGACTACGGATTTAAAGATTTAATTCAAATTTAATTAGTTTTTCCCTCTCATTTTAGTATCCTAATTAGATTTTTTCTCTCATTTCAGTACTTTAATTAGATTTTTTTTCTAATTTTATCATTATATAATATTTCTTTCTTCCATAAATAATTTTATTTATAGAAAAAACATACATTTGCCAAGATTTAGTTTCTACTCTTTTTTACAGCGAAACTCGTCCTTTAAACACAAATATTAGTGATGAGAGAAAAAGAGAAGAATAAGACCTGAAAAATTTCATTCATCCGATTAAAAAATATATCATGGAAAATCAATTCAAAAAAATCAGGGAACTTTCTGAAAAATACCGGGACGATACCGCCCGCAAC